>JACPPR010000068.1 GCA_016190895.1 Chloroflexota bacterium | reverse complement strand
GATTGAAACAATGCATGCCGCCCCGGGGGTAGGGCTGGCTGCCCCTCAGGTGGGCATTCCTCTACGGGTAATCGTCATCGGTGTACCCGATGAGGAAGAGATTGCCTTGATTAATCCGGAGATAGTGCGCCGGAGAGGGGAGCGTGTCGTCGATGAAGGCTGTCTGAGTCTGCCGGGGTATATCGGGGAAGTTAAACGGTCTGAATCAGTAACCGTCAAAGGACGCGACCCGAGTGGCAAAGAGGTCAGAATTAAGGCCGACGACCTGCTGGCGCAAGCTCTGGAACACGAGATAGACCATATCAACGGCGTGCTCTACATCGACCATCTGGAAAGTATGGATAGCCTCCGTAAAGTCGAGCCTAAAGTGAAGGAGCCCGAGCCTGAAGAGGACCCGGCAGAAGAGACGTCCGCAAAAGGAAAGGTTTAGCCATAGCTTCCAATATTTCATCTGTTCGTATTAGACGAGATATTGCATTTTGAAAAATCAGGTTTACCAGTCAATAAGGATGCTGTCCTAATTAAGGAAAGCTGGTACTTGTCCCAAAACGCAACGAGAACTTCGTTCCGGTACAGGGGTTTTGGCGAGCGTCGCTCGCCAAAACCCTAAGAAACCTCCCCCTCGCCCGCCGCAGCGGGAGAGGGCCGGGGTGAGGGTCTCTTTTTGCTGTCCAAATTCCGTTGCCAAAAACTAACTCCAAAAACCTAATTTGGACAAGAGTGCTAGTAAGGCCGTTTCTTTTTCAAAATAACAACAATCTGGCGCTCTAGCCGCCTGATTTGATACCCCTGAGCACGAAATCGAACATCATATCACCCACCTCATCACCAGAGAGCCGGCCGTTCGGGGAAAACCAGATATTGCTCCTCATTATTACCGATGAGATAAAAAAACAGACGACCTTCTCATCTTTCACTACAAAGTTGCCTCTTTCCACACCCCGGCGGATAACACGCCGCATTATGCCATCATATTTATCGCGCAGGCCGATAATCTCCTTCCGGTGCTTCGGCGATAAGTCTTTTAGACCAGTATCTGAAATAAGCACACTCGACCTTTTCATCTTGACTATGAGCCCAAAATGGCTCTTGATAAGCGACCTCAGTTGTTCTTCCGGGCTGGTAACCTCATCATCTTCAAGGTGCTGGATGGAAGAAACCGTCTGCTCGGTTATATCTTTGATTACATCATAGAGTATGTCTTCTTTACTCTCGAAATAATGGTAAATATTGGCAGGCTGGAAGTTGCACGCCTCGGCAATATCTCTCATACTGGTACTATGATAACCCTTCTGCCAGAAAAGCGTGCCCGCCTTATCAAGAACCCGGGTCTTTCTGATGGAAGATTGCAATTCTCTGCGCTGACGTGCTCTCATCATATTCCGGCTCCAATATGAAATCTCAGTAGTTAACAAGCGTTAACAGAAATAATACTATAAAAGCTAGCCCGTGTCAAAGCTGGAAGGAAGCAGTGGTATCTCAATTACGGCTATTGACAGACGGCTTGATTTAGACTATCATAGAGTCGGTAATAGTGAACGAGCGTTCACTAAACTAGATGATAATTCCAGATAGGAGACAGAAGATGACTCGAAAAGAGGTAATGACAGATTGCACGCTTTGCTACCATAGCTGTGGTGTAAAAGTGACGGTCGAGGATGGTAAAGCAGTCAAAGTAGTCGGACTGAAGGAACATCCGTTGACACGCGGCGAGCTTTGTCCCAAAGGCGAAGCAATGCTGGAAAACATCTATAGCCCTGAGCGCATCAAGTATCCCATGAAAAAGGTAAACGGCAAATGGGCGAAGATAAGCTGGGAGCAGGCGCTGAATGAGATATCGGCCAAACTCCTCGACCTCAAGAAGAAATATGGACCGGAGGTGCTGGGGGTATTCAGCGGCTCCATCGGGGTCGAAAACATAGAAATGAACGGGTTGACCCAGCGTTTCCGCTCGGCGTTCGGTTCACCCAACTTCTTCTCAGTAGAAAGCGTTTGCTACCGCATGCGCATCCGCACCCGCCAGATGACCTTCGGCAAATATCCGACCGAAGAATATGATTCAAAGCTTTATATCCTGTGGGGGCACAACCCGGATTCGTCCGACCTACCCCTCAAAATCCACATGGCGGAGAACCGCAAAAAAGGCGCCAAACTCGTTGTCATCGACCCCAAACGCATAAGCATCGCGGACAGCGCGGATATGTACTTGCGTGTCCGTCCGGGCACCGATGGCGCTCTGGCGCTGGCGATGATTAACGTCATTATCAACGAGAAGCTCTATGACAAGGAGTTCGTCGACAAGTACACCTTTGGCTTCGATAAACTGGTACCCCACATTCAGCAGTACACGCCGGAGTGGGCCGAAAAAATAACCGGAGTCAAGGCGGACGATATCCGGAAGCTCTCCCGCCTTTTCGCCGGCACTAAAGGGGCGAGCATCTTCCAGGGCACGTGTTCGCTCGACCAAACGGCTAATGGCACGCAAAACAGCCGCGCTATGGCCATCCTTCAGGCTATCACCGGTAATGTCAATGTCCCGGGCGGCTGGGTAATCAGTCCGCGACTGGCGATGGGCGCCGTGGGCATGGGAGTGGAAGGCGTTGCGCCTCTGGGCTCTGCCGAATATCCCATTTTCTTCGAGATTTGGGGCAGGAAAAGCCCGTACGGGGTGGTTACCATGGTCCCTGAGAACATCCCGGCGAAGATAAAGGCCTTCCTGGTGCTCGGCGGCAACCCGCTGGTATCTATGGCAGATTCCAACGCCTTCAGGGAATCGTTCAAGAAGCTTGAGCTACTCGTTGTGCATGACCTCTTTATGAGCGAAACTGCCCAGGCGGCCGATTATGTTCTGCCGGCCTGCTCGCAACTTGAGAAATGGGGACTCGCTTTTGACTACAATGTTTGCCATTGTCTGCCCTACCTTATGCTGAGGAAGAAAGCCATCGAGCCTCTGGGCGAGGCCTGGTCCGAGTGGAAGCTTATCACCGAGCTATCCAATAAGCTGGGTGAGGGCGAAAAGTTCCCCTGGAAGTCCGAAGAAGAGATGGTCACCTTCGAGCTGGGGCCGACCGGACTCTCCTTCGACCATCTGCTGAATGAAAAACCGGAAGGGGCTTACTATCAGCAGAAGAAATACGGCATCGATGAGAAGACTTTTACCACGCCAACGGGGAAGATTGAAATATATAGTGAGGCGCTGGCTAAGGTGGGGGCCGACCCTCTGCCCACCTACACGGAGCCGCACAGGAGCGCCGTATCCACGCCGGAATTGACCGAGAAGTATCCCTTGATACTCTGTACCGGGTCCCGTTCGCTGTACTATACGCACAGCCAGTTCCGCCATGTTAAGTCACTTCAGAAGAAAGACCCGGAGCCATTCGCCGAGCTTGCCGCCGGCACGGCGAAAAACTACGGGTTGAAGACGGGCGATGAGATAATTATCGAGACTCCCAGCGGCCAGGCGAAGATGAAAGTGCGAATCACGGACAGAGTCGATGAGGGCGTGGTGCTGGTGCCCCATGGCTGGTCGGGCGAGGCTAATGCGAACCTGCTGACAGATACGGTCACCCGGGAGAGCGTCATGGGCTACCCGGAGATGAAAGCCTTGCTCTGCTCGGTAAGAAAAGCCGAGTGACGCTCGGCGCAAAAATAATTGACTCAAAATCCCTCTCAATCTCCCTTTACGAAAGGGAGAGGTTCTTGGTTCGCTTAGTCAATCTCGATAGAAATGCGCCACACGTCAGCAAGGGGAGAACAAACAACGGTGTAAAAGGCGTTGCCCTGCGCGTGCAAGGCAACGCCTTATATTAATTCTCACCCGGCAGGTGGTCTTCCCGTTGACATCATAAGCAATATTTTGTTAATCTTGAAATGTTAACTAGTTTTTTGCAATCACTTAGCTAGGGCGTGTGGTGGCGGCAGCCTATTTCTGCCGAAGACAGCGAATACTGGTCAATGGGGTGGAGGTAGGTGGCAGCGACAGAAGTAGCCGGCGTCAAGAGTACACAAGAGGTTTCCGGGAATTCGACTCAGGAAGCTTCTCTCAGTTTGCGTCTTGTGCCTTTCTTTGAGAAATCCTCTCGTGTGGCCAGCGTTGCAGCCGCGCTAATCGGGGGCACGGTGCTTTTCGGCGGCTGGGGGCTCGATAATCCCGGTTTACAGAACCTGATACCAGGCCTCCCGAAGATGATGCCGAATACGGCTCTCGGTCTGCTGCTCTCGGGAGCTTCACTTTTCCTTTCGGGGTTCGCTCCTCGCAAACGTGGGATTATCTGGATAGCGAGGTTCCTGGCGGCGGCGGTTGCCGCTTTGGGAATCGCGACGCTCGCCGAGTACGCGCTGGGAGGGGACCTTGGTATCGACCAACTGCTCTTCAAAGACGTTGCGCCGGGCGCCACCTACCCCGGGCGTCCATCCCCTCAGACGTCTTTTGCCTTTGTGCTCACGGGCATTTCCGTGCTGCTCTGGGGGGGACGATTATGGATGCT
>JACPPR010000064.1 GCA_016190895.1 Chloroflexota bacterium | reverse complement strand
GTGTGCTTCAGCGCAGTGCCGACGAATTGTTTGGTTGGTGGGGAATAGCCTATGTTAGCTTTCTGTTCGCTATCGTCCACTTGATACACCGGTCGTTACTGGACATTGTTTTTGTTTTTGTAGTGGCTATGTTTTTCGGGTGGGCGGTTAAAAAAACAGGGTCACTTTTTGGAGTGACCCTGGCACACGGCATTGCCAATATCGTTTTGTTTCTGGTAGCTCCGGTTATTTTTTAGAGCAATTCAGCCAACTTGACCGCCGTGATAACGCAAAACCTATTGCCAGGGCGAAAATGCCGATGCTGGCAATACTGGCTTTCGGAAGCATCAAACCCCTGATATACCGGTCGCTGCCTGGACAATTTTTTTGTCTGCGGGTCGTCTCGTTTTGGTTAGCGGTTAAAAGAACAGGGTCACTTTTAAAGTGACCCTGGCATATGGACTAATATCGTTTCGTTTCGGCGGAGCCGGTTATTTTTTAGAGTAATTCAGCCAATTTGACCGCCACGATGACGGCGAAAGTTATTATCAGCGGTATGATGCCGATACTGGTGAGCCTGGCTACACGGAGCAGAAAGCCATTGTTACTGGCGCTGGCCAGTTCTCTTGTTGCTAGAAAAGCAACTAATGCAATTACTGCCGTTATACTAACCGCAGCGCCGAGTCCGATGGCGGCTACCGTTGTGATGGTTGTGACTGTAGTTACTGTTGTTATCATGAGCTAATTATCTCCTTCCTCCCCGAATAAGTATCTTACCTACGTAGTTCCACTTATATTGGGGTAATGTTAGCATATGCTTGTGACTCCTGTCAATAGGTTTCTGCCAATAATTTTTCCTGATGTCAAAATATCTTGTCTAATTGGCAACATTTGGTTAAACATGGGGGAGGGGATAGTCGGAAATGTCAGGGTGAAGGCCTGCATAGGGTAAAAGTCACGCTTGAAGTCGCCCCGTAGATTGAGTAGGATATAGGAGTCCAGTCGGTACGACTACCAGCGCAAGATACCGGAATAATTGATTTTGCGCATTGCCCTATGTTTGTGTAGTCCCGACCGGATATCGATTGAGAGAGGGGAAGAACGTGGATTGGCTATTGCCGGTTAGGGAAGTCTTCGGATTCGTTTTCCCCTTCCTCGAACGTCTACCTGTCATCAGGGGAATGCTCGGTTTTCTGCTTGTATTTTTCCTGCCGGGCTTTGCCTGGACTTTTATCTTTTTTAAGCAGTTAAGTGTTCTGGAGAGAATTACCCTGTCCTTTGCCCTGTCCCTGGTCCTGGTAACACTCAGCCTGCTGGCTGCTAACCGCCTGGCTCATATCAGGATTTCCGGGATTAATTCCGTCCCCATTATCATCGTGGTCACCGTTTTGCCTGTTATCCTCTATTATCTCAATAGAGTTATCCGGGGCAGGAAAGAGAGGGCGACCTGAACTTGTATGATATCGTGGTCATCGGCGGAGGGCCGGTCGGCAGCCGGGTAGCTTACCGGCTGGCCGGGATGGGACGTCGCACTATAGTAGTAGAGCAAAAACCGGCCCTGGGCGAGCCGGTTTGCTGCACCGGTATTATCAGCCGGGAGTGTGTCAGCTATTTTGCCATCGAGGAAAGCGTCATTATCAGGCAGGCGAACAGCGCCCGGGTCTTTTCACCTTCGGGGAAACTGCTTGGTCTGAGGCGACCCGAGCCGCAGGCTTATATCGTCGACCGGTCTGCTTTCAATGTAGCTCTGGCTAAGCAGGCTCAGGACCGGGGTGTCGATTATGTTATGGGCAGTCCGGTCACAAATATCGATGTTCGAGATGACCGGGTCAGCGTTGAAACCGGGCGCCCGCAATTTATTGAGGCGAGGGCTGTGGTTATCGCCACTGGCGCTGGCGTGAGGCTGGTGGAGCGCCTTGGCTTTGGTCGGGTCGGTGACTTTGCCATGGGGGTTCAGGCGGTAGTTGAAACTAAAGGGGTCGAGGAAGTGGAGGTCTACCTGGGACGGAAGGTAGCCCCGGCTGGTTTTGCCTGGCTGGTGCCGACCTTGCCGGGTCAGGCTCTGGTCGGCTTGCTCTCTCGTCAGCGGACAGGCTCTTGCTTAAAAAGCCTCATCTCATCCCTGACAACTCAGGGTAAGATAGTTTCGGCTGAGTCTGGTCCCGTCTTTGCTCCAATCCCCTTGAAGCCTCTGGCCAGAACTTATGGCGACCGGGTGCTTGTGGTGGGCAGCGCTGCCGGGCAGGTCAAGCCGACTACCGGCGGGGGTATCTATTATGGTCTGCTTTGTGCCGATATCGCCGCCGATAATTTACACGAGGCTCTGGAAAGCGATAACCTGACGGCGAAGAACCTGGCAGAATATGAAAAACAGTGGAAAAAGAAGCTGGGGCGGGAGATTGCCAACGGCCACCTGGCGCGGAGAATCTACGAAATGTTGAGTGACCGGCAGATTGATGGTATAATTGACATAATAGTGGCTAACGGTATAGATGAGGCTCTGCTCAGCTCGGATGATTTGTCTTTTGATTGGCATGGTATGATAGTGTTGAAATTAATAGGGCACCGTGCGTTAACAGGAATTATCGGAAAGGCACACGTGCCTTTCGCATCGCTACAAAAGTAGTCTCCTCTCCCCTTGCGGGAGAGAATTAAGGTGAGGGGAAGCAAATTTGACTTACCCTCATTCTGACCCCGAGGAGGCAATTTAGTGGTAACCGAAAATCATAGTATCTCGCTTGGTGAAGCGACCGATTTGTTTCTCTCCGATTTGTCGACTGAGAAACGGGGCGCAAGCCGCCAGGAGATATCCAAGTTTGCCCGCTGGCTCGGACGGGAGCGGCCTATGAGCGGGCTGACGCCCGCCGAGGTCGAGACTTACGCCGAGCAGGTGTCCCTTTCCGATACTGATTATGCCAAAAAGCTGGACGTAGTAAAAGCTTTCTTTGTTTACGCCAGGAAAAAAGGCTGGACGGCGACCAATCTCTCTATTCATCTCAAGGTGAAGGTCAGGAAGGACAAGACCAAGTCGAAGACCTCGGTAAAGACACCGGCGAGAAGGAATGAGCCTGAGACTATCACTTTAACCCCGCAGGGGCAGGCTGACTTACAGGCCGAACTCGCGGTGCTCCTGGAAGAGCGACATGCCGTGATTGCGGAAGTTCGTAAGGCGGCGGCTGACAAAGACTTCAGGGAGAATGTCCCGTTTCACGCTGCCAGAGAACGGAAGGGACATATCGACGGGCGTATCAAAGAGCTGGAAAACACTCTCAAGGCAG
>JACPPR010000067.1 GCA_016190895.1 Chloroflexota bacterium | reverse complement strand
ATGTCTTCCAGGCTCATCTCCACGGCTTCCATGGAGAGCAGGTTCCAGCTACCCTGGACGATAGCTTCGGTTATCTTGCCGCGGGGGTCCTGTGCCGCCGCGCATTCGATAACGTATTTGGAACCGTCATAGTTGACTTTGAGAACGCCGGGCACCCGCCGCAGGCGCTCGATAATTTGCTTGGAAGGGCCGGCAACCTCCAGTCGGAAACGCTTGACGCCGCTAACAATCTTGGCAAGATTGTCGATGCTGTCCTCGGCGACAATCTTGCCCTCATTAATAATAATCACTCGCTCGCAGATTATACTAACTTCGGGGAGGATGTGGGTAGAGAGAAGAACGGTGCGTTCCTTGCCAAGCTCCTTGATGAGTTGTCTCGTCATAGATACCTGTATCGGGTCGATGCCCACTGTGGGTTCATCCATAATCAGTACGTCCGGTTCATGGATAATCGCCTGGGCGATGCCGACGCGCTGACGGAAACCCCTCGATAGTTTACCGATGATGACATCGACGTACTCCTCGAGGTGGCACAGGCTTACTACATCGTCTATTCGGTTTTTTACCCTGTTCTTGTCCAGACCCCGGAGCCTGGCTAAGAAGCCGAGGTAGCCACGGACCGTCATATCGGTATATAAAGGCACAGATTCGGCAAAATAGCCGGTGTGCTGCCGTGCCTCCAGGGACTGGCTCAGCACGCTATAGCCGGCGACCCATGCCTCACCACGAGTCGGCGCCAGAAAGCCGGTCAGGATTCGCATCGTGGTCGTCTTCCCGGCGGCGTTAGGTCCCAGGAAACCGACGATTTCTCCCTTGTTCACCTCGAAGCTGATATCGTCCACCGCCAAGCGTTGTCCGTAATATTTGGTTAAGTGTTCTACTTTTATCATATCTTATTTTGCCTACTGTTGGGACGGCTGCTGGCTGCCGGCAGGTTTGCTCTTTGCCAGTTGGTAGTTTATCCAGGCATAGGTTTCGGAATCGAACGAGCCACTTAACCCGCGCCACTCAATCTTGTGGCCTTGTCTTTCCGTAGTCAGCCAGGTATCGACTACCTTGCTTCTCAGCACCTGCTTGGCATTCTCATCCAGTTCCCGTTCGCCTCTTTCTGTGACCATGAGAAGCTGGTAACCCACTACAGTCGGGGCTGTGCTGCCATCGGGCTGTTGGGCGTTTTGGTCGATTATGGGTATTGGCTGGCTCATATTACCTGTTGCGAGGTCAAAGGCCTCGAATTCTATTTGCGGCGTCAGAATGCCTCCCTCAGGAAACCAGCCGACTTCCCCGCCCTTATCTCCCGTTATTCTATCCAGGGACAATTGAGTGGCTAGGTCGCTGAATTTCTCTCCCTTTAGCCACCGGTCTCTGATACTCTGCGCCTCTTTCTCTTTTTCTACCACGATGGCGTAAAGGTGAATTTGCTCGGCTATGGTCGGCATTATTCTGGCGAGATGTTCCTGAAGGCGAGACCTGTATATCTCGGTAGCTATGATGTCCCGGTATTCTTTGTCTGTTAACCCGCTTTCATTGAGGCGCTGGCGGTACCACTCCTGGAATTCTCTTTCCGGGAAACCGGCGCCGCCGGAGGTATTATCGCTCTGCCCCTGAAATACCGACCTCAAAGTCTGGTCGATGTCCTCCGGACTGACCGAAATGCCGTATCTGGGCGCCCCCAGCTTGATTAGCTGGTCGTTGGTAAGCTCGGTGAGCATGGCTATCGGGTCCGAGCCTGTGAGCTTAATTCTCTTCAGAAAATAATCCATGCGGATATTGGTATCGTCAACGGTGATAATAGTCTTTTGGAATGGCGCGATGTACGTAGGGTAACCAATAATGCCGACTATGGCCAGAATAAGAATAAGAACCGCCGCGGCAATGGCGATGGCTGTTCCTCTGCCGTGCCGCTCCACCGGATGGGGAAGCGGATGTTCTGCCGGGGGTCTATTCGTTCGTTTCTTTCCAGCCTGGGACATAGCTAAATCTTACTCCGATAAATCAGTTGATAGAGGCGACAGCGCAGGGAATAACATCATAGCAGATGGACGGAAGTAATTATCCCCAGATAGCTGGGGATACCGATTACAATAAGCAACGAGTGCATAGTATTTTTACGGAATCGATAGTTCCGGCCACCCCACCCTGCGACCTATCCCCGTGGCAAGCTGACGGGATTCCCACTACTGTTATAATACCTACTCTTCCTGCCGATAGTCAAGCTTGCCGGTTTGTAGCCTGGAGGGCTAAACCCGGTGACAGGCAACCCAGTGCCCGTGGCCGACATCTCTCCCTTCTGGCTTCGATTCGCGGCAAGCATCGGTTGCCATATGGCACCGGGGATGGAAGGTGCAGCCCGGGGGCGGACGCATCGGACTGGGCACATCGCCGGTCAGCAAGATTCGCTTGCGCTGACGGTCGACTGCCGGGTCGGGTATGGGTACTGCCGATAACAGCGCCTGGGTATAGGGATGAAGCGGGTGGTCGTAAAGTTCATCGCTATCCGTAATCTCGACAACACGTCCCAGATACATTACGGCGACCCGGTCGCTGATGTGACGGACTACCGAAAGGTCGTGGGCAATAAAGACGTAGGTCAGATTAAACTCTTCCCGCAGCCTTATCAGCAGGGTGATAATCTGGGTCTGAATGGAAACATCCAAGGCGGAAACCGGCTCGTCGCAGATAATCAGTTTGGGTCTGGTAGCCAGCGCCCGCGCAATACCGAGACGTTGCCGTTGCCCGCCGCTGAACTCATGAGGGAAACGCTCTGCCATGTAAGGTTCCAGTTGCACTAACTTGAATAGCGCATCGACCTGGTCCTGGTACTCTTTACCGCCCTTTACCAGGTTATGCACCTTCATCGGCTCGCCGATAATGCCTCCGGCGGTCATCCGGGGGTCGAGCGATGCGTATGGGTCCTGGAAGATAAGCTGCATATCCTTACGCATGCTTCGCAGCTCGCTTTGTTTCATCTTGGCGAGGTCCTGTCCTTCGAATAAAATCTTACCCTCGGTAATTTCATAGAGTCGTAAGATGCAGCGCCCGGTGGTAGTCTTACCGCAGCCGCTCTCGCCCACCAGCCCCAGGGTCTCACCCTTCTTAACCTCGAAGTTTACGCCATCTACTGCTTTGACATCGCCAACCTTCTTACGAAGGACGCCGGCAGTCACCGGAAAATACATCTTAAGGTTTTCGACTTTAACCAGGGTATCATTGCTTGTCATCAGGCTACTCTCTCCTTCTTTAACAAGTCCTCCATCTCTTGGCTTCTGAAACAAGCTGCCATGTGGTCCTTACCCAGTTCA
Organism: Chloroflexota bacterium; assembly: GCA_016190895.1. Lineage (GTDB taxonomy): Bacteria > Chloroflexota > Dehalococcoidia > Dehalococcoidales > UBA2162 > JACPPR01. The sequence goes on along the minus strand of JACPPR010000067.1, from coordinate 8,816 downwards.
TACAGTGCCGGGACTTCTTGCCGGCAACGGTCTATGGCGTAATGGCAGCGGGGATGGAAAGAACAGCCCCCGGGCAGGCGGGCTAGATGAGGTGGCAGTCCATCGATGACATATAGTTTTCGTTTTCGGGGCATGTCCAGGCGCGGCACCGAACCAATCAGCCCGATAGTGTAGGGGTGCTTGGGCGCGCTATATATGTCATCTGTCGGTCCTGTTTCCACCATTTTCCCGGCATACATCACGTTTACTCGGTCGACATAGCGGGCGACTATTCCCAGATTATGAGTTATCAGGATGATGGCGGTACCGAATTGCGCCCGCAGGTTATCGATTAGCTCCAGGAGCTGGGCCTGAACCGTGACATCGAGAGAGGTAGTTGGCTCGTCAGCAATAATCAGCTCCGGGTTACAGCTGAGCCCCATAGCAATCATTATCCTCTGCTGCATCCCTCCGCTGAACTGGTAAGGATAGTCAGTTACACGCTTATCGGCATCTGGTATGCCGACCAGCTTCAGCAGCTTGGTAGCTTCCTCTTCGGCGGCTTGCTTATCCAGGCCGCGATGCAGTTCCAGTGTTTCCCGCAATTGCAGGCTTACCGTGAGCACCGGATTAAGCGATGTCGAAGGCTCCTGGAAGACCATGGCAATCTGATTGCCTCTGACACTTTGCATCTCCTGTTCACTGATTTTGAGGAGGTCTTTTCCCTTAAAGATAATCTCGCCGCCGACGATGATGCCGGGCGGATAGGGGATGAGCCTCATGATGGAGAGGGCGCTTACGCTCTTGCCGCAAGCGCTTTCGCCGACCACGGCGACACTCTCCCCTTTATTGACATAATAAGAGAGGTCATTGACTGCCTTCACCTCACCTTCTTGAGTGAAGAAGGAGGTTCTCAGGTGCTTTACTTCTAAAATCTTCTCGGCGATCGCTCTTCACCTCTTTCCTTGTTATTTTGGATTGAGGCTGTCATTTTGTCTGACAGCCTCAATCTTTACTACCTGTATCCAAGACCTTTTGAAACTAGCGGCGAGCTTCGGCAGTCTTCTTTTCTGCCAGTTTCATGAGTTGTTCCTGAGTCATCCCTCCGTAGCGTCCCAGACCGCCCCTCAGCCGTGGGTCTAGCAAATCCCTCAAGGCATCCGCCAGCATGTTGAATGAAAAGACTACTGAGGATAGCGCTATGCCGGGCCACAACATCATCCACGGAGCCACCATCATAAACTGTCGACCGGCCCCGCTGAGCATGCCTCCCCAGCTGGGATACGGTGGTGGAATACCGAGACCCAAGAAGCTTAACGATGCTTCGGCAGTAATCACACCGCCCATACCGGCAGCCAGACTGATGACGATAACTGACATAATGTTGGGCAAGACGTGACGCCAGAGTATCGTACGGCCTGGCACGCCGATGGCCCTCGCCGCCTCAAAATATTGTTCCTCTTTAATCCTGATAACGGCGCTTCGGATTACTCGTGTTGCCCCGATGCCGCCGCTTACCCCCAGCACGACAATGACCTGCCACATACCGGGACCCAGGACCGCCATCACGGTGAGATAAAGGGCAAGGCCGGGGAAACAAAGCCAGGCATCTATGAACCTTTGTAATATCAGGTCGTATTTACCACCGAAGTAGCCCGAGGGCACGGCTAGCAAGAGCTTAACTACCAGGTTAATCGCCTGAGCGCCCAGGGCGACTGTCATCGAGATTCTAGCTCCGTAGATAATGCGGCTTAGTAGGTCACGCCCGACATTATCTGCACCCAGCCAGAGTACCCCGGGAATCGGCGGGCTAAGGCGGTGCTGCAGCATAATCTCGTTCCAGCCATAGGGAGCCAGCACGTTAGCAAAGATACCGACTAGAAACAGTAGCATGACTATGACGAAACCAACCGCGCCCAGAGGTTTTGTCTTGAAGAGGCGGACGAGCAAGTCAACGAAAAAGTTACGGCGTTTCCGTATCGGGATTGCTTTCGCCTGTTCGGCTGTAATCTCTGCCATTTTTGTTTCACCTCCTCATCATTTATATATATCTATCTGTAGCGAATCCGTGGGTCCAGCCACGCATACGAGACATCGACGATGACGTTCATCGCTAAGATAAGTGTCGCGATCAGGGTGTTGACGGCGCTGATTACGGGGTAATTTCTTTGATTCAGGGCTTCGATGAAGATGCGGCCCATCCCGGGCAAAGCAAATATCTGTTCCATAATAATCTGCCCGCTGATGAGAGTGGGTATCTGAGCTCCCAGCACCGTTATTACGGGGATGAAGGCGTTCTTCACGGCGTGTCTCACCAGAACCGTCCGCTCGGCCAGACCCTTCGACCAGGCCGTTCTGATGTAGTCCTGCCTCAACACTTCCAGCATCATCGTGCGGCACAGCCTCATCAACCCCGCCGACCCGGCGACGCCGGTGATGAAAGCCGGCAAGATAAATTGTTGAATGTTGCCGATGGGGTCTACGGCGAGCGGCGTATACACTATATTCGGCATCGTGCCCCACCAGATAGAGGGGTAAACGATGACCATGGTGGCCAGCCAGAAACCCGGCAGAGAGAGCATGGTGATGGCAAAGAGACGTCCGGAGTAGTCTATGACGCTATCCTGTCTGGTTGCCGCGAAAACCCCGATGGGAAGGGCGAGCCCCCACTGGAAGATATGAGATATGATGGCAAGCTCCAGAGAGACGGGGATTCTTTGTCTGAGGATATCGGCAATGGGTTCGTTAGTCCAGAGTGACCTGCCCAGGTCGCCCTGGAGCATACCGGAGATTTTGCCCTCCGTGTTGGGCAAGATGCCTATCCAGCGTCCGTACTGGACGGGCACCGACACGTCCATGCCGAGGGCACGCTTGAGACCTTCGACATCTTTGAACTCTTCTCCGGAGGTAGCTGACATTTCGGCGACCATCATGTCCAGCACGCTACCCGGGATAAACCGCACCAGCATGAAGACTATCATCGTCACCAGGATAAGGGTGGGTATTGTCAGCAGGAATCTTCTGGTCAGATATGCACGCATCGCCGCACCTTCCTTTTCGCTTTATTTAATTAAAGTACCTGTTAGATGCTTCAGCTTTAGCTGTGTCAAAATCTTGAGAAGAGCTTATGTTTATTGAACCGATGTCCTCGCCAATATCTAGTTAGATGTAAGTTTATACCATAGGGTTCATCTATTGTCAATAGGTTTTGAAAAAAAGCCTTCAGGACTGCTCGGGCTGGCAAATATGGTCATCCCTTGTTACTATTACCATTGGTTTCATAATCATATTACCGCATAACCGAGACCTTGTTTGTAGTCCGGCTTACAGAAAAAGCCCCCAGGCAGGTATTAGCAGACTGATAACACGTATAGATAACTCTCTGGCGAAGTACGGGAATTGAAGTGTAATTGTGGTGGCAGCGGGTGGATTCGGACCGCCGACCAAGGGCTTATGAGTCCCCTGCTCTACCACTGAGCTACGCTGCCACGAGTTTTCATTGTAGCTATTGGTGAAGGGCGATGTCAAGCAAAATTTTCGTTATCATTAGTTACGAAATTGGCCGTAGGGGCGTCCCGATGCCAATCGGGACGCCCGCCCCAGCCCTTGCTCAAGCGCGGGGCCCTTGCATTAACATCTGTAGACGCTCAATCTATGAGCGCCGAAAGCTCCTCGGCGGAGAGCCGCGGGCTCCGATAGCCGCAGGCGGAACAGGTCAGGTTCACTTCGAACTTTTGCAGGCTGCCTGTTACTCGCAGCCTCTTGCCGCAGATAGGACAGTCCTGCTCGATATACAGACTATCTGTGTTGCACCCGCACCCCGGTCCACAGTTGGTTTCTTCTGCCGTTTCCTCTTTCGCCTCAAAAATATTTTGGCTAAGTGTCTTTACATTGTTTTAGAATAGGTATTTAATTATACAATCATAGAGGCGAGAATATCTACTTGCTGTTACCAGTTACCATGCAGACGAACTGGCGACGTTGGAAGGATGATTTATCATGGCTACCGCTCCGGACAAACAGAAAGAAGAAAAACTGAATATGGAATCCGTGAACTGGGGCGGCTTGACCTGGTTCAATATCGAGCGACCGACACAGCGGGAAATGGATTATCTGGCTCAGCACTACCCCTTTAACTCCTTTGACCTGGAGGACTGTCTCAGCCGGCGTCAACAGTCCAAGCTGGATGTCTACAAAGACTATTTGTTCCTCATCTTCCAGTTCTCGGTATGGGACAGTGTCGCACGAGTGAGCAAGTCTGACAAGGTATCGGTATTCGTTGGCAAGGATTACCTGATTACTGTCCATGATGGTCAACTTAAGCCGTTGGTAAACCTCTTCCGGGACTGCCAGTCTAATGAAGAAATTCGGCACGAGAATCTGAACAATGGCTCTGGCTACCTGCTCTACCGCATACTGGACAGGGTAATCGACTACTACTTTCCTATCTTGGGCGCCATTTTAGCCTGGATTGATGACGTGGAAGACGCCGTTTTCGATGAGACTGTTGAAACTGGACCAGAAGTGGCTGCCCTGCGGCGTGACATCATTACCCAGCGGCGAATCCTCCGCTCGGTACGGACGGCATCTATCGACCTTGAAAAACAGATAGGCCGGTTCTCTAAAGTAGACCTGACCGTTCCCTTCGGTGACTTTATGGACCACGTGAATAAGTCCTGTGAGACCCTGGATGAGTATACCGAAATCATCGAGATATTTAAGGATACCGATTTCGTCTTGAGCACTGACCGGCTTAACCATATTATGCGCGTTATGACTGTTATTGCGACTGTGTTTTTGCCTTTCATAGTGATTTCTAGCATTTACGGGATGAATATTCACCTGCCCGGTTCGGTTAATACCGGTAGCTGGATGCCCTTCGTCATAATCATACTGTCTACTTCTCTGATTACAGGGGTGATGCTCTATTACTTTCGTCGGAGGCGCTGGATTTAACATGAATGTCTCGCACCGTTTTGTCATCGTCACTGCTCTTTTTGTTGCCTGTCTGATTACGGCAAACGTCATCGCCGTAAAAGTGGTCAGCTTTGGGTTCGTTTTTCTGCCGGCGGCTATATTTGTTTTCCCCTTGAGCTATATCTTCGGTGATGTCCTGACCGAAGTTTATGGCTACCGCTGGTCGAGGCGAGTCATCTGGCTAGGCTTTCTGGCCAACCTGATTTTTGTTGTCTTTGCCTGGCTCGGGCAGATTTTGCCCGCGGCCCCTTTCTGGGATGGACAGGCAGCCTATGAAAGAATTCTTGGTTATACGCCGAGGCTGTTGGCTGCCTCCTTCTGCGGTTATCTGGCCGGTGAGTTCGTTAACTCCTTTGTCCTGGCCAAAATGAAAATCGCGACCCGCGGCAGGTGGCTATGGAGCCGGACTATCACCTCCACTATCGCTGGGCAAGGGCTGGATACGGCAATCTTTATCACCCTGGCTTTTGCAGGGACCCCTGTTTTTACCCCGCTACTGATTTTGTATCACTGGCTGGCTAAGGTTCTTATCGAAGCTGCCGCTACTCCCGTAACCTACGTCGTGGTGAACTATCTGAAGAAAAAAGAATCTCTCGATACCTACGACTACGAGACCAATTTTTCTCCCTTCTCCGCAGATGTCGGCTGACCGTCTTCTTGTTGAGCCGTGAAAGTGAGAAGATGAAAGTAAAGCTGCTGGGAGCCCACAACTTTGAATCGAGGCATACCAGAATGTCCAGCGTGTTGATTGATGATACCCTGGTTCTGGATGCTGGTAGCATCACGTCTACCCTTCCTTTTACGGCCCAGCAAAGACTCAAGGCTGTTTTGCTGACCCACCAGCACTATGACCATACCAGGGACATTCTGACCCTGGCGATGAACATGTATCTCTTGGGGTCCGCCATCTGCATCTATGCCACCTCGCCGGTTTACCAGGCTCTGAAAAGTCATCTGCTCGATGGTGAGCTTTATCCTAATTTCCTGGAATATCCCGAAGGCAATCCGGCTATTAAGTTCAACATCCTGGAGCCGCTCAAGCCGCAGCAAATTGAGGGGTACTCCGTATTGGCGGTGCCGGTAGCCCACTCCGTCCCAGCCATTGGTTATCAGATTACTTCTCCTGATGGTAGGGCGTTGTTTTATACGGGTGATACCGGTTTCGGCTTGGAAGAGTGCTGGGAGCACGTATCTCCTCAGTTGCTCGTTATCGAACTCACCGTTCCTAACAGTCTTGATGACTTTGCCAGGGAATCCGGGCATCTTTCTCCCAATCTGCTAAAACAGGAGCTAATCACCTTCCGTAAGCTTAAAGGATATCTGCCCCGGGTAGTCACGGTTCATATGAATCCGATGTTGGAGGAGGAGATTAAGGGCGAAGTGGCCGCTGTGGCCAGGGACTTAGATAATTCGATTATCCTTGGTTCCGAGGACATGGAACTCGACCTGTAGATGAAACGCAATATGAAGTTCATAGTCGACCACAACGTCGGAGGTCTGGTCAGGTGGTTGAGGATGATGGGCTATGATACCGTTTTCTTCACCGGCGAAGACGACTGGCTGATGGTGATGACTGCTCTGAACGAGGACAGGGTGATACTGACGAGGGATACCGAGATTATGCGCCGGGGAGTGGTTACCAGCGGTCGATTGAAAGCCGTCCTTGTCGAGAGTGACGAACCGGAACGACAGATTCAGCAGGTAGTCCGAGCTCTGAACCTGGAAACTCAATCCAGGCCGTTCTCCCTCTGTCTTGAGTGTAATCAGCCTCTCGAAGAAAGGACTAAAGAGCAGGTGCGCGGGCGGGTGCCGCCTTACGTTTTCAAGACTCAAGACCAGTATATGGAGTGCCCTTCCTGCCACCGTATCTATTGGAAGGGGACGCACTGGCAAGATATGGCGCGGAAGCTGGAGAAGCTCAAGCGGAACTAGGTCATAAGCGGTAGAGACACGGCATGCCGTGTCTCTACAATAACCTAAACTCGTTATTATTTCTCGTTTTGTACAACCTCCGCTAATCTGCTTGACCCTCATAAAGGTTATTGCTACACTTGACAATAAATAGATGCTCCCGCTGGTCCTAAGATGAGTGAAATAGCTACAGAGCCTATCACAGCCGGCTGGGCAAGGTCGGTTTTGCCGGAACGCCCTCTCGATGCTAATAAGGGGACTTTCGGCAAAGTTCTGGTCGTAGCCGGTTCAGTCAATTATATCGGCGCTGCTTATCTCGCCTGCAGCGGAGCCATGCGGGTGGGGGCTGGTTTGGTCACTCTGGCGACGCCAGCCAGCGTGCAACCTATCTTGGCCTCCAAACTGACAGAAGTGACCCATCTGCCATTGCCTGAACTAAGATTGAGTCCCGGCGTCATTTCGGAAAAAGCGCTAAGATCGGTGCGGGGTGCGCTGAGTAGCTATAATGTGCTGCTGGTCGGCTGTGGGCTTGGACAGAATAAGCATACAGAGAGCTTTGTCTACGACTTGCTCTTGGGCAACACTCGTAACGTTCTGCCGTCGGTCATTGATGCCGATGCCCTCAACGTCATTAGATATAACGGCGAGTGGTGGCAGAGCCTAACCGATAATGCTATACTTACTCCGCATCCGGGCGAAATGTCCCGGCTGACCGGGCTGTCTGTAGAAAAAGTGCAATCGGCCAGGGCAGGTATCGCCAGGAAGATGGCTCAAAAGTGGCACAAGACGGTTGTCCTTAAGGGAGCGAATACAATTGTAGCTGCGTCGGATGGCAAAACGATGATTAGCCCGTTTGCCAATCCCGGACTGGCTTCGGCCGGCACCGGAGATGTGCTGAGCGGAGTTATTGCCGGTCTACTTGCCCAGGGCTTGACTTTGACCCATGCCGCCGCTTGCGGAGTTTATCTCCACGGTACGGCCGGGGAGATGGTCAGTGAGAAAATTGGCGATGCCGGTATGATTGCCTCCGACCTGCTGCCGGTACTGCCGCTGGCTATTAAGAGACTGAAGGAGAACTAGCAGTAGGGTGGGCTGAGCTTGCGAAGCCCACCACTGAAAACTGAAAGCTGATGGCATAAAATTAGAACTCTGGGAGATAGCTGACCGCTGAGTGCTGATAGCTGTTGGCAGGCATCTCCCTTCTTAAAGAGAGATTAAGAGCGATTTAGAAATTTCCTCTCCCCTTGCGGGAGAGGAAATAAAGGTGAGGGGATAGATTTGAAATGTTCAGGTATTTGTACAATTTAGTACTCGTCTGGTTAAGACCAGGAGGATTTAATGTTACTAGCCATTGATATTGGCAATACTAATGTCACACTGGGCGTATTTGATGGAGAGCAGCTCCGCGCTACCTGGCGGATGGCCACTGATGTCCACCGAATGGCGGATGAGTATGCGGTAATATTGCTCAATTTGCTTCACCATAAGGGTATTGAAGCCTCTGATATTACAGATGTCTCGATGTGTAACGTTGTCCCGCCGCTAACGACTACCTTTATCGACCTTTCCCAGCGTTATTTCGAGGCGACGCCGCTAGTGGTTGGGGCCGGGGTCAAAACGGGAGTGCGCATTAGGATGGACAACCCGAGAGAGGTCGGCGCTGACCGTATCGCCGATGCCGCCGCCGCCCATCATCTCTACGGCGGTCCCGTAATTACTATCGACCTTGGTACTACCACCGTCTTCGGTATCGTTTCGAAAGAGGGAGATTACATCGGGGGCGTCATCGCCACCGGTATAGGCACCGCCGCCGAGGCTCTCTATTCAAGGACAGCGCAATTACCCCGTGTCGACCTGGTGCGTCCTAAGACAGTCATCGGCACCAATACCGTAGCTGCGATGCAATCGGGGATTATCAATGGTTACGCTTCCCTGATTGAGGGCATGCT
>JACPPR010000063.1 GCA_016190895.1 Chloroflexota bacterium | reverse complement strand
TGCGGGTGTAACTCAGCGGTAGAGTGTTTGCTTCCCAAGCAAAAAGTCGTGGGTTCGAATCCCATCACCCGCTCCAATAAAGCCTAATAATCCTCTCGGAGTAGGAATGCCATCTGCCAAACGGTACGATTTAACCAGAGCGAGATTATTGCGTTTGCTGGAGGAACTAAAAGCTAACTCCATCGAGGTAGCTTCCCTCTGCGTTCCAACCGGGTCTTCAAGGAAAGATATCGAAGCCATGATGCAAATGGTACCGGATATGAAGACAGTACCCGAAGACCTGGCTGGTACAATTGCGGAGTCCCGGACCGGGGCAATGCTCTTCTGGGGTCCGCACCACCGCTATCTGGTAATGCCGCCATTCCCGATGGCTAAAGGGAGCGTTTCCCATACCTGCGAAATCGAGCCTCTGCATTCCCTGATGCACCAGGAGTTTCTGCTGGGTCTGGTGATGGTAAGGCTGGGGGAATACGGCATCGGCATCTTTCAGGGCGAGAAATTGCTTTCCAGCAAGACCGGCACGGGTCTGGTTCATGCTCGCCACCGGCAAGGCGGCTCTTCATCTAATAGATTCAGGCGACACCGCGAAAAACAGATGGAAACCTTTTTCACCCGGGTCTGCGACCATGCCAGGGAGCAGCTTGAGCCTTATGATAAGCGATTGGATTATGTTCTCTACGGCGGCACGCGGGAGATACTGGATTTTCGTAAACAATGTCACTTTCTCCACGAGTTCGATAGAGTGACCCTTGACAGGTTGCTTAACATAAGAGAGCCTAAAAAATCAGGGCTTGAAGAAGGAATTCAGGAAGCCTGGTCGAGCCGGGTAATCCAGTGGGACTAATATTGCGTCGTGTAGAGCGTAACATTTATTTTTAGGAATCGCACCACGATGCAATCCGTGTGCCACCATTGTAGAGACACGGCATGCCGTGTCTCTACAGGACACCTAATCGCCAACACATCTATTTTCGTGAGAATGGCGCATGCCGCTTGCCAGCGGCACCACGAAGGATGAAAATAGCCCCGATTCTATCGGGGTTCTGTCATTCTCCGGCTTGACCGTCCCGATTTTATCGGGACACATCCCCTTCCGTTCCCTCTGGATTCCCCGCCTGAAGCGGGGAATGACACATAGGGGACTCGCTATTTTCAGGGTAATGACACCTTGTTGCGGAGCCTGGCTAAGCCGGCTAATATTTCGAGCCGCCGATTTCTTCCATCTTGCCGGTGACGGCGTAGACCACCCGCTCGCAGATATTGGTTACTCGGTCGGCGCTGCGCTCCAGGTCATGGGCCACCCAGATAAGCCGGGTGGCCCTGGTGACAGTCCTCGGGTCTTCCATCATGAAGATAAGCAGCTCACGGAATACCTGGTTATATAGCTCATCTATAACATCATCTTCAAGGGCAATCTGTTTGGCGCTAACGGCATCACGTTTGATAAAGGCGTCCAGGCTCCGCGCAAGCATATCCACCGTCTTATCCGCCATGCGCGGGATATCAATCAAGGGCTTTAACGGCGGCTCATCGCCTATCATAATAGTAATCTTGGCTATGCCTTCGGCATAGTCACCGATTCGCTCCAACTCCACGATAATATTGAGCACAGCCACGATGATGCGCAAATCCCCGGCCATCGGTTGCTGGGTAGCAATAAGCTCGATGCATTTTTCCTCTATTTCAAACCGCTTATGGTCTATTTTCTGGTCATCCTCTATTATCTGTTTTGCCAGGGTCAAATCCCGGTTTTTGAGAGCTTCGATAGAACGAAGGATAGCTTTACTTACCATGCTCCCCATAGCCAGAATATCTTCCTGGATTTCCCTCAGTCTTTTGTGAAATATTGTTCTTATTTCCATATTAACCTCCTGAGACTTAACCGAACCGGCCGGTAATGTAGTCCTCGGTGCGTTTATCCTTCGGGTTGGTGAAAAGTTGGGAGGTCGGCCCGTATTCTACCAGCGCTCCGGCCCTGTCCTCTTGCATCATCATAAAGGCAGCCATATCCGATACGCGTGCCGCCTGCTGCATGTTGTGGGTAACGATAATGATAGCATATTCTTCAGCCAGATTCCTCATCAAGTCCTCGACTTTCAGGGTAGCTACCGGGTCGAGAGCGCTGCAGGGTTCGTCCATCAAAATGACTTCCGGCTTGAGAGCCAGTGCCCGGGCAATACATAACCGCTGTTGTTGACCGCCGGATAGCTCCATTGCGCTCTTGAGCAGACGGTCTTTTACTTCATCCCAGAGGGCTGCCCGGTGCAGCGCCTGTTCTACAGCCTCTTCCAGATTATCCGTAATGCCATTAACCTTGAGACCAAAAGCCACGTTCTCGAAGATGGATTTGGGAAAGGGGTTGGGCTTCTGAAAAACCATACCGATTCGGTAGCGGACCTCGGTGGGGTCTACGCCAGCGGCATAGATGTTCCTGCCATTAAAGAGTACCTCTCCCTTGACTATGGCGCCCGGTATCAGGTCGTTCATACGGTTAAAACAACGCAATAAAGAGCTTTTGCCGCAGCCGGAAGGACCGATGATAGCCGTAATACGGTTGCGGGGTATCACCATAGAGATATCACGGAGAGCTTGAAAACGGCCGTACCACAGTTCCAGTCTCCTTGCTTCTAAAGACGCGATGTTACTTTCCATTCTTATTCCTCGGTTCTCTTCTGGTAACGGTTCCTCAGGATGATAGCAATTGCATTCATGCTTAACAGCACAATAAGGAGAACGATAATGCCGGCAGCCGCTAAATGCTGAAAATCCTCCTGGGGACGCGAGACCCAGTTGAATATTTGTATAGGCAGGACGGTGAAACGGTCCAGGGGGCTTATGGGAATGAAGGTTAGATACACCAGGGCGCTGATGGCAATCATCGGGGCTGCTTCCCCGATCGCCCGCGACATTGCCAGGATGGTCCCGGTGAGAATGCCGGGAAGGGCTTGAGGCAGCACGATGTTACGCACTACTTGCCACCGGGTAGCTCCCAGGGCGAAGGCTCCCAGGCGGTGTCCTTCAGGTACGCTTCGGATAGCCTCCTGGGCAGCTATGATAATCACCGGTAAAGACATCAGGGTCAGGGTCAAAGCCCCGGCCAGAATGCTTCTCCCCATAGCCAGAGCCTGAACGAAAAGGCTTAATCCCAGCAGTCCGTAAACAATCGAGGGTACGCCGGCAAGGTTGTTTATGTTGGTCTGGATAAGGCGCTGCAAGCGGTTGTCCGGAGCATATTCCTCAAGGTAAATGGCGGTTCCGATGCCGATGGGTAATGAGAAGAGGGCTGTCAGTACCATAATCCATAAGGTGCCGAAGAGGGCGGACAGTAACCCGGCTTCTGCGGGCTTTCGCGATGGATAGCTGGTGATAAACTGCCAGTCCAGCCACCCGGCGCCGTCTTTGAGTACATCTATGAGCAGGAGGGTCAGGACAATGATGCCTGTCAGAGTAGCCAGCGACATAAGAGTGCGGTGTACACGCTCCTTGATATGCCTTACCTTGAGATTCTGTTGAAAAACGGCGCTATTTTTCATTCTACCATTTCTCGCGTCTAACCCCTTACCCTTTTGAGGCTGTCCAAAAATACGGTAGCGGCGGGCGGGTCACAGACCCGCCCCTACAGATTACCTGCACCAACCCACATTTCGGGCGACCTCGGGGGGATGGGTTGCTAAATAACTTCATTCTAATATTTCTCCCGGTAGCGCCTGACGAACCACTGACTGAATAGATTCATCAGCAGAGTCATGATGAAAAGGAGCAGCCCCACGGCAAAGATAGTGTAATACTCCACTGTTCCATGAGGAGTCTCACCCAAGCTTATCTGAACGATGTAGGCGGTCATAGTCTGAATGCTCTCTAAGGGATTCAGGGTCAGTTTCGGCGTGGAACCAGCGGCGATGGCGACAATCATTGTTTCACCCACAGCCCGTGAAAGGGCCAGGATACAGGCGGCAACTATCCCCGACACAGCGGCGGGCATAACCACGCGTGTCGCCACCTCAAGCCGGGTGGCCCCCAGTCCATAAGCGGCGTCACGCAGAGAACGCGGCACGGCCACCATCGCATCCTCGCTGAGTGAAGAGACCATCGGGATAATCATTACCCCCATTACCAGGCCGGCGCTGAGTGCATTGAAGACTATCATATTGGGGAATACATTTCTTAATACAGGGGTTACGAAAGTGAGAGCAAAATAACCGTAGACCACAGTAGGTATGCCAGCCAGGATTTCCAGAGAAGGCTTCACTACCCGGCGCACCTTATCCCTGGCATACTCGCTGAGATAGACAGCGCTAGCCAGCCCGATGGGCAAGGCAATGAGGATAGCAATGCCCGCCGTAAGCAAAGTCCCGCCTACCAATGGCAAAACGCCGAAATGCTGAGGTTGAAATAAGGGCGTCCACTTCGTCCCGGTGAAGAATTCCAGAGGAGAGACTTTACTGAAAAATCCCACCGTTTGCGCCACGAGCATAACGACAATGCCGATTGTCGTGAAGATGGAGACCAGGGCACAGGCGAAGAGCAGCCTGTTAATAACGGCTTCTCTGAGGCGGCTCCATTGTCTTATCCGTCTCAGAGATGAAAAGGACTCACCCACCGGAAACTCCTGTGGGTTAAGTTGTCCAGATAGCATCACGTTTCCTTCTAAATCAGTTTACGGAAGTTTAGCCAGGTTTCCATCATAGACGGAGGGTTGCATGGGTATAAAGCCCACCTCGGTTACCAGTGCCGGCCCTTCCGTCATATAGAACCGGATGAACTCTTTCACTTCCTGGTGAACCAGGGCCGCTTTGTTGACATAGATGAAGAGCGGCCGGGACAGAGGAGTATAAGTGGCATCGTCGATGGTCTGTCGTGAAGGGAGCACAGCGCCCTTGCCGGCATCGATAGCCACCAGCTTTAGTTTGTCCGTATTATCCACATAGTAAGCATAGCCGAAGTAGCCCAGAGCATTCCGGTCACCGGCGATTCCCTGCACCAGGACATTATCGTCTTCGCTGGCAGTAAAGTCAGCCCGGCTGGATTTAGCCTTGCCCACGATAACCTCGGTGAAGTAATCGAAGGTGCCGGAATCGGTGCCGGGGCCGTAGAGGTTGATGGGCTGGTCGGGCCACTCGGGGCGAATCTGGTTCCAGCGCTTTATCGCGGATTCTGGCTCCCATAGCTTCTTTAGCTCGGCGACTGTCATGGAGGCGGCCCAAGTATTTTGGGGGTTGACCATCACGGAAAGTCCATCGATGGCTACAGGCATCTCGACCCACTCGACACCGTTCTTGGCAGCCTGCTCCTTCTCCGATGCAGAAATCGGGCGTGAGGCATCGCTAATCCGGGTTTCCCCGGCGACAAACCGCTTGAAACCACCGCCTGTTCCGGAGATACCCACGTTTATGCGTACCTGAGGGTTAATCTTGCGGAACTCCTCAGCTACAGCTTCAGTGATTGGGAAGACGGTGCTGGAGCCATCGATTTCGATAGTGCCTGAAAGTCCCGAACTGGTCGGAGGCGCTGTCTGCGAATTTCCGCAACCGGCCATTAAAACTGCCGCTACGGCCATAATTGCTAAGGGCAGCATGAGCCATTCTTTGAGCAAATTGTTTCTCCTTTTAATAATCTTGGTTTCGATGGCTTCGAAGCATTTCCTTCCATCTAACTATTACCACGATACAGGTCAGACTTTAAGGGCGGTTTAAGTCTTTGTTAAAGTTTTGTTAAACTTTGCGGATTACCGGGCTGACCTGGCTTTGAGGGGGAGGCTAAAGCTGAAGGTGGAGCCTTTGCCCTCCTCGCTTTCAGCCCAAATATTGCCTTCGTGAGCCTGGACTGTGTGTTTGGCAATAGCCAGTCCCAGTCCGCTGCCAGCCTTCGACCGGGCTTTATCAGTTTTGTAGAAACGCTCGAAAACGTGGGGCAAATCCTCTTTCGGGATGCCTATGCCGGTGTCCGAAACACTGGTAATGATGGACTCTCCATCAGCTTTGGTGGAGACGGTTACTCTTCCGCCGGGGCGGTTGAACTTGATAGCGTTGTGCATCAGGTTGACGAGCGTTTGTCTGATTCTGTCTTTATCGGCTCTGACGGTGGGGAGGTCATTGGCCAGGTCAGTAGCTATGGTTACCTGCTCTCTCGTTGCCAGTGGGTTCAACTGGGCGACCACTTCTTCTGCCAGTAAGTTCAGGCTTAGCGGCGCTAATCTAAGCTCAGCCCGTCCGGTCTCGATACGTGATAGTTCGGCAAGCTCCGATACCATCTGAGTCAGGCGGTCAGCCTCTCCTTCAATCCTCGATAGGAAATCCATCGTCGCCCGTTTGTCATCGATGGCGCCTTCTTTCAGGGTTTCCGCCATCGCCTTGATGCCGGCTATCGGGGTTCTCAGTTCGTGGGATATGTTGCCGATAAGCTCGCGCCGCATTGTTTGCAGGCTGCGCAGTTCTGTCAGGTCTTGAAACAACAGCAATGCGCCGACCGAGCCGTCCTCCTGAATCGGGATAGCGATAGCTCTGAGGAAACGCCTTGTGATGACTGATTCGAAGTGGACGGCCTGTGTCTGGCGAGTTTTCAGGCACTGCTTCAGTATCTCATCCGCTTCATGGTCACGTACTGCCTCTATCAATGGCCTGGCTATCACATCATTTTCGCGGAAATTGAAGAGCCTTTCAATAGCCTGGTTAGCCAGGAGTATTTTCCCCTCTGCGTCCGCCATTATGACTCCATCGGCCATATTAGCGAGCACGGTCTGGAGCTTGGTATGTTCTGCCGAGATACCTCCTATCAGTTTCTGTAAGTTAAATGACATGTCATTAAAAGCGTGGGCTAGCTGTCCCGTTTCATCTCTTGTACGTACCGGAATTTTCTGTTCCAGTTCCCCTGAAGCAATTCGTCTGGCAGCTTTGGTCACTTCTCTTATGGGACGGGTTGTCGCCCTGGCGATAACTCCGGCCGCCGCTATCGCCAGCAGAGCTGTTGTCACTATTGCCAGGCTGATACTCAGGGTTATCCGGTCGATAGAATTCTGGATTTCAGTCAGCGGTAGCGCCGCCCTGGCTATCCCCAGAATCAGACCCTGATTCGTTACGGGTACGGCAAGATACATCATCTGCTCGCCGAGAGTAGTACTGTATCGAGTGCTTTCACCCAATCCGGAAGCCAGGGCATCTTTCACCTCGGGGCGCGTGGCGTGATTATCCATAGCGGCCGGGTCTTCATCAGAATCACCCAGGACTTTTCCGTCCGGAGCAATGATAGTGATGCGAGCATCGATTTCCTTCCCTAGCTGCTTAGCAAGAATATCAGGGTCGCTACTCCGGACAAGAAATACCGGCAGGCTTGCTTCTGCAGTGATTCTCGCCTCTTTTTCTAGATGGGAACGTAAATTATCAAGCTGAGAGTCCCTGACAAAACCTGTCAGGTAGACACCCAGAATGCTCATGCTAACTACGATGAGTATGATAAATGGTGCGGCGATTCGCCACTGAACACTGCGAAACACTTTCATCCTTCCAATTTGTAACCTGTGCCCCTGACAGTTATCAGGTGTCTGGGTTTGTCGGGGTCGGTTTCTATTTTTTGCCTCAGCCATCTGATATGCACGTCCACAGTTCGGGTGTCACCGGCAAAATCGTAGCCCCATACCTTCTCCAGTAGCTGGGCCCGGCTGAAGGCGAAGCCTCTATTTCTGGCCAGAAAGGCCAGCAAATCGAACTCTTTGGGCGTCAGCTCTAACTTTGTTCCTCCTTTTGAAGCCTGATGACGGGCAATATCCAGCTCAACGTCGCCAATCTTAAGCGACGGTCCCTCGGGCCCAGGCTGCACCTCGACCATCTTCGCCCGCCGCAGCATAGCTCTGACGCGAGCCAGTAGCTCCCTTAAACTGAATGGCTTGGTCATGTAATCGTCGGCGCCGATTTCGAGTCCGACTATCTTATCGGTCTCGTCGGCCTTTGCCGTCAGCATCAATATCGGGACTGTCATCTCTTTGCGCAGAATGCGGCAGACCTCGAAGCCGCTCATCTTTGGGAGCATGATATCCAGGAGGATAAGGCCGGGCTTTTCTCGGCGGGCCACTTCCAGAGCCTCCGCGCCATCGATGGCTGTGACAACCTCATAGCCATCTTTGTCAAGATTGTACTTGAGGGTATCCAGCAAGTTCCGGTCGTCTTCAACAATTAAAATCTTGTCAGTATTAGCTATAGCCACGTCTTACAGTATAGACCGAACGGCGGGGCCTATCAATGTGTGGTGTAAGGGGTTTAACAACTGCGGCAACATCAGGGAGTGCCGTCATTGCGAGCGTGAAGCCCGTGGCAATCTGGGTGGGGAGACGGTAGAGACACGGCATGCCGTGTCTCTACGACTCTTGGTGTCTTCACGTTTCGCAATGAGAGGGCAAATTTGTTCCGAGAATCCGGTTGGGCACAGGGACTATCTTTCCAAAAAAACATGTGCTATAATACGGAACAAATAGGTTCTCGGCAACTTGAAGAGGGTAGTGGGAAGGTTGTGATGGGTAAATTGAAACCTCAGCGGCGCCGGGTTTCAAAGAGTGTCCCTGCGACAGAGTTCGGGAACGGTGCGGTTTCGCGACAAACACCACACAGCGCCTTTGCCCCGTTATCTGACTTTTCTGAGAAGGGACTGGATAGGCGCGAGTTCCTTATTCGGGCCGGAGCGCTCGCGCTATCGACTGGAGCGCTAGCCGCGCTTCTTGAAGCATGCACCTCTGTCGAGCCGGCTGTTCCAGAGCCTCCACCTGTGATTCCTTCCCCGCCGCCGACGCCTCCTCCTCCATCAATACAGTCTCCACCTCCGGCGCCTGTCACCATACCAGTGCCAACTCCCACCCCGGAGCCAGTCGCTAAGGTACTCACAGAGCGCGAGCGATTCGGACATCTGCTGCGGCGAGCCGGATTCGGGGCGAACGAGCAGGAATTGAGCCGGTTTACCGAGATGGGTGTTTCAGCTACGGTCGATTACCTGGTAGACTTTGAAAAGATTGACGATAGCGCCCTGGAAACTCGGCTCTCCGGGATAAACCTGAATCTGGACAATCTTGTGGACCTCCAGCGGTGGTGGTTCCTTCGTATGATTTATACCAAACACCCGCTTCAGGAGAAGTTGGTACTGTTCTGGCACAGTCTTCTCACCAGCGGCTACAGCAAAGTCGGCCGGGGGCCTTACATGTATGAACAGAACCAGACTCTACGAAAGCTAAGCGTTGGACGCTTTGGTGATATGCTCAAAGCTATTGCACGGGACCCGGCTATGCTCATCTGGTTAGACAGCCAGGTCAACAAGAAGGCCGCCCCGAATGAGAATTTTGCCCGCGAGCTGATGGAGCTGTTCACAATGGGCGTCGGCAACTATACCGAGGGCGATGTGAGAGAATCAGCCCGTGCCTTCACAGGCTGGCTGCTGTCCCAGAAGGTATTCCTCTTCAATTTCGCCCAGCACGACAATGGCTCGAAATTCTTCCTGGGACGCACTGGCAATTTCGATGGGGATGACATTATTGACATTATTTTAGAGCAGCCGGCTACTGCGGAGTTTATCTCTCGCAAGCTATTTTCGTTCTTTGCCTATGACGACCCTTCGCCCGAGGTGATTTCCAGGCTGACTAGCACTCTCCGCGAGACCAAATACAGTATCAAAGAGGCAATGCGTCAGATTCTCACCTCACCTGAGTTTTATTCCGTAAAAGCCTATCGGGCTAAAATCAAAAGCCCGGCAGAACTGATAGCAGCTACTGTAAGAACTCTGGGTATTCAAACTAATGCGGCTGGCCTTCCGGGGTTTGGAGACCGCATAGGGCAAAGCCTTTTCAATCCTTATGACGTGGAAGGTTGGCCCGGTGGCGCGACCTGGATTAATAGCAACACCTTATTGCAGCGCCTGAACTTTGCCAACACAGTATCCATCGCCCGCAGCGCCAATTTCCAGTTCAATCCTCTGGAGATGACCCAGCGCCTCAAACTATCATCGGCTGACGAAGTAATTAATCATTTCGCTAATCTTCTTCTGGATGGAAATATTTCCGATGAAGAACGCGGTATCCTGACAGCCTTCGGCAACTCTTTAGACATTCCTGGCGGCTTCACGAATGGAACAAGCCCTGTCGTGGATGAAAAACTGCGAAGCTTGATATATCTGATACTGGCATCACCGGATTACCAACTGGCTTAGCTCAGGAGAAGAATATGCTTGTTACACGACGTCAATTCCTTAAGGCGGGTGCGACTTTGCTGCCCGCCGTCGCCTTTTCCCCTGGCTTGTTCCGGCGCGGGACTGTTTATTCTCCGCGGTCGTCTGCTGCTTCAGAGGCTGGACGCATCCTGGTAGTCGTTCAGCAAGCCGGCGGGAATGATGGACTTAACACTGTCATCCCTTACGGCGATAGGCGTTATTATGACCTGCGGCCCAATATCGCCATTCCTCAGCAAGACGTCATCGCCATCAATAATGAGGTAGGTTTCCACCCCAACCTCCCTAAATTCAAGGCTTTATGGGATGAGGGAAAGCTGGCGATTGTGGAAGGCGTCGGCTACCCGACTCCCAGCTACTCCCATTTCCAGTCTATGGACATCTGGCGTTTTGCCGATCCGGAAGGCAAAGCTAATTTTTCCCGCAGGGAAGGATGGCTGGGGCGGTATCTGGAGACGCTCAGCAGCGGCAGGGATGCTACCTTCGGGGCTATCGCGGTGGGGGGCATGGGGGGCAGACTGCCGCCGGAGCTTTACTCGCCACGCGTGCGTGTGCCGATAGTAGAAAGCGTGCAATTGTACCAGTTCCAGGGTGACTCCCGCTATCCAGCATCTGCCCCGGCACGGAGAGAGGCACTGGTTAAGATGTACTCGTTGCAGAAAGACGCTCCTTATCGCGGGCTACTGGACGATACGTTCGATGCCGCCTACGCAAGCTCAGCGGGTATCGTGCAGGCGGATAAATTCTACAATCCGGCTGTAGTGTACCCTGACACTCCCCTAGGGAAAGGATTGAAGATTCTCGCCGAGGCAATTGTCGCCGACCTGGGCATCAAAGTGGGGCATGTAACTATCGGTGGTTGGGATACCCATGCCAGCCAGAAGCCGGACCATGTCAGGCTGCTCCGCACTTTGTCCGAGGCTGTCTCCGCCTTTTACGAAGACCTGAAAGGTCACGGCAAGGATGGCAATGTAGTAATCATGACGTGGTCCGAGTTCGGTCGGCGGGCAAAAAGCAATGCCAGTGACGGTACCGACCACGGTACTGCTGTACCGATGTTTTTCATTGGCACACCTGTGAAGGGTGGTTTTTACGGCGAGCGGCCGAACCTGGGCAATCTCTCCAGCGATAATTTGCGCTTTACAGTCGATTTCCGTAGCGTATACGCTACCGTGCTGGAGGAATGGTTCGGCGCGCCATCGAACGCTATTCTGGGGAAGCAGTTTGAAACACTGCCTATCTTCGATACCGCTGCGACGGCGGGAAGATTACCCGGTAGAGAGCCGGTGTCCGGTTTTATCTAAGTCTAGCCGGAAGCCCGTTGAAACGACGAAGAGGTGCGGTATGCGTTATTGGTTTAGAGTTCTGGTGTTGGCGATTTTTCTTTTCCTGGCTCAGGGAAGCCCGGCCTACGCGCACGAGCGCTGGTTCGTCGACCAGGACGGTCAGCACATCGGTGAAAGCCATTGGTTGGATTGGCTGAACCTGCTCATCATCCTTGGCGGGCTGCTGCTGGTAGCCCTGTTGGTTCTAGCCGAACGTTCAGCGTGGCATCACAAACTTGAAGAATGGCTTGAAAGACTGCGGCAAAGTTTGCCATGCGGCATCGAATGGCGGTTCGTCGCCGTTCTGGCGGCTGTCACGCTAGTCTTCAATGCGGTTACAGGCGTGTTTCTGGCACCGGACCTGCTCCTGCCGGGAGTGACGGTTACAGCCCGCTCTGCCGCTCAGATTAACAGGGCATTCATGTCCGGAGACTCACCAGTGTATTGGAGTGTGTCTACATTTGGCGGAATAGCTCAGTTGCTGCTCGGCGTTTTATTGCTCACCCAAACGTCTTTCCTTATACCGGGCGTTCTTATCCTGGTGGTTGCCCTCCCGATGGCAGTGTTCAACTTTGTGCCCGACCTTCTGATAGATTACGTCGTAGAGTTCGTGGCTCTCGCTTTCGCGTTGATATTCTTCGGCATGGGGGCAAGCCCCATAGACCGCCGCATTGCCGTAAAACTGAAGCTCGACCCGTCACGCTATGCCCATCTGCCGATTCCCATTATCCGCATCGGAGTGGGCCTAACGCTGGTCATTCTGGCGCTGCATAATAAGCTGCTCGCCCCGAATATGGCGCTGACTTTCCTCGACACGTATTATCTTAACTTTATGGAGTTTCTGGGCTTCAGCGGCTTTACAAACATTCGTTTCATTTTCGCTGCCGGAATAGTGGAGCTTGGCGCGGGGATTCTACTGGTCTTCGGCATCGCTACAAGACTCGTTGGAGCCATCGTCGTTTTGCTTATGGGTACTACAATGGCCATTCTCGGTCCTGATGAGCTCTTCGGGCACCTGCCCGTTATGGGAATCGCCGTGCTGCTGATTTTCCGGGGCTCAGGTGCATTTGCCTGGCGACCTCAACTACTGACCAGAAAAAGCCAGCCGGAAGGTCAGCCAACGAGTATAAAGCCAGCTCCGAATATTGCGTAAGTTTCATTCATACCGACAGATGGGCATAATTACTCAAATTGTGCCTGCAGAAATCTATTTGGTCACTGCTCTAAAGGGGCAGGGCGACCAAATAGAAAAGTAAGAAAGCCAATGAGTGAGTTTTCGCCTGTCGTTGTGACCGGGACACTCTAAAGGCTTGACAGTTTACCCTCAATTAGAATATAGTTCCAACGGTGGTGGGGCGGGTGGCGGTTTTTTCAAGTGTCCTATTGTACAAAGGAGGGCTTTCGAGCTTGGGTAAGATAAACGTAGCCATCATCGGAGTAGGTAACTGCGCCTCATCGCTGGTTCAGGGCGTCCACTATTACAGAGAGGCGAAGGATAATGAGTCCGTCCCCGGGCTGATGCATGTCAATCTGGGGGGATATCATATCAGCGATATTAACTTCGTCGCCGCCTTCGATATCGATAAAAATAAGGTCGGCAAAGATTTGTCCGAGGCGATTTTTACCAAGCCGAACAATACCTACAAATTTACCGATGTCCCGCCTTTCGGGGTAAAGGTGCAGCGCGGTATGACCCATGATGGGCTGGGTAAGTATCTTTCTCAAGTAATCCAGAAAGCGCCCGGTTCGACAGTCAACATGGTCAAAATTCTCAAGGAAACAAAGACCGATGTGGTGCTTAACTACCTGCCGGTGGGCAGTGAGGAAGCCACCAAGTGGTATGTCGAGCAGGTACTGGAGGCCGGCTGCGCCTTCGTCAACTGTATCCCGGTCTTCATCGGCCGGGAGAAATACTGGCAGGAGCGCTTTATCGAGAGGGGATTGCCGCTTATCGGGGATGACATCAAGTCCCAGGTCGGGGCGACCATCACCCATCGGGTGCTGACCCGCTTGTTCCGGGACCGGGGCGTGAAGCTGCTGCATACCTACCAGCTTAACTTCGGCGGCAACACCGATTTCCTTAATATGCTGGAACGGGAAAGGCTGGAATCCAAGAAAATCTCCAAGACAAATTCGGTCACTTCTCAGCTTGACTATAAGATGGACCCGGACGACATTCATGTCGGCCCTAGCGATTACGTTCCCTGGCTGTTGGACCGCAAGTTCTGCTACATCAAGATGGAGGGGCAGACCTTCGGCGATGTCCCGCTGAACCTTGAACTGAAGATGGAAGTCTGGGATAGTCCCAACTCGGCCGGCGTGGTTATAGATGCCCTCCGGTGCTGCAAGTTAGCTCTGGATAAAGGCTTAACAGGAACGCTGGAAGGCCCGGCAGCCTACTTTATGAAGTCCCCGCCCATTCAGCATACGGATGACGAAGCTCACAAGATGGTGGAGGATTTCATCAAGGCGAACCGGCTCGACCAGCCCGGAAAGAAGGCGCCGGCGCGGAAAGCGCCCAAATAAAAATACTGGGAGCCGCCTCGACGTGTCGGGGTCAAGACTGGTATGAAGATAGCGTTAGTCTCACCTTACGATATTGCCCATCCGGGCGGAGTACCCAGTCACATCTTAGCTCTGGAACGTCATCTAACCCGGATGGGGCATGAAGTAAAGGTCATTGCCCCTGCATCCAAGCCCGTTAAAGAGTTCGGCGACAGGTTCATTCGCATCGGCACACCCCGCCCGATTCCCAGCAGTGATTCTATCGTTCGTATTTCCATTTCGTTCAATCTAGCCTCTAAAATCAAAGAAGTGCTGGGCAGAGAGAAATTCGATATCGTCCACTTGCATGAGCCTTTTATGCCGATGCTGTGCAGCGCCACGCTCCGGTTTTCCAATTTAACCAATGTCGGCACGTTTCACGCCGCTGATGGCAAGCCCGGCTACAGGTTCGGGTGGCCCATCGGCGCCTGGCTGCTACGCCGGCGGTTGCACAAGCTCAGCGGCAGGATTGCCGTATCGAAGCCGGCTCTGAAATACCATAGCAAGTATATTCCCGGACCGTTTGAAATTATACCGAACGGAGTCGATACTGAGCGTTTCAACCCCGGTGTGGCTCCGATTGAAAAATTCTGCGATGGCAAGAAGAATATCCTGTTTCTAGGCAGGCTGGAATACCGCAAGGGCTTGAAATTTCTCCTCAGAGCCTTTCAGAGGGTTAAGAGAGAAATCCCGGATTCCAGACTTATCGTGGTCGGGCCCGGCACCAGGCTGCGTAAAGGCTACGAAAAGTGGGTCAGGCGTAACCAGCTAGAAGATGACATAATATTTATCGGCTTTATTTCCGAGGAGGACAAACCCCGCTACTTCAAGACGGCTGATATTTACTGCGCCCCGTCGACCGGACGGGAAAGCCAGGGGATTGTCCTCCTCGAAGCAATGGCGGTCGGCACGCCTATCGTCGCCTCTAATATCGATGGCTACGCCAGCGTGGTCACTCACGGACAGGAGGGCTTGCTGGTGCCGCCGAAGAATAGCGCTGAGTTGGCTAAAGCCCTGACTTTCCTTTTAAAAGATGAGTCATTGCGTCAGCAAATGAGCGTTAAGGGCAAGGTTACCGCCGAGCAGTATAGCTGGGAACGGGTTGCCCGGAGAGTAGTCGACTTTTATGGCAAAACGCTTGCAGGTAGCTGCAGAGGAGACAACTAGTCCCAAGTTGCATAATTGACTATACGTATTTTCCTCTCCCCTTGCGGGAGAGTCCCGATTCACTCTGTTCATACGGGATTCCGTATGAGTGAAACGAATCGGAAGATTAAGGTGAGGGGTATAAGAATTGAAAACCACCCTCACCCTAACCTTCTGCCCTCAAGGGAGAGAGGACAGGTTAGATGGCGGATTATGCAAGGTAAATATTAAGGCTATTTCTGATTTTATCTGAAAAGGGGATTTTCTTGGCTAAACAAACGGTTGTTCACCAGAAACCGGTATCGGCAGCAAAACTGGAAAGGATTCGCCGGACGGCGGGCGGGTATTTTACCCGTCTTGTGGTGCCGCTTTTAGCCAGAACATCGGTAACTCCCAATGCCATAAGCTGGTTCGGCGTTTTGTTAACACTCGGAGCGGCGGCGCTCATTGTCAGCGGGCAGCTCTTTGTCGGTGGACTGGCTGTCATTGTGGCCGGTCTCTTCGATACGCTGGATGGGGCTTTGGCTCGCAGCATCGGGCGAGTGACCAGGTTCGGGGCAATCCTCGATTCCACGCTCGACCGCTTTTCCGAGGCGGTGCTGCTATTGAGCCTGCTGCCTGTCTATGCCAGGCAGCAATCGACCCTCGGCATTATTGTTGTCGGGCTTGCCTTGATTGGGTCTTACCTGGTGAGTTATATTAGAGCCAGGGCGGAGGCGATGGGCATCGAGTGCGGGGTGGGCGTATTCACCCGTCCGGAGAGGGTGGCCGTCCTGGCGCTGGGCCTTTTGCTTAGCCCGATTAACTTAGCCTTCTTGACCGGTGCTTTAGCTATCATCGCGGTTTTGGGTTTTATCTCGGCAGGACAGAGATTATATCACGCCTGGCGAGAGACGAAATAAAACAAACTACTGGAGGGGAAAAGATGCCGGTTCTTGCTGTCATCGGGGCACAATGGGGGGATGAGGGGAAGGGCAAGGTTGTCGATATGCTCGCTGAAAGAGCTAAGGTGGTGGTGCGCTTTTCCGGTGGCGATAACGCCGGGCATACCGTCATTAATCGCTATGGCAAGTTCGGGCTGCATCTGGTACCCTGCGGTATTTTCTATCCGGAGACTACCTGCATCATCGGTAACGGCGTAGCCATCAACCCGGCCACGTTGCTCAGTGAAATCGACCTGCTGAATAATCACGGCATAAGTACCGGTAATCTGTTCATCAGCGACCGCGCCAATCTGATTATGCCGTACCACCTGCTGCTCGATAAGCTGGAGGAGGAATCACGCGGAGATAATGCCATCGGCACCACTCTTCGTGGCATCGGCCCGGTCTATGCGGACAAGGTGGCCCGGCGGGGCATCCGGGCAGGCGACCTGCTAGACGAAAAGGTATTCTTGGAGCGCCTCAAATTGATTCTGGAATACAAGAACGTAGTTCTGACTAAGGTCTATGGGGCTGCCCCGTTATCTCTGGACGATGTTTACAGCCAGTACTGCCGTTACGCAGAGCGCATGGTCCCTCATATTCGAGAAACTACGGTGATGATAGATAAGGCCATTCAACGGAACCAGCCAGTGCTCCTCGAAGGCGCCCAGGGGACGCTGCTCGACCCGGATTTCGGTACCTATCCTTATGCCACATCTTCCTCTCCACTGGCGGGTGGAGCCAGTATCGGCGCCGGCATCGGGCCGACCAAAATCGATGCTGTGCTGGGGGTCTTCAAGGCCTACGTCACCCGTGTGGGCGCAGGACCCTTCCCCAGCGAGCTAAAAGACAAGGTTGGCGATTCGATTAGAGAGCGGGGGCACGAGTTCGGCACGACGACCGGCCGCCCTCGTAGTTGTGGATGGTTCGATGCTGTGGCCGCCCGCTTCAGCACCCGCATCAACGGTTTCAATGCGGCGGCTATCACACGCCTCGATATTCTGGATGGTTTCCCCAGTGTCAAGATATGCACTGGCTACAGGCTGGGCAAAGATAAGCTTGATGATTTCCCCAGCCGCATCGATATTCTCGAAAAATGCCAGCCCGTTTACGAGGAATTGCCCGGCTGGAAGACGCCGGTTGGCGATGTCCGTGAGTTCAACCATCTGCCCGCCGAAGCCCGCCAGTACGTTACACGGCTGGAAGAGTTTATCGATTGCCCGGTCAATATCATCTCGGTCGGCCCCAGCCGAGAGCAGACCATCGAGGTCAAGCCGCTGGTGAGGCATGGCTTCTTTCCATAGGGTTGGGAGTGTGCGAAAATCCCCTAATCCCCCTTGTAAAGGGGGAGGCATACGTCGAGAAGAACACGGTATGAGGCATCTCCCTTTCGTAAAGAGCCTGCCTTGAGCCTGTCGAAGGGGAGATTGAGAGGGATTTTAGTAAGTATGCCGACCATCCGTTTAGCCACCGAATCAGATATTCCCCGCCTCCTGGAGCTTTACGGCGACCTGGTTATCTCCACGGCGCCCGGAGAGCTAAACCGCACTCCTACCGCCGATGCTTACAGGCTGGCTTTCGCTGAAATTAGTACTGCCGCCGGTCACGAACTGCTGGTAGCCGAAGAAGAAGGCAAGGTGGTCGGGACGATGGCGCTGATTATCGTGCCCAATCTCTCGCACGGCGGCCTGCCCTGGGCGGGGGTGGAGAATGTGATGGTAGATGCGGATTACCGGCGGCGGGGCATCGGCAAACTGCTGATGGACTACGCCCTGGCTCAAGCGAAACAGGCCGGCTGCTACAAAATCCAGCTAATCAGCGATAAGAGCCGTAAAGAAGCCCATCGGTTCTATGAAGCGCTCGGCTACAAAGCCTCAGGACACGGGTTTCGGATGTATTTGTAACCACGAGCAAGAAGCACTTGTCTTGACAGTGTGTATCGAATGTCTTAAAGTTATTATAGTTGTGGAGGACAAACAGGTGGTTAAAACCAAGTCTAAATTAGGGTTCCGTGTTCAGGTCATCGTAGAGCCAGATGATAAGGGCTTTCATGCTTATTGTCCGGCCTTGAAGGGTTTGCATACTTATGGAGACACTAGAATTGAAGCTGTACAAAATGCTAAGGATGCCGTTGAAGTTTACCTCAAATCATTAATTAAGCATGGCGACCCAATCCCGCTAGGGATTTTGCATGAGCACGAGGAAACCGGCACCAAGGAAGGCAAGACTCCACAATACACTGAAGAATTAAACATCGCCTTCGCTACTTGACCAATTTCAGTTTCTTCATTTCTGCCTCTGACCATCCGATATCTTCTAATAGAGCTTTGAGTAGAGCTGGTCCATACGTCCTATCGCCTGAGTGATAGTGAATGGATACTCTCCTACCATCCGGATGCCGATAGATTCTCTCCGTTCTCACATGGTCATCGAGAACAAATCCGTCCTTCAATAAGGCGGATATGATGTCATCAGCCGTCTTGTTCTTGAGTTGAGCCCACGCATTCTTTGAAAAGCTCATCTGTTAACCTCGATATATCATCTTCCGAATCGTTTTGAGGGCTGACTCGGCTTGTTCAATCTGGCTCAAGAAATTAGCATCACGCTTCAGATTGTCAATCTCAATGGCTGGCAGTGTTCTTAAGTATTGGGCAAGATTTGAAACGCTCTGCCTTAAGCCATTACTTCCACTCATGCCATGTAACTCAGTCTTAGGCAGAACTGCCCATGCATCCTCTAACGAACTGTCTTCCTTTAAGAAGATTTCACGTGCTACGGGATCTCTGAATAAAGGCTTCAGGTCCCTAATGTTTTTAGAAGTGGTGATTTCGCCACTGCCTATCCTCCGGATAATACGATTTACGAGCTTTTCGTCATTACGGTAAGGCTTAGCTAGGCTTCTTATCTCCCTCGCATAACTTATCTCAGTAGCGAATTCTTGGTCATGTGGCATTTGGTTAGCCAATTCCATGGACTCGACAAGCTTTCTGACCTCAATCATGCTAACCCCAAGGATAGCTTGTGCTACCTCTAGTCCTACTATCTTGACTAGGTCATAGGCTACTCGCTCCTTCTCTATGGCGCTCCAGTCTTTTCTCTGACGGTGAATGCTCACCCATATCCTCAGCCTTTCGGTGATATTTAATGGTCGGTCTACGATTTGAGAGGGAATCTTAGCGAAAGCCTGTTTTTTCTGAACTGTTAGAAGTGCCTTGTAAGCTTCCAACCTTCTTTCGCCGTCGATGATCATGTACAAGTTTTCGTCACCGGCTATAGGCTCTACTAGAATCGGATTAATCAGCGTGCCCATCACCTCAATGTTTTTTCTCAGTTCTTCGTCAGACTTCTCGCCTCGCCTCGGCTGCTCAGGATTGGGAGTGATTTTTTCTAGCGCAATGTCAGTACGTTGCGAGAGTTTCACAGTAACTCCGGACCAATTCAATTGGGAATAATCCAATTTTTCAACCATTTAGCCTCTCCTTATTTTGCTGTTCGGCAGTTAATTGCTGTTACTAGCAGCAATTAACTGATTATAACACAAATATTATTCGTGTCAATAGAGGAGCTTGCACCTCTTAAACTAAATTCCCTTCCCCTTGCCAAAGGGGAAGGGAATTTAGAAATAGGATAAACTTACCGCTATCGACTTTTCGGTGGTCTAGTACTTAATCAGCGAAAAGACGGGAATATCTTTGATCTTATCTCTACCATTGAGGTCGGTTAGCTCGATGAGGAAAGCGGCGCCGATAATATTCCCCTTCATCTCTGTTATGAGACCGTCAGCCATTCTATGCGCACATTGCAGTCAGGCTTAAGCTTGTTGAATTCGGGGTCGCCTGTTACCAGAATGGCATTCTTTTGCTGGGATAGGGCGGCGGCAAAGCAATCGGCGTAGGCGATGGGGCAATCCATCTTGAGATGGGCCGCCGCCAGCGTCAGCGCGCGGTCGGCATCTACAATTTCTATAGGTAGTTCTTCAATCATGGCCAGCGTGTGTTCGGCTTTAGATGCACCCTTTTCCCGTTCCGCAATATACATCACCTCGCCCAGGTTAATCACGCACAGGTAAAGGTGGCATTTGTCTTCTCTAGCTGACTCAATCAGTTTTTTGACCGGCTCGCCACCTACTTCAGCTTTCAGATAGGCTAGCAGGGCATAGCTATCTAGGACGTAGTCACTGCCATCGGGTAAGCTATTTGTCGCGTGCTGCATCTTCACGCCTTGATTCCAGCAGTGCTTTGGTCAGGGACTTCCCGCCTTTCAACATGCCAAACGAGGCTTTGATGGGGTCTTTTGAAACAGGGATGATGGAAAGCACGCCACCGTAATCGATGATGTGTACTTTGTCTCCTTTCTTGAGACCGTACTTCTCCCGCAGTTCCCGGGGGATTACCACCCACCCTTTTTCTGAAAGTGTCGATGTGGTCATAGCAGTCTCCATTCTGTATAACTTTTATTAAATATAGTATATACTAATCAGATAAAAATAGCTATTGTTGAGATTGGCCAATAGTCAAAGAGGCTGTCTGAAAACATGCTAACGTCATAGCGAGGAGGCAGCCCATGGCAAATTTGGGAGGTGAGCGTGTGTATCACTACACCGGGATTGCTTCGCCTTCCGCTGCGGCGGAATGGTCTCGCAATGACACGATAGTGCCTTAAAAAGAGTGACGGTGGCTTATTCTCAGATTAGTACTTAATCAGCGAAAACACAGGAATATCTTTGATTTTGTCTCTGCCGTTGAGGTCGGTCAGCTCGATGAGGAAGGAAGCGCCGACGATGTTGCCTTTCATCTCTTTGATTAGTTCGGCGACGGCCTGGACGGTGCCGCCGGTGGCAATCACATCGTCGACAATCAGGACGTTGGTTCCTGGCTCGATGGCGTCCTGGTGAATCTCCAAATGGTCTTGTCCGTATTCCAGGTTATAAGACTTGCGGTAAACTTGCCAGGGCAGCTTACCCTTCTTTCTCACCGGCACCACCCCGCTGCCCAGTCGGTAGCCCAGCGCGGAGCCGATGATGAAACCCCTGGCTTCGATGCTGACTACCGTATCGATAGCCTGTTCAACGTGATGGCCGGCAATAGCATCAATGGCGCGCTTGAAGACCGGGCCGTTCCTCAGAAGTCCCGTAATATCCCTGAAGATGATGCCCTTCTGGGGAAAGTCTGGGATGTTTCTAACATGCTGGCTGAAATCTTCTTTAGAGTTTGATGCCAGGCCGCTATTATGGCGGTTATTTTGCCACATATCCTTCCGCTCCTGCGTTAACTATTTTGCCAAGACCAATATGGATAATACTATTAAACGCAGAAGGAGTTCAACTTCTGGCTGGGAACGGTGTTTCTCAATCGTCATTGTTAATGTCCATAGCATTTCTCTTCCAGCCTCGTAACATTACATAAAGTTGGAAACAACTCAGGCTCAATTAGCCTCGAATTGTTTACCCCAAAAAAGTTCTGAGGCATCCTTTCAAATTAATCTGGCCTGCTCTTTCTGGTTGCGTGACTGAGCAAGAACCAAAAACCCCTTCCCTTTCGTAAAGAGCCTGCCCTGAGCTTGCCGAAGGGGAAGGGGTAGGGGTTAGGATTTGGCTTTCCTACACCGGCAAATCTATCTTATATTTCTTGACGGTATTCATTATAACGGCAGCCGTCTTTTCATCCGGCTCGAGTAGAGGCAGGCGAGGCTTGCCGACGCGGAAGCCCACCTGGTTGACGGCGTATTTCACCGGCATCGGGTTGGCGATGACAAACAGGTCCTTGAACAAGGGCATCAGGTGGCGGTGAAGCTCGGCGGCTTTCGCCGTCTCGCCGCTGACGAAGCAATCTATCATCTCGGCAATCTGCTTGCCGACCAGGTGCGAGGCGACGCTGATAACCCCGTAGCCGCCAAGCGCCAGGATGGGCAATGTATCACTATCATTGCCGCTCCAGACCAGGAAATCCTTCCGCGCGTTGCTGATGACATAAGACGCCTGCTCCAGGTTTCCGCTGGCTTCTTTGACGCCGATGATATTTTCTATCTGGCTTAGTCTGACAATAGTCTCCTTATCCAGGTTTCTGACAGTCCGGGAGGGCACGTTATACAGGATGCAGGGCAAGGAGGTACTTTCAGCAATCTTCTTGAAATGTTGGTACAGGCCTTCCTGGGTCGGGTTGTTATAGTATGGCACGACTAGCAGACAGGCATCGACGCCGATTTTCTCGGCCTCTTTGGTCGCTTCGATGGCTTCGGCGGTGCTGTTGCTGCCCGTGCCGGCGATGACGTTGCCTTTATTGCCAACTGTCGCTTTTATCTCTTTGAACAGGCGCAATTCTTCAGTGCGGACAAGGGTGGGCGATTCTCCTGTCGTGCCCACCACCACCACCCCATCGCTCCCCGAGTTAATCAAGGCTAAGGCAAGCTTCTTCGCTTGCTCATAATCGACCTCCATTTTGTCATTAAATGGAGTGACCATCGCTGTCTGTAATCGGCCTATTTTTTTCATTCTTGGCCCCCCGGACGGGCGGGTTTCAAACCCGCCCCTACGGTTTCTGGATTTCTTGTCGGCTTCAGCCAGTCTCGCTTAATCGCCTCTTCGGCAATCTGGACGGCATTCAGGGCGGCTCCCTTGCGCAGATTATCGGCCACGACCCACATCACGATGCCGCGGGGGTGGGAAGCGTCCTGGCGGATACGTCCGACAAAAACCTCGTCAGTGCCGGCGGCCGCCCAGGCTTGGGGATAAAGACTGATCATCGGGTCGTCCAGTACTTTGATTCCGGGAGATTGGGAAAGGATGCGCCGCACCTCATCGGGAGTCATCGCTTCCGAGAACTCTATGTTGACTGCTTCGCTATGGCTGATGAATACAGGCACGCGGACGCAGGTAGCCGATATGGCCAGCTCATCGGCGTGCATAATCTTCCTGGTTTCTTCCACCATCTTCCATTCTTCTTTAGAGTAGCCGTTATCCATGAAAACATCTATCTCCGGCAGCACGTTGAAGGCAATCTGGTGGTGGTAAACGTGGGGGGCGGTAGCCTGTCCGTTCAAGACTTGTTTGGCCTGCGCGGTCAGCTCTTCGATAGCCGCCGAGCCGGTGCCCGACACCGACTGGTAGGTATCGACGACAATCCGCTTGATGGGATTGGCCTTGTGCAGCGGGTTGAGAGCGACTACCATCTGGATGGTAGAGCAGTTCGGGCTGGCGATAATTCCCTTATGCCACCTGATATCCTGGCCGTTGACCTCTGGCACTACCAGGGGCACGGCCGGGTCGGTTCGAAAAGCATTACTCTTATCGATTACCAACGCTCCGGCCTGCACGGCTATCGGAGCGAAGCGCTTGCTGATGCCCGTTTCGACGGCGGAAAAGACGATATCCATGCCCTCGAAAGATTCGGGGGTCGTCTCCTTAACTTCAACCTCATCATGGTTGAAGAACGCTTTCTTGCCCGCCGAGCGGTCTGAAGCCAGCAGGCTTATCGATTCTACCGGAAATTTGCGTTGCACCAAGATTTTGATGACCTCCTGACCAACGAGACCGGTGGCGCCCATAACGGCGACCTTGTACCCCTTCATTAAACCCTCCTAGTTATTTGGGATGACCAAACCCGTTACCGAAAAATCCTAAGCACTAAATACTAAAGCTAAACAAGTCCAAATTCCAAAATCCAAATGTCAAATCAAACCCAAATGGCCAAATGCCGAATAATTCGGACTTTGGGCTTTGACATTTGGACTTTGAGGTTGTATTTTCTCATAAACCCAGCAAAGTGTCCAGACCGTAAGTAAACCCCGGGCGCTTGACCACTTCCTTGATGGCCAGCAGCACGCCGGGCATATAGCATTCCCGGTTAATAGTATCATGTCTAATTATCAATGTCTGACCGGCGGCGCCCAGAATTACTTCCTGGTGAGCCATGAGGCCGGGCAATCTGACAGCGTGTATCGAGACTCCCTCGACCTGCTCTCCCCGGCTGCTCGATGGCTTTACCGGGTCGGCCGGGTGAGAGAACGGTTTGCCTCTGGAAGCTGCCATTGCTCTGGCGGTAGATAGGGATGTCCCCGAGGGGGCATCCGCTTTCAGGTGATGGTGCAGCTCGATAATTTCGGCGTAGTCCATATACCTGGCGGCAATCTTGGCCAGGTGCATCATCAGGACTGCCCCGAGAGCGAAGTTAGGGGCAACCACGATGCCGACCTTGTTAGAGGCAGCCAGTTGTTTAATTTCATCAAGCTCATCAGCGGCGAAGCCGGTGGTGCCGATGACCAGGTTGACCTTCTTCTTAGCGGCGGCGCGAACGGCCGGCAGTGAGGCTTTGGCAACGCTGAAATCCACCATCACATCCGCCGGGCATCTGGTGAGAATATCGCTTACATCAGGGGAAATGGGGATGGTTCCCGCCGGGGCATCGGGGAGGGGCATAGAATCTCCGGCGGGCTTAACATCGACTGCGCCGACCAGCTTCGTTTCAGGGTCCGCGCAGACGGCTTTGACGACCTCCTGTCCCACTTTGCCCAGGGCCCCGTGGACTACCACCTTTATCGCTGCCATGCTCTGACTCCTTAGTCCTAGTCGCGCCGGGGAGGGCGGGGGCGCTGGGGAGGCCGGGAATCCCGGGAATCCCGCGGTCCTCTGAAGTCCGATGACGGACTTCTTTCCCTTCTTTCAGCAGGCTTGTAATCAGGGTTAAGCACTGCCCGCCGCGAAAGGTTTACCCTGCCCAGGTTATCTATATCGATTACCTTGACTGTGATTTCATCGCCGACCTTGACGACATCTTCGACACTGGCAACATGGTAGTCAGCCAGCTCGCTGATATGTACCAAACCTTCCTTGCCGGGCAAAATCTCCACCATGGCGCCGAAATTCAGCGTCCGGGATACCTTGCCTGTGTAAATGGTGCCGACCTCGGCTTCCTTGGTTAAACCTTCGATGATGTTAATCGCCTTGCGGGCGGATGCCTCATCGTTCGAGCCGATGACTACAGTGCCGGTATCGTCGATATCGACGGTCGCACCGGTAGATTCGGTAATAGACCGGATTGTTTTACCGCCGGGGCCGATGACGGCGCCGATTTTTTCAGTGGGTATCATTATCTTATACATTCTCGGCGCATAACGGCTCATCTCGGGACGGCTGGCGGCAATCGTTTGCGCCATCTTGTTCAGGATAAACAAGCGGGCGTCTTTAGCCTGCCTGATTGTCTTTTCCACGACTTCCAGGCTGAGTCCCTTGAGCTTGGTGTCCATTTGGATGCCGGTGATACCGGCGGTGGTGCCGGCTACTTTAAAATCGGTATCGCCATTGAAGTCCTCGAGGTCTTCGATATCAGTCAAGATGACGTAGTTGCCCTTGTCATCGGTGACCAGCCCCATGGCGATGCCGGCTACGGCGGTCTTGATGGGCACGCCGGCGTCCATCAGGGAAAGGCTGCTGGCGCAGACGCTTGCCATCGAGGTGCTGCCGCTGGAACTGAGTACCTCGGAGACAAGGCGGATGGTATACGGGAAGTCCTCGTCTTTGGGCAGCACCGCCTGCAAAGAGCGTTCCGCCAGAGCGCCATGACCGATTTCACGGCGTCCCGGGGTACCGATACGCCCGGCTTCGCCGGTCGAGAAAGGCGGGAAGTTGTAGTGGTGGATAAAGCGTTTCGTCTCCTCGATGCCGAGGCCGTCGATCTGCTGCTCCTTTCTGGTTGAGCCTAATGTAGTAATGGACAGCACCTGCGTGTTGCCGCGGTTAAACAGTGCCGAGCCGTGGGTGCGTGGGAGCAAGCCCACTTCGCAGCTGAGGGGGCGAATCTCGGTCAGGGTGCGCCCGCTGATGCGCTGTTTCTTCTCCAGCAGGCTGGCCCTGATTTCGTGCTTGATTTCTTCATCCAGAGCTGCCGCCAGCTCTTTTTCCGAATACGTAGATTCCAGAGTAGCGATAAGCTGGTTCTTTAGAGCCAGGAGAGCGTCATCCCGTTGCACTTTATCGGCGTGGCTCAAAGCCGGTATCACTTTCCCACCGATAACCGATGCTACGGCCGTCAGCAAGTCCTGGTTAATGGCCTTGGCCGGGGGAGCTACTTTGGCTTTGCCGAAAGCCTGCTGCAAGCGTTCCTGCAGCTTGATAATCTCCTGGTTTGCCTGGTGGCCGAACTGGATGGCCTGGATGACCAGGTCTTCCGGCGCCTCTTTGGCTCCGGCTTCTAACATTGCCACGGCCTCTTTGGTGCTGGCCACGACGATATCGAACTGGCTTTCGCCAAGCTGAACCAGGGTTGGGTTGAGCACAAGTTCGCCATCGATACAGCCGACCCTCACCGCACCCACCGGGCCGGCAAAGGGAACTTGCGACATCGCCAGAACTGCCGAGCTGCCGATAACGGCCAGTATGTCCGGGTCGTTCTCTTGGTCGGCGGAAAAGACGGTGATGACTAACTGAAGATCATTACGCCATTCTTTAGGCAAGAGGGGGCGGATGGGGCGGTCAGTCAACCGGCAGGCTAATATCGCCTCCTGGCTGGGACGCCCTTCTCTCCGGGGGAAGCTGCCGGGAATCTTGCCCACGGCGTAGAGTCTTTCTTCGTAGTCGACAGTCAGGGGCAGGAAATCCACCCCTTCCCTGGGTTTCTCAGCCACGCAAAGCGTCACCAGTACCAGGGTTTCGCCATACTTCTCGGTGACCGCCGAGGTTGCCTGACCGGCCAGTTTGCCCGTCTCGATGACGAGCTTCCGGCCGGCAATTTCACATTCAAAAGTTTGAGATGTTGCCAATAAGTTCTCCTGTTAGTTAATCTAAATTATTTACTATTTCCCATTCCGTGCTTGACACGGAATCCAATTGCCGTTCCATTTTCCTTAGATATCTGGATTCCCAATCAAGTTGGGAATGACTCCCTGCTCTTATCCACATCCTTGTCATTCCCGCTTAAAGCGGGAATCCAGAAACCATGGATACCGGCTTCCGCCGGTATGGATTACACTATTTGCGCAGCCCGAGCTGTTTAATCAGGTTGCGGTACCGCTCGACGTTTTCATCCATCAGGTATGCCAGCAGCCGTCTTCTCTTACCGACCATTTTGACCAGGCCGTGCTGGGTATGGAAATCATGCCGGTTGGTCGCCATATGCCCGGTTAGCTGCTGGATTCTTGCGGTGAGTATGGCTACCTGGACTTCCGTCGAGCCGGTATCCTTCTCATGCCGGGCGTATTTGGTTACAACTGCTGTTTTTTCTTCCTTCTCCAAATCACACTACCTCACTATTTTTCTTCTTTTACAGTTACGACATAAGCATAACATAAATTGAAAATTTTAGCACGTGGTTTTGGGGAGGCTCTTAAGGTGAATAAGTGAATAGGCATGGGTGGTTGCTTCCCTCCCCTTCCACGGATTGCTTCGCCTTCCGACTTCGTCGGAATGGTCTCGCAATGACAGGCAAGGCTATTTTGCTTGACCCCACCCCCCGCCAAGAGTATATTGAACTTGAAACAACAATGCATGTCGGTGTGTGTCGGCTCAGGTTTCGTTTGCCGGAGAATTCTTCTCTCAAGGGTAAGCGGCAGGTGGTGAAATCCATCACCAGCCGCGTGGCGAACAAATTCAATGTCTCCATCGCCGAGGTCGATGACCTTGATTTATGGCAGGTGGCTACCCTCGGCATCTCCTGCGTCAGCAACGATAGCCGGCACGCCAATGAAATCCTCTCGAAAGTAGCTGACTATATTTCCGATACTCACTTTGAGATAGAAGTCCTCGATTACAATATAGAGATTCTGCCCGTTTTTGATATGTAGGGGAGAAAATCCCTCTCAGTCTCCCTTTTCCAAAGGGAGATGCCTGCTCTTGCGCACCCGCTTTGAAGACTAACCGGTCCTCCCCCTTTGAAAAAGGGGGATTAGGGGGATTTAGAAAACTTGGATACCGCCGCTTTTCTTGAATATCTCAAATCGCAAAAGACCTACGAGGGCCAGATAGCTCACATCGAGCACATCCCGCCCCGCGAGGCTGTTTACGCTGAACTTGAGAAACCTTTGCATGAGAGCCTTCAGGCTTGTATCGCCAGGCGCGGCATAGCCTCCTTTTACACGCACCAGGCGGAGGCGGTGAACGCTGCCCGGCAGGGCAAGAATGTTATGGTAGCCACTTCGAGCGCCAGCGGCAAGAGCTTGTGCTATAACACCGCCGTCATCGAGGCGCTCCTGACCGAACCGGCCAGCCGGGCTATCTATCTTTTCCCCACCAAAGCCCTCGCCCAGGACCAGTTGCGCGTCCTGCGGGAGTTCTTCTGCCGGACTTTTCCTGACGGAAGGCCGGCAGTATTTGACGAAAATGATTTTGCCACTTTCGATGGCGATACCCCGCTGGGGGAACGCACCGAAATCAGGCAGGACGCCCGGATTATCCTGAGTAACCCGGATATGCTCCACCTGGGCATCTTGCCAAATCACCGGGTCTGGGCAAAGCTGCTGCGCAACCTGAAATATGTCGTCATCGATGAAGCCCACATCTACCGGGGCGTCTTCGGCTCTCACGTCGCCGGCGTGATGCGCCGCCTGCGCCGCCTCTGCCGGCTGTATGGCTCGAACCCGCAGTTTATCTGCTGCTCGGCGACCGTCGCCAATCCCGGCGAGCACGCCGAGAGACTGACCGGCCTGCCCTTCACCGTGGTGGATAACGATGGCTCGCCCCACGGCGCTAAGGAATTTGTTTTCTGGGAGCCGCCCATCATCGACAAAGTCAGAAGCACTCGCCGCAGCGCCAGCAGCGAGGCGACTCACCTGTTCACAGAACTGGCCAGCCGGAGCATCCGCACTCTGACATTCGCCCGCACCCGCCGCCTGACCGAGATTATCTACAGCTACTCGTGGGACAAATTACTCGAAACCAACCAGTTGATAGCCAAACGAATTATGCCCTACCGCGCCGGCTATCTGCCTAAAGAGCGTCGCCAGATAGAGCGGGATCTTTTCGGCGGCCAGCTTCTTGGTGTGGTGGCGACTGTGGCTATGGAGCTTGGTGTGGATATCGGCGACCTGGCGGCGACCGTGCTTACCGGCTACCCGGGGAGCATCGCCAGTGTCTGGCAGCAGGCGGGGCGGAGCGGGCGGGGTATGGAAAGCTCGATGAGCTTTCTTATCGGGTTGGACAATCCGCTCGACCAGTATTTTATGCGCCACCCGGAGGCTTTCTTCAAGAAGAGCGTCGAGAACGCCCTGGTTAATCCGGATAACCACTATATCCTGAGGGCGCACCTGCTCTGCGCCGCCTGGGAAATTCCCTTGATTAGCAGTGACGACCAGTATTTCGGGCCGCGTATGGCTGACGAGATAACCGGGCTGGAGGTGGAGGGTCTGCTCAGGAAAAACCACCGAAATCAGAAGTGGTATCTTTCCCCGAGTATCTCCTACCCGGCCCAGGCAATCAATATCCGCTCCACTTCCAGAGAAAACTTCGCCCTTATCGATACCTCTACCGGCGCGCTTCTGGAGACGGTGGATGCCAGCATTGCCTTCTATCAGATACACCCCGGGGCGATTTACCTGCACCAGGGAGAAGCCTATCTGGTGACGAAGCTCGACCTGGCCGGCCACACCGCCTACGCCGAGCCGACCAGCGCCAATTATTATACTCACACGAAAGAAATCGAAGACCTGCGCATTATCAAGGAGATTCGCAGCCGCACTTGCGGTTCAGTCAAGGTGTATCTGGGTGAGGTGGAGGTGACCAACACTGTGGTCGGCTTCAAAAAGAAGGCTCAGTATACCGAGGAGGTCATCGGTGAGGAGCCGCTCGACCTACCGCCGATAAAATTCCAGACGGTGGCGCTCTGGTTCGACCTGCCCTCTGAGTCTATCGACCGTGTTGATAAGGCGGGGCTGGATTTTGCCGGCGGCATTCATGCCGCCGAGCACGCCGCTATCGCCATGCTGCCCCTTTTTGCCCTGTGCGACCGGAATGACATCGGCGGCGTCTCCACGCCGTTGCACCCCGATACCGACCAGCCCCAGATATTCATCTATGATGCCTACCCCGGCGGCATCGGCATCGCCGAGAAGGGTTATGAGATTATCGAGCAGCTCTGGCAGGCCGCCCTCGATGTTATTTCAGAGTGTCCCTGCGAATCGGGCTGCCCGAGCTGCATCCAATCTCCCAAGTGCGGCAACAATAATAAACCCCTGGATAAAGAGGCGGCGAGGGTGTTATTGGAGGGGGTGGGGGGGAGGAAAGAGAAGTCTAGCAAGTAATCCACACCGACGAAAGTCGGTGTCCAGAACGCACGTTCGCAGTCTTAGCTTACTGGATTCCGTGTCAAGCACGGAATGACAATTCACGTTACCAAACGGTGTTACCTTAGCACGTTTGAAAACCGAAGCGCAGAGTGCTAGAATTCAGCCAGTGATAAAGCTGGTCAGAAGAACCGACCCCACCCTCGTCATCCTTATCGTCCTGCTATCGGTAGCGGTGGGGCTGGCTTTTCTGAAGGGGGGAGGGCAGCTAGCCTGGCTGGGCGTGGTGCAAGCCGGACGCCTCCTTGAAACTGTCTGGCTGCGGCTTCCCCTGGGTTTCGCCTTAGGTGGATTGATTCAAGTTCTGGTTCCCCGCGCCGTCATCGCCCGGTGGTTGGGACCTGCCTCCGGGGTCAAAGGTATCCTCATCGGCTCATACACCGGCATCATTCTGTCCGGCGCCCCGTATGTGATGCTGCCGGTGGTCGCCTCCCTTTATCTGGCCGGGGCAGGAGCTGGGCCTATTATCGCCCTGCTCACCGGACAGGCTTTGCTTGCGCTGCAAAATCTCATCGTCTGGCAAATCCCGTTTTTAGGGGTTGGATTGCCCCTGTCGAAGTATATCGTCTGCTTGTTCATCGTTCCGCTGGTTGGTCTTGCCGGGTCGGCGGTCTTCAAACTGCTTGGCCGGTTGCCCGACCTGGAAGCTAAGCGTGACCTTTCTGCTTCCGGCGCCGGGCAAAAAGAAGGAGCGGATAAGACCTGATGGACACCGCCTTATTGATTCTGTTGGTGCTGTTAGCCCTCGCTATCATAGCTGCCTTCTGGAAAGGGAGATGGACTTTAGTCTGGGCAGGCTTAAAGCAAACGGGCCGTACCTTGAAGGCGATGTGGTTTCGTATTTTGCTGGGCATGGCGCTGGGCGGATTTATTCAGGTACTGGTGCCCAGCGCTTCGATTGCCGAGTGGCTGGGCCCTGCTTCAGGTCTGAAGGGCATCCTCATCGGCTCATATGTCGGACTTTTTCTGAGTGGCGGCCCCTATGTCATTTTACCGGTAGTCGCCGCTATCTATAAGGCTGGCGCCGGCGCCGGGCCGGTTATTGCCCTGCTGGCAGGAGGTTTGTTATCCGTGCAGGGGCTGATTACATGGTATATCCCATTTCTGGGGGTAAGGCTGTCTTTAGCCAAGTACGTCGTCTGTCTTTTCGTGCCTCCCCTGGTCGGGCTGGCAGGCGGTGCTGTGTTTGGGCTGCTCAATCTGAGCTAACGAATCACTTTTATTGTTGTCTCGATTGAAAGCTCTGTCCATGCCTTATCGGTGGTGAGAGCTGGCACGCCGAACATCTTAGCCAGACTCATTCGCGAGCTGCTTCTTCCTTCCGCTCACGAATTAGTTCTTCGGACAAGCTTTGGTCTCTTGGGACATAGCGTCTGACGATGGCTTGTGCTCGCTTTATTGCCTTTCGCGTATTGGCTATTTTAGTTTCTTTATCTCTTTTCATTTGCCAACCCCTTTTCTTGCTCCATTTTACCATAGCATGGATAGGCGTCCATACCGACGAAAGTCGGTATCCAGAATAGTGGCTGTAGCTTGCGGCAGGGTTTTACTGGATTCCGTGTCAAGCACGGAATGACGGTCATGGCGCGCAGTGCTTTTCACAGGCTCGGTGCAAAATCGACCACATTCAGCCGGAGCTTCTCCTGCCCGTTCCAGCGGTCCATCTCAAGGCTGTAAACGATATCGATGAAAGAGGTTACCTCCCCACGGTAGCGGCCCAGGTCGAAGCCGACCGCGTCCCAATATGCGCTGTCCTTCCGTAGTTTCAGTCTCAGGTGGTCGCCACTACTGCCCATTGGCTGGCAATCCAGGACATTTACCCGGCGGCTGAGAAAAGTGGGCACAGGATTGCCCTGTCCGAAGGGGGCTAGCTTCTGAATGGCAGTGAAAGTATCTCCGCCCATCCCGGAAAGCTTCACCTCGGCATCGATATCCACCCTGGGACGGAGGTCGACGCCGGCTAACTCAGTAGCCGCTATTTCTAATAGCGTTTCTTGCAGGCGGGGCAGGTCTCTTGTCCTCAGGCTGAGTCCAGCCGCCCCGGCGTGACCCCCGAAGTGGGTCAGCAGATGCTGGCACCGGTTCAGCGCCCGGGTGATATCGAACTCGGGAATGCTGCGGCAGCTCCCGCCGCAGAGTTGCTCGCCGGTGCGGAGAACGATTGCCGGGCGGTAAAACTCCTGCGTCAGTCTGCCGGCGACCAGACCGATGATGCCGGCCGGAAAATCGGTATCTCCGGCTATCAGCAAGGGTGAATCAAGCTGGGTCATCACCTGTTGTCTGGCTTTCTCAAGGATGGTTGCCGTTAACTTCTGCCGCTCGGCATTCGTTTGTTCCAGCCATTTCGCCAGCCCCCGTGCCTCTTCCGCCGAATCGGTCGTCAGCAGTCTGTAGCTGCCCATGGCGTGCTCCAGCCGGCCGGCAGCATTCAATCGGGGGGCGATAAGCCAGGAAATGCTTTCGGCATCGATGTGGGTCGTTTTTGAACCGGACTGAGCCTGCATTTCCCGGATGCCGAGGCGGGGGGACGTGTTGAGCAGTTCTAACCCTCGTTTCACCAGGTAGCGGTTTTCGCCCAGCAGCGGAACCATATCGGCGACCGTACCCAGAGCC
Organism: Chloroflexota bacterium; assembly: GCA_016190895.1. Classification (GTDB taxonomy): domain Bacteria; phylum Chloroflexota; class Dehalococcoidia; order Dehalococcoidales; family UBA2162; genus JACPPR01. Next base: position 8,571 of record JACPPR010000063.1, on the reverse strand, counting down.
ACCAGGTCGGTCAGCCCGTCAAGCTGGTTCTCTTTACCCATTCCCCGGAAGAGGGCTTGCAGCAGTTTTAGAGCCACTCCAACGCCGGCCAGCTCTCTGAACGGGTACTTCGAGCCGGACAGCTTGGGATTGACGACTGCTTTTGCCGGCGGGATTTCATCTCCGGGAATGTGATGGTCGGTAATAACGATATCGAGTCCCAGCTTTCTTGCCTTCTCGACCTCGGCCAGCGCCGTAATGCCGCAATCAACGGTGACTACCAGGCTGACGCCCTGCCTTTTCAGGTTCTCAAGGGCAACCGTTCTTAGCCCGTAGCCCTCGGTCAGGCGGTGGGGAATGTAGGGAATCGCTTTGCAGCCGAGCAGGGATAGTCCCTGGACAAGCACGGCCGTGGCAGTGATGCCATCGGCGTCGAAATCGCCGTAGACAGCGATGTTTTCATTGGAAAGTAAAGCCCGGTAGAGCCTGGCGACTGCCAGGTGCATATCAGGCAGCAAATTGGGGTCACCTGATAGGTTTTCGTCGGCGGCGAGGAAGGAATCGAATTGGGACGGGTCGGTAAGCCCCCGATTGTAGAGAAGCTGAATCAACAGCGGCGATACTTGTGATGAGCTTGCCGAATCTATAGCGGAAACGTCACCGTCCTCTCGCTGAGGGGCCGGCGGCAGCAGATTCCAGCGGCTATGGCTCAAGCCTGTTCACAATCTAGCCAGCCAACCTGGCTGGGTTATTAGTATCGTGTTTTAGAAATCCAGCGAGCAACCCATACCTGGACGGATGAGGTTATGGGGAGGGTGTTGCTGGTTTGTGTCCCCTCACCTTAGTCTTCCGATTCGTTTCACTCATACGGAATCCCGTATGAATCCCGATAAAATCGGGATGAATTGGGACTCTCCCGCAAGGGGAGAGGAAAATTAGCTCTCGCTATATTTTCGGAAAATCAAAACCGAGTTATGTCCGCCGAAACCGAAGGTGTTGGACAGGGCGGTATTAACCTGAACCTGACGGGCGACATTAGGCACATAGTCCAGGTCGCATTCCGGCGCCGGCTTGTTCAGGTTAATCGTCGGCGGTATCACGCTGTTCTGGATTGACATAATGCAGACGGCAGCTTCCAGAGCGCCGGCTGCCCCGATGAGATGGCCGGTCATCGATTTAGTCGAGCTTACCGGCACGTGGTAGGCTTGCTCGCCAAAGACATTCTTTATCGCCATAGTTTCAATCCTGTCGTTCATCGGCGTGGAAGTGCCGTGGGCGTTGATGTAATCGATTTCTTTTGGGGTCAGTCCGGCTTTAGCGAGAGCCATTCTCATTGCGCGCATTGCGCCATCACCGCCCTCATCAGGCTGGGTGATATGGAAGGCGTCGCCGCTGGCGCCGTAGGCAACTATTTCAGCCAGGATATTGGCGCCCCGCTTCTGAGCGTGTTCGAGATTCTCAAGGATAAGGATGCAAGAGCCTTCGCCGATGACGAAGCCGTCACGGTCGGTATCGAACGGGCGCGAAGCCCGCTGGGGGTCGTCATTTCTCGTCGAGAGGGCATTGAGGGCGTTGAAAGATGCGATGCCTATCGGGTTGATAATCGCCTCGCTGCCGCCGGTAATGGCTGCCTCGGCGTCGCCCCGTTTAATCAGGGCGAAAGCCACTCCAATGGCATCCGAGCTAGAGGAACAGGCCGAGGTTACGCCGAGATTAACTCCCTTGATGCCAAGCGTAATTGAGACTTGCGCCGCCGCCATATCAGATATCATCATCGGCACCAGGAACGGGGTCACCTTGCTCGGCCCTTGCTCCAGGAGTACCTTGGTTTCCTGAAACAGGGTAGTCAGACCGCCGATGCCGCTGCCCACGATAACCCCTATCCTGTTGCTGTTTCCGTGGTTAATCTCCAGCTTGGCGTGTGCGACGGCTTGAATGCTCGCCGATACTGAAAGTTGGGCGAAGCGGTCCATACGGCGGGCTTCTTTGCGCCCGATATAAGTGGTTGGGTCGAACCCTTTCACCTCGCCGGCGAATTTAGTCTTCTGGTTAGAGGCATCGAACAGGGTGATGTTATCGATGCCGGATTTGCCGGCAGTCAGATTTTGCCATGTTGTCGCCATATCCAGCCCGAGTGGTGAAAAGCAACCGATACCCGTGACCACCACCCTGGTATTATCACTATTGTCCACAGAGAAAACCTCCTCAGCTTGTCGCCAGAAATCAAGATTGCTATAATGACACTGGCATTTAGTATAGCGATTTTTAGGCGGTGAGTCAATTCGAGGGGAGAGTTTGAGAGGGCTAACGCCCCTCGAGTAAACTCTTTATCCCCTCTCCTTATTAAGGAGAGGGGGCAAGGGGCGGTGAGGTTCTCCCAGTAATAACTATGAAAATTGCCTTGGAAACCTTAGGTTGCAAGCTAAACCAGGCTGAGACGGAGGCTTTGGTCCGGCAACTGGTTGAGGCGGGACACCAGATAGTAGCCTTGGTAGATGAAGCCGATATCTATATCCTGAACACCTGCACGGTCACTCAAACCGCCGATGCTAAATCCCGCCACTTACTCAGGCTGGCCCACCGTAAGAATGCTAAAACAATGTTAGTAGCCACCGGCTGCTACGCTCAACGGGCGCCCGAGGAACTGGAGAAACTGGTCGGGGTAAGTCTGGTTGCCGGCAACGATGAAAAAGAGAGCCTACCGTACCTTTTGGACGAATTAGCCTGCGCCGATGGCGTTTGCCTTATCCCGGAAGCTAGCGATGGCAGCGATGAGTCTGTTTCACGGACACGCGCCTTCATCAAGATTCAGGACGGTTGTAACAAGTTCTGCTCTTACTGCATCGTGCCTCTGGTGCGGGGCGGAGAGAAAAGCCAGCCTGCCGAGCAGATTGTGGCCGAAGTCCGGGAGCGCGTGGACAGCGGCATCAAAGAGGTAGTGCTGACCGGCACCGAGGTCGGCGCTTATGATGATAACGGTACCGACCTGAAACAGCTTCTGGAACGCATTCTGGCTGAGACCGATATAGTCAGGCTACGTCTCTCCTCCCTCCAGCCTCAGGAAATCACCCAAGACCTTATCGGACTTTGGCGCGACCGGAGATTGTGTCCCCACTTTCATCTTTCACTGCAGAGCGGTAGTGACGCCGTACTCAAACGGATGAGGCGAGGCTATTCGATTAGTGACTACCAGCAGTCAGTGTCTCTGATTCGGGCAAAGGTGCCCGACGTGGCTATCACCACGGATGTTATCGCTGGCTTTCCGGGTGAGACTGACGCCGAGTTTGAAGAAAGCCTCCGCTTCTGCCGGGAGATGGGCTTTGCCCGCGTTCACGTCTTCTCCTACTCGCCGCGCCGGGGGACTGAAGCTGCGGCGGCTCGTAATCAGGTCGGCGATAAGGTTAAGAAGCAGCGCAACCAAACTCTGCTGGCTCTGGCTCAGGAATCCGCCGCGAAGTTTATGCAAGGCTTCTTCGGCAGGACTTTGACTGTGCTATTTGAGCAACAGACTGACGGAGTCTGGTCCGGACATACGGCAAACTATATCAAAGTTTATACGAAAAGCGCCGAGGACATGGCTAATTCTCTTCTGTCTGTGAGATTGACCGAAATTCGGGGGGATGGGGTGTGGTGGGCGGTCGAAGATGCGGGTTGGAAATAGATGGAACAACGCCTGAAAGCGAATATCAGGAAGTTTTACCTCTTCAATATCCTCTCCTCCTTTGTTCTCTATTATGCCATAGATAAAATCCTGATGAAGTCTCGAGGGCTGTCCGTTACCGATATGGTCCTCGTTGAGATCTCCTACACAATTTCTCGACTGCTTCTGGAAGTGCCCTCCGGCGCCCTCGCCGATCGGTGGAGCCGCAAGTATGTCCTCGCCCTGAATATGGTCTTTTTTATGGGCACCACAGCCCTGTGGGCCATCGCTCCCAATCTCAGAGTCTTTATTCTGGGCAATCTGATTGCTGGCGCTCATTCGGCTTTTGGCTCCGGGACCGATACTTCGTTCTTATACGATACTCTAAAGCAAATCGGCAAGGATGAAGTCTATACGAAGACGCTTGGTAACGCGGTTTTCTGGGGAGAATTATTTTCGATTATTGCTGGTATCGGCGGCGCGATGCTGGCGGACTCCTTAGGTCTGGTCGTGCCGCTCTGGGTTACATTGCCTTTTTCTCTAGCTGCTGTGGTAGTCGCGTTGACATTCACAGAACCACAAATCCACCGAACGACCAGAGAAATGGGCTTCTGGAAGCATATTGGGGAGACCGGTAAGTATATCTGGCGCCGTCAATTTTTGATTAGCCTGATGGCCTTTTCAGTGATTATGGGAATCACTCTTCTGCCCATAGATGAATACGGTCAACTGTACTATGTCGGCGTGGGGATTCCTGTTCTGGCGCTTGGCTATCTATCAGGTGTCAGCAACGGGATAGCAGCCGTTGGGGGAAAGTTTGCCTATAAGCTAAGCCGGTTCAGCAGGAAAAAGGTTTTTGGCTTTGCCGCAGTTCTCAGCGCTGCCGGACTTATCGTCGTCGGCTTAACGAATTCGCTGTGGGGCGTGCCTTTTGCCTTCCTGCCTTTTGTGGCATTCTACTTTACGCATCCGCTGGTAATGACTGATTTACATAATGAGTTACCATCCGGTCAGCGGGCTACCGGGGCATCTTTCTTGAGTTTGCTGCATATGTTGGTTACAATTCCGTTGGTTTTCGGATTCGGCAGGGCAGCCGACCGCTTTTCTATCGCCACGGCATACTGGCTGGTCGGAGCTTTGGTCTCCATCTATCTGGTCGTTTTCATTTTCAGCTACCATAGCAGGGTAACAGGAGATTTTCACGAAACGCCCTAAATCCCTCTGTATCTCCCTTTATGAAAGGGAGAGCCAGCCTCCTCCCCCTTTCGCAAAGGGGGACTGAGGGGGATTTTAGTTAATGTTTCGCTAGTCTAGTGTCTCGCATTCGGCTTTACAATGGGTCAAAGCCAAAACAGCATGATTCATTGTCAATCTAATTGGCGGACACTACACTAGTTTCGTGGAAAGTTCTCAGAGGCGGATTTGCCAGCGTAACAGGGAACGGACTATAATAACGTATCATGACAAAGGGGTATTTGCTCATCAAGCTGGTGCCGGGGCTGGAGTCCGAGGCGTTGGCCGGAATCCGCGCCACCCACGGAATTAAAGAGGTCACGCTTGTCTTCGGGCAGTGGGACGCTGTCGCTCTGGCTGAGGCAAAATCTCTTTTCGAGCTGGCTAAGATAATCGTGGGCGAGGTGCGCGGCATTCAAGGCGTCCAGGATACGACCACACTACTGGAAGCCGAGCTATAGAGCTACCTGTGTCTCGCTGTCTGTAATCCGAGGACTACAGACGTCTCAATCTGGCGCTGAGGGACGTCCCAGTATGTTTTCAACAGCTTTTCCTTGTCTCGCAAGGGTATGAAGCCGTGTTCCATATAAAATCTCACTGCCCAATGCGCATCGGCCCATGTCCCAACCAGCAGGCGAGAAGAAGAACCAGCCAGGGATTTGATGTGGTCCAGGAGTTGCCTGCCGATGCCCTGTCTCTGCGAGCCGGGCAGCACGTAGGCGTGGCGGATAAGACAGACATCCTTGATATGCTCGATGCCCATCACGCCCACAAGCCGCATATCCGTCTGGTAACCGAAGAAAGTTATGCGCTTCATCTCCCGTTCAAGCTCGTCCAGCGGCATGTAAGGCCAGTGATAGCAATCGGCGGGTATGACACCTTTATAGGCTTTGGCGGCTTCGTTGATGATGAAGTATATCTTGGCAGTATCTCCGGAATGGCACTGGCGAATCATAGGGCTATTATAGCAGATTCAGGCGTGACGGAGTATACACCGTTCCATTCCGTGACTGAATGACGTGCATCCAGGAAACCCAATTGGTTTGTGTTCTGGATACCGACTTTCGTCGGTATGGTAACAACGTTTATGTTATAATTTAGTAGTTAATCATTTCAGAATATCATGAGAGGAAAATGGCAGAAGAATTAGGCAGAATCGAAAGACCGGAAGCCGGGCAGTTCAAGGACAAGCGGAAGCTGTATCTCGTGCCTCTTTTGTACTCCTGGCAGGACGCTCCGGCGGAATACGGCGTGCTGTTCGATATTTACTGGCAACAGGTAAAAGAACACCTGGCTAACCTGGAGGCGAAGATGGGCGGGGTCAAAAGTATTTACCACGAATCGGTCAGCCTGGCCGGAGAAGAGGGCTTGAAGTTTCTTGAGAAGATAAGCCAGGCAAGCTACCGGATAACCAGCGAGAAGTGCCGAAGCGGCGCTCAGGTAGAAGCGACCGAGGATATGGAGCTGGTCGAGGAGGCTATGGACTGGGAGCGCCATCTGATGATGGGGTTCATCAGCGAAAAGGTTGCCCGGATGGTCTCTGATTTCTTCACCGAAGCCTCGAAAAAGAGGTATGAGCACATCGCCCGCCGTATCGATGAGACCTTTAAGGAAAACGAGGTGGCGGTGCTCTTCATCCGGGAAGGCCACCGGGTGCAATTTCCATCTGACATCGAGGTATTCAGCGTCTTTCCGCCGGCTTTGGATGAAATCCACCGCTGGCTGCGGGACTATTCGCCCGAAGACAAAGCGGGCGAAACAAAATAGGCTTTAAGCAGCCGTCCCCTCGACCTCTTTCCACCGTCAGGGATTAATGGAAGAGGTCACTTTGTTTTACACGCCGAGCTAAAACACGAGCGGTGCGTCTCTCCCTTTTGAACTACGTAGTATTTATTAGGTAACAATGCGTATTGAAATGCTCATCAGGTGGTTCATACAATTAAGGTATTACACCTGATGGGGGAAAGCATGGGAATCAACAGTAAACTCGGATGGTTTGCCGTTGTTTTGAGTCTGCTGGTTATCTTGCTGGCAGCATGCGCGGGCCCAGCGGGGCCGGCCGGTCCGGCCGGACCAGTCGGGGAAAGGGGTCCCGCCGGACCTGCGGGTGAAAGAGGACCGGCCGGCCCGGCCGGCGCCTCCGGCCCTCAAGGTGCGCCCGGCGCCGGACTCGCCGCCCAAACGCATACTGTCAACATGACGGTGGGAGAAGGGCTGGTAATAGCTGCGGACAACACGACCGCGGGCACGTTCCGTCGCTGGGAGCCGGTTACACTGGTGGTATTTAAGGGAGATAAGGTCGTGCTCAACCTGTCCAATCCCAGGCCATCCGTCCATTCGTTCGCCTTGCCTAATTTCGGTGTCGATTCCGGACCATTAGCTCCCGGGGCCAGCAAAACAATAGAATTCACCGCAAACCAAGCTGGGTCGTTCGTATTCCGGTGCTTTACCCGTTTTAATGCGGCGGCCACGCCGGCGGAGTGCGCGCCCGACCATAACCGGCTGACGGGACAAATAATAGTTTTGGACAGGTAAGAGCACCTGGCTGCGGATAAATGAAACCTTCAAAGAGAATGAGACTGCCATACTCTTTGTCCGCGAAGGCCACCGGGTGCAGTTCCCCGCCGATATCGAGGTCTTCAGCGTCTTCCCACCAGCTGGACCAAATCCACCGCTGGCTGCGGGACTATAAACCTGAAGAGAAAACGGGGGAGGCAAAGTAGCCTGGCTATCGCTGGTGTTCTAACACATACCGAATGAGGTCCGTTGTTTCATTCAGATAGTCGAATAGCTGGCCGTTTCGCCACTTCAAGGCTCGTTGGATAAGCCCGCTCATCGGCTCTGGCAAAATCTGTTGTGCCCAGGCTGCCGCCGCACTTTTTGAGACAATTGTTTTGTGCTCAAGTGTGTAGAGAATCCGGCACATGGTAAGCACGGCATAGACCTGATAACCAGGATGTTGCAGCTCTTTAGTGTCGCGAAGCATCGGCACCCAGTGATGTTGGAATTCCAATATTACTGCCTGTTTTAGTTCATCCGGGAGAATTGGGACGACCAGCATCTTCGGGTCGGGTCCTGCTACAACCACGCCGTGCTCTCGCAGGACATGGCGCTCTATTAAATATTTCTCAAGGCGCAAGACCTCTCCACCGTAAAAATGAGGAAATGCTCCAGCGAAATCCTGCTGAAGATTCTTGACAGGAACATAAGCCACTTCCAGTTCCGGCGTCGACGGCAAACGACGGGCTTCGATTTGAGCGTGCATTTCCTTCAAGTCTGAGGATTCCTTATCTGAAATTACGTCGGCGGTTAAGATGACAACGTCGATATCACTCCGGTTAGGCACGAAAGCACCCAGCGCCAGTGAGCCGTGCAGGTACAGGCCGACAAGGTTACTCCCCAGAACTGCCTTCACTCTGGTAAGTAAATCATCCACAACAGAGTTGACTTCCGTATAGGGTGTGGGGTAAGTCATCAGTGTACCCTGGTCTTGGTCGCCTTTAGCGAAAATGTGAGCGGAATCCTATCGCCTTCTATATGCCAGAATCTGTCTTTACCCTGCTTGGCGAAAGGTATCCATCGCCAGGATCCTACCTGGAACTCATGGAGGAACTCAATTCGCAACCCAGCGCTGAGCAAAGCGTTAATGATATCGCTCAGGCTGTGAGTCCACTCGTAAGAAGGAGCGGTGCGGACAGCATTCGCGTCAGCGTAATCAC
>JACPPR010000065.1 GCA_016190895.1 Chloroflexota bacterium | reverse complement strand
TCAGCCCTGCCGCGGTAAGCACGTGGAGAGCGCCCATTATCACCGTCAGGGGCGTCCGTAGCTCGTGGGAGACCATGCCGATGAACTCATCTTTGAGACGCTCTGTTTTCTTGCGCTCGGTGATATCTATGCCGATAGCTATGGCCCCGGAGATTACGTCCTTTTCATCGCGTAACGGCTCGACATACGTAACGTAGGTCTTTCCCCCGGATTCGTTTTCATAACTGCTCCGTTCACCGGCGAGCGCCCGGAGACAAGCCAAGATGGGGGCAGAATCGAGGTTTCTGAGCTGCAGGTATTCATGAATGGGTTTCCCGATGATATCCGCCTCCCGCCGGGCTTCGCTTCGTATTATCTCGCCCTGGACTGAGGTTATCTTCAGGTCTCTATCTACCGTCCAGACATTACACGGTAGCTGGTCGAGAATCAGCCTCAGCTGTGTCTCGTTCGCCCTGAGCGCTTCCTCCGTCTTCTTGCGCTCGGTGATGTCCTGGAGAGTGCCGGCAACGCTTTTTGGCTTTCCGCTTTTATCATACGTCACGATACTGTTTGTAACGACATTTCGGACGGTTCCGTCGGGCAAAACCACGTGGTGCTCATAGCTTGCAGTCCCTTTCGCCCAGAGTTCATCCAGTTGCGCTTGGACTTTCTGGCGGTCATCGGGATGCATCCTCTCGGTTGCCGTCTCCAGCGTCGGAGTGAAACTCTGTGGAGCCACACCAACGATGCGGAACATCTCGTCAGACCAGTGCATTTCGCCCGTCTGCAAATCCCATTCCCAACTGCCAAGGTGGACGGTTTGCTGGGCTTCTGCCAGACGGCGCTCGCTCTCCCTGACCGCCTCCTCTGCCTTCTTGCGCTCGGTGATATCCCTGATGACCAGCGTAGTAGTAGTAGTAGTAGTAGGCAGCCAACCGGCCATCAGTCTGCTTGATATCAGGGTCAACTCCACTGGGAACTCTTCCCCATTTTTTCGTCTGGCGGTGAGGTCTATCGCTGAGGAACGTTCGTCACTGTCGCTTCCCGCGTCCACTGCGCCGGCAGCTTTTTGGTAGGCGTCCACCTGCCCGGGGCTGAATATCAAATCAAAAAATGGCTTGCCGATTGCCTCGCTCCGGGCGTAGCCGAACATCTTCTCGGCGGCGGGATTGAAGGCGAAGATTCTGCCCAGCCCGTCTATGCCGATGATGGCATCGCTGGCGGAATTGACCAGGAGCTTGTAGTTAAACTCGGCCTGCTTGCCGAATGCGGCGATAACTTCTTCCACCGGCATGTGCCGGCTGCGAGCTTCTTTTACCACAGTCGCCACGGCGATGAGCAGGTAGACACTGCCGACGTACTGGCCGATTCTGCCCAGCCAGGCGAAGGTGTCCCCCGGGATTCTGATAAAGTTCAGGGCGAAAAGGCCCAGGGCAGTGAGAATCAGCCCCAGTGAATACCAGTAGAGAAAGGACGCTCGCGACCTTGTCCAGGCTGTCAGCAAAAGAAGTCCGGAAATGACAAATAGGGCGTCTGCGGCGCCCAAAACTACCTGTCTCAGAGGAGTACTTCCGGTCTCGAGGGTGAAGAAGGTTGGCATCAGGCCGGATAGACTAAAGATAACGATGAGGGCCATAACCAGCACCACCGCCCCGTAGACGCCAATCAGCACCCGAGAAGGCGTCCCGGGCAACCGGACCAGGGGACGGCCACGCAAGATAGTCGTGGCGCTGCCCAGATACAGGAATCCGGCCAGCAGAGCGCCGAGGTTGTGCGCGGCTACCGATGCGTTCAGTTGACCCTGCACCAGGGCGGAAAACAGACCCGATAGGCCGAAGGCTAGCGCGCCGCCGCCAAGCCAGGAGAGCCGTTGACCCGTTATCAGAACGCTGCGCGCCGCCAGGAAGGCAACGACCAGGGATATCACGACTACGAATACTATATTGAGCGCAGAAAAAAGGAGGGGCGTATAATAGACAAACCCGATTTCTGCGGTACGTGAAAGGAACACCAGCGCGAGAAAAGACAGTAGCGCCGCCGCCCCCACCCATTTCGCCCAACCCAAAGCGGTCCGGTCGTTAAACTGGATGGGACTCGCTCCACCATTACGCAGGCTGCCGGGGTTCATCACCGGGCCTCCTTCGAGGAAGGGAGGGCTTTACTTAAATATACCTGATTCGGGGAGAGAATGCTAATTTCTGGCGTCCAGAGCTTGCTGCGAGATGTCCTAAATCCCTCTCACTCTCCCTTTGTTAAAGGGAGATGCCTGCTAGTGTACATCCCCTGTACCAGGTATCCCCCTTTGAAAAGAGCCTGTCCCGTGCTTGACACGGGAGGGACCAAGGGGGATTTTGGGTTGGGTTTTCCCGGTTTCGCGGTTCCGCTTACAGCACGACCATTTGCTCTTTGAATTTGCCGATGTCTTCCCAGCCGTAGCCAAGCTCAAGGAGGATTTCCTCATCGTGCTGGCCGATTTCAGCGGCAGGGGTTCTAACCGAAGCCGGGTTCTGGGTGAACATTACCGGCGAGGCGACTAGCTTGGTCTTGCCGATGGCAGGATGGTCGTAATCGGCAAATACGCCGGCGGCTATTGCCTGCGGGTCGGCGGCGACCTCCTCAGGAGTCTGCACCCGGCCGAAGACAAGTTCGTTCTCTCTGAAGCGAGGCTCCCACTCATCGATAGTCTTGGTGGCGAGAACCGTATCCAGGATACGAATCAGTTCTACGCAATTCTTCGTCCGTGCCTCCATGGTGCTGAAGCGGGGGTCTTTTTCCAGGTCCGGCCGCTCGAGCGCCCGGCAGAAGCCCGGCCACAGCGGTTGGGATTGAGGCATTGCCAGTTGAAACCAGCGGTCGTCTTTGGTGCAGTAGGTGTTCTGAAGAGGATTGCCCGCTTTAGTACGGTCATGTCTCTGAAACGGGGTGCCGATGACGGCGCTCTGGATATCGGCGTTAATATCCCAGATGCCGGTATGAAAGAGGGATAAGTCCAACTCCTGTCCTTCACCCGTCCTTTCTCTGTGCAGCAGCGCAGCGCAGATACCGGCAACACAATACCCGGCCGCCATTCTATCAATCATACCGGTGCGTACCATGGGCGGGGGTCTCCCGGGTTCACCAAGCAAGTGCATGATGCCGGTGCGCGCCCAGCCTGCTGTGAGGTCATAGCCCGGGTCGTCTTTCTCCGGCCCTTTTGTCCCGTAACCCGTGATGGTGGCGTAAACTATTCCGGGATTGACCTTGCTCAAGCTGGCGTAATCCACTTGCAGTCTCTCGAGGGCGTTAAGTCGATAATTCGACATAAAAACGTCAGACTGCTTGATGAGCTTGTAGAAGATTTCTCGACCTGCTTCCTTTTTCAGGTCTATCGCCATGCTTCTCTTGTTTCTATTGTATAACTCGATTCTGACATTAAAGACGCCGGTCTCGACGCCCTGGCTTCTCCTTAAACCCCGGTACAGTTCTCCGGTGAGTGGTTCTATTTTGATGACCTCAGCTCCCCAATCAGCCAGAATCGACCCGGCGACGGGAATAGCTGCCACCTGCCCCATGTCCACTACTTTTACGCCTTCGAGTATACCTGACACTTTTCTGTTCGCTCCTTTATTTTGTATTCACTTTAGTAAGCACGCGTCATCGGCGATGTTACTGAAGCTTGGCGAGATACATTGTAAGTGCCTGTGCGGTTTTTGTCAAAAGTGTGGCACAGGCGGGACGCCTGTGCCACTATGATGACCTTGGGGTACAATCGCCCGGAACCGGGTTATTGCCCGTGCGGGCGGTCTTTGTGTTGTCTCAGGAATTCCTCAGCAAATTTTATCGCCTCATTCGCTGAAATATCGAGAGGCTCCTGATAGGGCATTTCGACGTAGTTTTTCTCCAGCTCCTCGACATAGGTGTTGAACTGGGGATTTTGCTGCCTGATGAAGTCGAGCTTGCCTTCCAGCTCGGTTATTGTCTTGTTAAGCTCCTCGAAGTTCACATCGAGGTTCATCATATGGGCGAGCCTGACCAGGACCGCCTTGACCGATTTGGGGCTGTAATCGATGGCGACATTGAATTCCGGATAATATGGCGCCCTGACGGTCAGATTCAGGCCGTCCAGTCCTCGCTTCTGGCAGGTGCGCAAGAGCATCAGATTGAAGCTGGCCGGGCCCTCGCGGCTGGAAAACGTGACGTTGTATTTCTGCATTTCATTCTTGACTTTTACACTGGTGCAGGTGCACGAGATTCTTGGCTGGCGGGTATAAGGCGACCTGTCCAGGATACCGCCGAAGGTGATGAGCCGGGAAGCCCCGAAGTCGCCGGCGAGTGTGAGCACGGTATCCGCATACTCCTCCCAGTTGAGGCTTGGCTCGGCGCCGAGGAAAAAAATAATATCGTGGTCCGAGGCGGGATTCGTTGCGTAGTAAAATTCGTTCTTCGGGAAGCGCGCTTCCACGATAACGCCGTCCTGCATCTTGAACATGGGGCGGAGGTTCTCCACGCCCGGCACCTGGTAGAGATGGTAACGCGCGACGGGGAATTCGGCAAATTTTTCTGCTCTGAGCTGCTTGATAAGATACTCGATGCCGCCTGCGGATACATCGCCGCCGTTCACCCAGCCATTCAATCCGCACAGAATATAGGGACTGCGCAGGGCAGGCCTGGAATCAAATATCAGGTTATCTCTTTCATCCAAATGGACACCTCCGTTGCATTCTTACCATATTAATTATAGCACCTGCGCCAATAGGAATAAACGAGTGAGGATTGATTTCATTTAGAATTATCGTAATGTTCGTGCTAGAATACATCGTATTAATTGTGCCGACCGGGAGGTAAGAATGCCGTCATTAGATGTGGTGAGCTTGGTGGACATGCAGGCGCTGGATAATGCAATCAGCAATGTGAAGCGTGAAATCTCCTCACGCTTCGATTTCAAAAACGTGAAGTCCGAGGTCACTCTCGATAGAAAGAATAAGAGTATTCATATCGTTAGTGGGGACGATGGTAATGTTAAGGCAATTACAGAGATGCTCATCGGTCAATGCGCCCGGTTTAAGGTGGACCCGAAGTGCCTGGAACTCAAGAAGATAGAAGACACGACGCCGGCCAAGCTGGACATCCAGATTAAGCAGGGTATTCCCAGAGAGATAGCCCAGAAGATGGTAAAGCTCATCAAGGGAACGAAGCTCAAGGTCCAGCCGGCTATCCAGGAAGACCAGGTCAGGATTACAGGTAAGAACATCGATGACCTTCAGGAAGCCATGCGATTGCTCAGGGAGCAGGATTACAAGATTCCTCTGCAGTTTGTCAATATGAAGAGCTGAAGAGTGTTTAACAATGCTATGCCATACCGACGAAAGTCGGTATCCAGAATATGAGCGTTGTGTTCCTAAGCAGGGTTTACTGGATTCCGTGTCAAGCACGGAATGACAAGTCCGTTATTAGACAATCTCAGAGTTGAGCTGCTTGATAACTCTGATTGGGATGACCCAAAAAATTCTGTAAAAAAGGGGGAAGCAGAAATGCTTCCCCCTTTTTGAAAATTGTGGCAATAAGAACCTCTAGTACCTGCCGTACTTCTCGGCGGCGTCTATCATCGCCTTCAGGTTTTCCGGCTTGGCGTAATCGATTGAACTGCCCGGACCAAGGATGAAACCGCCGCCTTTGCCGCACACCTTGATGAGTTTCTTGCAGTACTCCTCGACCTCCGAGGGAGAGCCGACTTCCAGCAGTGAGGAAGGAACGCCGCCCTGAATGCAGTGGTGACCGCCCAGGACTTCCTTGGCTTTGAACATGTCCGTCTTCTCGAAACGAAGGATGGCTTTACCCTTCGGAATCTCGAGCCAATAGTGCAGGCGTTCGTCCCAGATGCCCTCGCAGAAGGATGATGTGGTATAGCCCAGTTCGACAGCCACCATAATGGCTTTTTTCAAACCCGGCCAGTAGAACTTCTCGAACTGCTGAATCGACATAAAGCCATCGGAACCGCGGTGAAGAGGCGCGCCGCCGCCCCGAACCATCTCACCCGGCTTACTCGGCTGGGCCGGAGTCGAGCGCTCGATGCGCCATTCGAGAATCTTATCGCAGGCAGCCAGCAGTTTATCCGGACAGCGGTACATATCGAGCATCGCCCCGCGCATACCTCTCAGAAAGTCCGAAACGGCATCGAAGGGGGCGCCGCCCGGCGTATTGCCGCGTTGCTGCTGGGAAGGATAGCCGAGGCGCTCCATCTGTGCGGAGAAATCGGCCCCCTCTTTCGCCCACCTCTGTTGCTCTTCGGCGGCATTCGTCAGCTTATTGGCAAGCCCCTTGAACTCCGGATTGAGAAAGAAGTTTAGAACACCAACGAATGACGTGCCGCCGACCATGTTCCTGAAGGCGGGCAGCTTCGAAACCGGCGATAGCGTCCCGTAAAGGCGCGGCAAATAGTAGCGCAAGATGAAATCGGATGGGTCGTTCAGGAAGAGGTCGTACTCATCCTGCTTCATATACTCGCCCTCGACGAACTGGTATACAGCATCCTCGGGCAGGGTACCGCCGGGCCAGCGCTGGTGTTTGGTATCAAGTAGCTCCAGCATAATGCCTGAATTGGTGCCTACTGCCGCCCCGCCCGAATCCGGCTCCAAATCAAGGATTGCCTTGAGGCAGGCGTCCCTGTAAGCGGCGGGGTCGTAATACATTACGGAATTAGGCAAGCCAGCGTACTTGCAGGCGAAGGCCCCCACGTTAAAGGTGACGGGGACCCTATCAGGTTCCTTTAACTGCTGAGCATCCCTGATTCTCTTGTCCCTTTCTTGCCGGAGCTCCTCTACACTCTTACCGTGCTTCTTCTCGATTTGAGCGATGAGCTTCTTTTCTCTTGCTGAGTCGGTCTTTTCCAGAGTTATCCGTGTCCGTGTAGCCGTTGCCATCGTAGAATCCTCCTCTCATCATCTGGGATTTTCAGTATTTATATCATATTCTCCCTGCTGCGTTTTGTCCAGAAAGCATCTGGAACCGGGGACTAGCCGAGGTGGATATTGGGGACGGAATCCCAAATCCGGCGTTCTTCTTCGTAGGGGGCTGCCTCGACACGGCAATCCTCGCCCAAAATCATGGTCTCACGGGTATCTCCGTAGAGGGGCCATTCGCCGAGACTTTCACAGCTGGGGTCGCCGGTGCGGGCAAAAGCGAGCCAGGCATCCTGCATAAAACCGACCAGCCTTTCCGCCGCCGGTCCCGAGCCGTGAAAACCGGCATCCAGACAGTTAAAAACAAAGCCGACATCGAGAGCGTGACAGGCGCCCAGGCCGGGTGTGGCTGCTTTCCAGTCGAACAGGTAGCTATAGGCTTTCACGTCCAGGCGGCGCTGGGTTTCAGCCAGCCGGACATCCGGGATGCGAAATTGCTGGTCGGTCTGTATCGCCATCAGGATTTCAGCGGGACTGGCATCCAGTCCACGCTTCTTTCTGATATTCCGGTACTGCTCGATAAGGGGCTTGCCGTAATCGAGAGGTAATTGCCGCTGCACCCGTTTCACCAGCCCGTCTTCGTCCAGGTTCTTCAGAGCCGGGCTAGTCGCGCCGAAGAGTTTAGCCTCTTCAAGGTTGGAGCCGGTTAGCACGATGACGTCTTTTGCCGAGCCTCTTTGTATCGCATCGAGCGGAATTTCGGGCAGGGTTTCTCCATCGACGACAGGCTTGAAGGTGGCGCCACGGTTACTGGAAGCCGCCGCTCGAGTGGGCGTCAGCGGGGGTAATTGAGCTTGTATCAGCATTTCAGTGGTCAAAGACATCAGAATCGAGGCGTTTTTCGCTTCGATGCCAAGACCCTCCAGAAATCTCTCGCCTATTCTGACAGCGGGGTCCCGGGGCCGGAAGGTGCTGGCTCCGCTCTGGAGTATCGCTTTTTGGAACAGGCCTCTGGCTTGCGGCATAGCCAGCAAACAGCCCACGCTCATCGCCCCCGCTGATTCACCGAAAACAGTGATATTGGCCGGGTCGCCGCCAAAGGCGGCGATGTTGTCGTTGACCCAGCGCAGGGCGGCGATCTGGTCTAACAAACCCTCGTTTCCAGTGGCGGGGATAAGTCCATTGGTAGCCTCTTTCAGCCGTAAGAAGCCCAGCGGGCCCAGCCGGTAGTTAATGGTAACCAGCACGGCGTTGCCGCGTCTGGCCAGCGTGTCTGCGGGGTGTCTGGAGCTTGAGCCTGACCCCCGGCTAAAGGCCCCGCCATGGATCCAGACCATTACCGGACGGCGCCGGTCATCGAGCCCGGGGCTCCAGATATTCAGAAACAGGCAGTCTTCACCCTGGGGTTCAGGTGCGGCCGGTTCCCGGAAGGCGCCGAACGGGCTATTGCTCTGAGGCGCAATGTCTCCAAAGCTCTTGGCCTCACGGACTCCCCGCCACGGTTCCAATGGCTGCGGGGGCAGCCAGCGCCGCTTGCCGGTCGGAGGCGCGGCGTAAGGTATGCCTCTGAAAACATATAATCCGTCCTCGTGTTGACCTTGCAGCTTGCCCGAGGTCGTGTTCACAATCGTATTGAATGTCTGGCTCATTGTTCTCTCCAAGATGTTTGTAGCGAGGCTATTATATACCCTTGAAAAGCTCAAATGTCAAAGCCCAAATGCCAAATAAAATCCAAATTCCAAAGCAAAAATATGGATTCCCTGCCGGAGTTTACCCCGTACCGTGATACGGGGCGGGGGAATGACAGAGTGTTGTTAAATGCTCTCAATATTGTGGAGAATGTTTCAGGTATTAAAGCATTTGGATTTGTTTTGTGTTTAGTATTTCGGATTTCGTGCTTAGCGCAGGTGGAGCCGCCGCCTGATAAGGCGCCGGCGCGCCTCGCGCCAGGACCGCTGGAGTCTGTAGCCCTCCCAGCGGCCGAGTTTCTTATCGGCGCTGTACTGGCTCTCGACATAGGTTTGGACGATATTGCCGAATGCCTCGGCCTGCAGAGGAAAGGCCGAGGCCAGTTTGGCGCCGTATTCGAGAGGCGTCTGCTGAGGTCTGGGACTCATGCCAACCAGCGAGGCAAAGAAGCACATCTGGCGGTAGATCTTAGATGAGTAATCTGGTTTTGCTAGATGCCGTTCGCGGCCTGTGACGAATAGCCAGATTATGACCACCAGCGTGAAAATGCCGCCGAAGATGTACATAAAGTACATCCCCCAAAGGTTTGTGGCGTTTGTTGCTGCTGCACTACTGATACCAAGACTACCACCCCCGATATCCTCCTCCAACAGCTCATCCGAAGATTGAGCTGAAGGAGAAACCGCTCCCGTATCTTCGATGCCATCTGTTAAGCCGGGTTCAGTATTTTGACCCGGGGTAGCTTCAAAACCTACCCAGCCGTAGCCGGAGAAATAAACCTCCGGCCAGGCATGGCTGTCCTTAGCGGTAAGAACGTAATTCCCCGTGTTGGCATCCGTTTCACCGGGTGCGTAGCCGCTGAGTACTCTGGACGGTATGCCGAGAGAACGAAGCATGACTGCCATAGCCGAGGCGAACTGGACACAATTGCCCGATTTCTGGGTGAAAAGAAAATAGTCGATACCATCGACCCGGGCGGGTGGAGCTGTCGCTTCCAGTTGGTACTCGATGTTGGCCAGATAGTCCTTGATGGCGATTGCCTTGTCATAAGGCGTTTTCGCCTGTCTTGTCACGGCTTCACTCAGTCGCCTGACGCGCTCAGGGAAAAAGGCGGGTAATTGCAGATAGTAATCGGTAACCCAGGAAGGGTATTCCCCATCGGTGCGGGACAGGTCTTCGGGTGCGGACGCACTGATGCTGGCCGTGACTCTATAATGGCGGTCGGGCTTGAGGGAGTAAAGGCTGGTGATAGCCACAGTATCGGTGCCGGAGGTGGGCTGGGTCGGGTCTGTGCTAAAGCTCAGTGGAGGCAGAGTCCGCACCGATGCTGGAATACTGGAAGAAACGAACTCCCCTCCGTTCAGCAGGATATCCGTCTTTACTTTAGGCACCACCGTATAGGTTATCTGGCGCAGTTTGGCAAGCTCACTTGTTTCAGGGGTGAGAGTTCCCTGCCTGTGAGTGTGCTCCGTAGCGTTACTGCTTGTCCAGCCTGAAGTGGTATAGTTATCATACATTCTGGTTCGCAAGTAAAGCGGTTGGTCGGAGATGATGACAAAGTGCAGCTGGTCGCCTTGGTCGAAAGAGGAATCCCCGAAAAACAGGGCGTTCTTTTCATCGCTTCTTAGAATAGGCTGCTTGGCCGGAATGGAAGCAAAGAAATTGTCGAACTGTTTCTCCATAGTCCGACCCAAGCTCCCACCTATCCAGGTCTCGAATCGCTCGATGCGCAATTCGGGGGTGAGCCAGGCAACGGAGACCACCAGGCTGCTGAGACAAAGTAAAGATGCTACGGAGTTAATGGCGCTCTTAGCGGGATAAGGGATGTTCTGGTCTTTGAACCAGTCGTCTTGCTTTGCCAGATTCGTCATACCGACCAGAAATAGAGCCGCCAGGGCGTAATATAAGAAAAAGACGAAATACTGCGTCGGTAAGTTACTCAGGTTTACCAGGAGAGCGGTGGCGCCCAGGCAAATGCCTACCCAGGCATTTCTCCTGCGCAGAATAAACCAAGTCGAGATGTAGCCCATTATCCAGGTTAGAAAGACAAGAAAAACGACAAAATGCGCCGAGCCCTCGGCGGGTTGAGACGTATTCAGCGCCTGCCACCAGGATTGCGAGGCGGCGGCTAGCTGGCTAATTCGGGATGCCAGGTCCGGCGAGGCAAAAATACCGGATGCTCGCCAGACAGTTACGGCAGCGCCCAGAAGTATGGCAAGAGGATGTGCTATAAGGACGGGTAATCTGCTTTTACACAGTATCCAACCGGTCAGCACAGCAAGGGTGAGGACGAGCATCAGCGATAGCTCGGGTGTTACCCAATGGGCTTGCTCCACCGAGCCGACCGAAATGCTCAGGGTCAGAAGAAGGAAAACAATCGTTCCCCATTCCTGCCAGCTACCCAACAACGACTTAAGTTTGGCTCGTGACATTTCTAACCTATAAACCCTAAGCGCTAAATCCCAAGTCCTAGAGAAGTTCAAATGTCAAATGACAAAGTCCTAAATTCAAAAAGTTTTGGCATTAAAGCATTTGGATTTCATTTGTAATTTGAGCTTTGCAATCCGGATTTGTTTGTTTTATCTCCGCTGTGGAATGTGCGCCCGGCTATCGAGCGCCTTAGCCAGGTCATCCCCCTGTCTGACGGTATACACCCGGCAGCCTACGGCAGCCAGATGCGCCGTGGCATTAGCCGTTTCCATTCCTCCGAAGCTGGCTGCATCGAGCGATACAATCATAACCGTGGCGCCGCGGTTTATTGCCTGACGGAGAGTGGCTGCCATCCGGTCGGTTGCGGAAGGCGTGACAACGATAATTACGGAGTTAGAGTCGAAGCGTTCTATCTCCTGAGAAACTAATCGCTCTATCGGGGTTTTTCCTGTGGCCTTCATCAGAGCCAGGGCTTCCAGTACTTGCCACAAATGCTGGCTTTCCGTGTCAGGTGGAAAAAGGTAAGACTGGTCGCCGGTTGCAATCAATCCTACGGGATGGTCGTTATCCACATATTTCTTTATCAGCGAAGCAGCGATAGTGACGGCGCAATCTTCGGTACCCTCATCGCCCTTCCCGGCTTGAGAGGCCTGGTTCATATCCAGGATAATCCAGGTATGTTTGGGAGCATTGTGAGAGTAATCGGCATCGAATTCTTTAACCATAATCTTGCCGGTGTGAGCGGTGCTCCGCCAGTGGATGCGGTTAAGAGTATCGCCGCCAGCATACTCGCGCACCCGGGAAGCGTTAGGACCGACCTCGCTCGATAGCCACCGGCTGGGACCGGCCCCCGGCTCATTATATGATAGCGGCTGGAAGAGCGGCAGTTCCAGGGTGGCCGGGTAGACCAGGATACTTTGCGGCTCTCCCAGATAATGTTGCCGGGAGAAAAAACCGAACGGGTCGGTGGATGTAACCTTCAGACTTCCCAACTTATACAGCCCACGGCGCCGGCAGTATACCCGGATTTGCCAGGAGCGAGAACGCCGTCCGGCCAGAGTGAAAATGGTAGCGTTGTGGTAGCCTGGCAAATCAGTGTTTTCCTCGACTTTAACCAGAACCCTGGGTGTCCGGCTGCTGTTAGCTACCGTAATTTCCTCATCGAACGAGCTGCCTGCCTGGCAGCGCTCGGCTGATTTCTTGACCTGAGCAGTCAAGCTGCGGATACCGAGCTGCGTCCAGAGATAACCCAACAATAGCGCCAGCACTGCCATAGTGAAGACGCGCAGCAGCAGCACCGAGCCGAGAGCCAGCGCTATGGCGAGGAGACAAACCAGCGCCACGATACTAAGAGTCGCTCGAATTTTCATAGCTTGTCTCCGGGAAATTACTGGAAAAGACTCAGGTTTGGCCCCCGTTAGCGGGCAGGTATTGTTCCCGGCACGGGAACCTTTTCGAGTATTTCAGCGATGACAATCCGTCCGGTTCTATCCTGAACGTGGTCTGTTGCGGGTAATATCAGCCTGTGGGCGAGGACGGGTTCCGCCAGGGCTTTAATATCGTCGGGCAGCACATAGTCGCGCCCCTGCATTATTGCCCGGGCCTGGCTGGTGCGAAAAAGGGCAAGCGAGCCGCGTGGCGAGGCGCCGAGATATATCGAGCGGTGGTGGCGCGTTGCCTCCACAACCGAGATGATGTACCGTTTGACCAGGTCGTCGACATAGACGTTCTTCACTGTTTCCTGAAGCCAGACGATATCCGAAGCATCTGCTACGGGGGTGATTTGCTGGACGGGGTGGGCATGCTGCTGTCTCTCCATAATGATGATTTCATCGGACTCGGAGGGATACCCGAGGCTTATCCTCAGCAGAAATCTGTCCAGTTGTGCCTCGGGCAGGGGAAAGAGACCCTCATATTCGATCGGGTCCTGTGTGGCTAAAACGTGGAAAGGAACGGGCATCGGGTAAGTGATTCCGTCTACAGTGAGCTGTCTTTCTTCCATCGGTTCCAGAAGAGCTGATTGAACCTTGGGAGTGGCCCGGTTGATTTCATCGGCCAGAACCACCTGAGCCATAATCGGCCCGGCGCGAAACTCAAATTCGTTTGTCTTTTGATTGTAGACGGTGACTCCGGTTATATCGCCGGGCAGCATATCCGGAGTGAACTGAATTCGCTTGAAGGTGCAGTTGATGGATTTTGCCAGGCTGCGAGCCAGCATGGTCTTGCCAACGCCCGGCGCATCCTCGATAAGCAGATGCCCCTGGCTAATCACAGCGACTATGGCCAGCTCCACCGCCTCTCGCTTACCAACGATTACCTGCTCGATGTTGCCGATTATTTGTTGGATTAGCTGGTGAGCCCGGGCTGTCTCACTACCCATCTTCTACCTCCACCGTTTAAGCAATGTCCTACAGGCAATGCCAACGACCATTAGATAATTAATTATACACGAAGATAGGGACAAAAGAAAATTTTGCCCTCCCGGGTCTTCCGAAACCAGGAAAAACTAACTCAAAATCCCCCTCATTCCCCTTCCGATTCGTAAACTCATACGGAATCCCGTATGAACGAAGTGAATCGGGACTTTGCCAAAGGGGGAGGAACCAGGTATCTCCCTTTTGTAAAGAGCTTGTCCTGACTTGTCCTGAGCGAAGCCGAAGGAGCCTGTCGAAGGGGAGATTAAGAGAGATTTAAAGCGTTTCAGGGAAGACGTCTTTGCCGCAATTATTCTGTTCGACATTCGGTGCGAAAGGCGAAACTAGGTATCTTTACGTATATAAAAAAACCGGCTAGCCACGATATGATTCTTAACAGGAAGAAAATAGATATGGAACTTGAGGGTAAACGTATTGCCTTGTTTGCCGAGGACCGCTACCAAACCCTTGAACTCTGGTATCCGTTGCTCCGCTTTCGAGAGGCCGGAGCAGAAGTAACGGTGATAGGACGCGATAAGGGCAGGGTACACACCAGCGAAAACGGCTACGAAGTGACTGCGGCCATGGCTGCTAAAGAGGCGAAGGTCGAGGACTATGATGCGGTGATTATCCCCGGAGGCTACGCGCCTGACCTGATGCGCCGTAATCCGGCGATGGTAAAGCTGGTCAAAGAGGCGCATTCTCAAGGGAAGGTGGTGGCGGCCATATGCCACGCCGGCTGGATGCTGGCGTCAGCGGATATTATTCGAGGTAAGCGGGTCACCAGCTTTCACAGCATCAGGGATGATATGACCAATGCCGGCGGAATCTGGGAAGATAAGCCGGTGGTCCACGACGGCCAGTTAATCACATCGCGGATGCCTGACGACCTGCCCTATTTCTGCAAAGAGATAATCTTAGCCCTGACCACCTGAAGTTTAGCGGAGGCGAAACCGTGTCCAATCTGACAATATTTCTTTGTGGAGACGTGATGACCGGCCGGGGAATCGACCAGGCGCTGCCTCACCCTGGTAACCCCATCCTTTATGAGGAATATATGAAAAGCGCCCGGGGCTACGTGTCCCTTGCGGAAGCTGCCAGCGGTCGTATCCCGGCGCCGGTTGATTTTGCCTACATCTGGGGGGATGCCCTCGAGGAAATGGAGCGGGTCGTCCCCGACCTTCGCATCATCAACCTTGAAACGACGATAACCAGGAGTGAAACTTATCTTAAGGATAAGGGCATCCACTACCGGATGAACCCGGAGAATATCTCCTGCATTACGGCGGCAAAAATCGATTGCTGCTGTCTCGCCAACAACCATATGCTCGATTGGGGTTGCTCAGGTCTTTTAGAAACGCTGGCTACACTTGATGGGGCCGGGGTGAAGAGGGCTGGAGCCGGCCGGAATCTGAAGGAAGCCCAGGCTCCGGCGATTCTGGACGTCGAAGACAAGGGCAGGGCGCTCGTGTTTTCCTTCGGTTCTGAGACGAGCGGTATCCCTGAAGACTGGGCGGCCTCGGATAATAAACCGGGAGTAAATCTGCTCAGGGATTTCTCCACGGAAACGGCCGACCGGATTGGCGAACTGGTTCGTGGAGTGAAAGAAAATGGTGATATCGTTGTCTTTTCCGTGCATTGGGGAGCTAACTGGGGATACGAGATTTCTCACCAGCAGATGGAGTTTGCCCATCGAATCATCGATTCGGCGGCTGTCGATATTATCCACGGACATTCATCGCATCATTTTAAGGGTATCGAGGTTTATAAAGACAAGCCGATATTGTACGGCTGCGGTGATTTCCTGAATGACTATGAAGGAATTTCAGGCTACGAGGTTTACAGGGGGGACCTGGGGTTGATGTACTTCGTTACCTTTAATCCGGAGACCGCGAAATTAGCCGGCCTGGAGATGATACCGACGCAAGTCAGATTGTTCAGAGTGAACCGGGCTTCGGCGGCTGATTTCCCGTGGATAATCACCACTCTGAACCGTGAGGGGCAGAGATTCGGTACCAGGGTTGAACAGCAGGAAGACGCCTTGGTATTGAAATGGCGTTGATTGGCTCGTCAGGAGGTAGAGAAATTTATGGCACAGAGCATGGTTACTCAATTATTGAAACAAATGCGGGAATCGGACGTGGCCGGAGTGACGGCGCTAATCGACAAGGAGATAACCCGCGGTGACCAGGCCCGGTCGATTCATTTAGCCTTATTCCCGCTGGCGCAGAGGGTGCTGAACCCGCCCTTCATCAATCCTCACCTCCCCAAGATGTACCGGATTTACAGGGAGTTTTTGCCTTATCTGGCGGAAGATGACATCCCGGCTTTGGTCCGGCTGGAAATAACGGAGTATACCAAGAGACCGAAGCTGGACGAACTGCCGAAAGGCGTTCGCCGGGATTCACCGGTTGCCTTCCCGGAAATCGGGGCCGCCATTCGTGGGGGTAACCGTGCTGAGGTAGCGGTGCTACTGGACACTTTCCGGGAGCAGCAAGGCGCCGCCGCATTAGCCCGGAACCTGTTGCTGCTGGGCAACGGATACCTGGAAAACTCACTGGGGCACTCACTATCCTGCACCGCCTTTATTCTGCTGGAAATGATGGAGCGCACCGACCAGGACCCCTGGCCGGCTCTCGCTACACTGGCTGACTACTTCTGCAAGGGGCAGTTCCATACCATGCCCATCTGCGCAAGGAGGCGCGGCTTCCCTCGGAGAGTGCGCTGAATTATTACCTGCTGAAGGCAACCAGCGGCAGCGGCATCGTCAATCTGCACCATACCATTACCCGCTTTGCCATCGAGCGGGTGCGGCATCTCCTCAGTGAGGCGGAGTACGTTAATGCAATTGACTGCTGGATTGAATTTATGGGTGACAAGAGCGCCGAGCCGCTCCCTCCGATTCCGGCTGGCGAAACACCGTCCGATTACGATTCTTTCTATCAGGTGTTCTCAAAACAGGCCGAAATGCCGGCGCTTGTCTGCCTGTCGGGAATGCTTTCCTCCAATGGAGGCAGGCAAAGGATGGGGACCTATCTTGTCAAAGGAGTTTGCGACCTCTACCAGGGAAATTACGACCCTCATTTCGTGACCGGTCTTGCCTCTGCTCTCTGGGTGGTGAACCATTACTGGAACCAGCCCCGGATAGCTATGAATGCCTTGCGCCAGTATTTGAACTACTTCTTTACCCAGCGGGTTTACTGATTTTCGTGTTTAATTGGATTAGCGGGCGTTATCATATCCCCTCTCCTTTGAGGGGCTTGCGCCAAATGTCATTCTGTAGAGACACGGCATGCCGTGTCTCTACGCAAATCCGAAGGGCGACTGAAGAATGACAATCTGAGCATATTTTCACAGCCTCGGTAGGGTCAGATTGTTAGACAACTCTATTTAGATTCGGATTAACATTGGGTATGAGGTCAAAATGAACCGCAATTCACGCGGGGGAAACGGCAGCCTTCAGACGCGCGACGCCCGTCCCGAGGAGTTGGACAAGGTATCGCAGTTGCTCAAAGACGCTTTCCAACAGTACGAAAGCTCGATACCTTCGGAAATCTGGAAGTCATATCTGGAAGACATTATGGACGTGCGGAGCCGCCTGGACAAGGCTGAGTTGATTGTTGCTGAGATGAGAGGGCAACTGGCAGGCGCTGTGACACTGTACTCGAAGGCCTCGGACTCGGCACAGGAAGGGTGGCCCGAGGGTTGGGCGGGCATCCGCTTGTTAGCCGTTCACCCGGCCTACCGGAACCGGGGCATCGGTCGAGCATTGATGGAAGAGTGCATTTGTCGCTGTAGCGAGCGAGGCATTCCCACCATCGGCTTGCATACTTCAGAAATTATGGCCGTTGCCCGCCGGCTGTACGAACGGATGGGATTTGTGCGAGCGACAGAATTCGATTTTCACCCCAGACCCGGAGTGACTGTGATGGCTTATCGCCTGGACCTCTGACTTGCCGAGGCTCAAGTGTTACTTATTACCAGGCTGATATAATATCAATATGCTTCATATCGACGGGAGTCAGAAATCAGGGAGCGGCACGATTGTCCGCTACGCTATCGGGCTGGCAGCTTTGCTCGGCGAGGAGCTTGAACTAACCAATATCCGCGCCAAGCGAGACAAGCCCGGCCTCAGGCTGCAGCATCTGGCAGCTATCAAAGCCCTGGCCAGGCTTTGCGGCGGGCAGGTAGAGGGGGCAAAAGTGGGCGCCAGCAAGATAGTCTTCAGGCCGAGGAGTCCTGTTTCGGGAGGGGATTTCCAGTTCGATATTGGTAGCGCCGGCTCGACCACCATGCTCGCCTTCAGTTTGCTAGCCGCTGCCTGCTTCGCAGCAAGCCCGCTTACCTGCCGGATTTCCGGAGGACTTTTCCAGGATTTCGCGCCGTCCCTCTACCATATGCAGTACGTTTTGCTGCCGGTTCTGCGCCGGATGGGAGTACGAGCCGAACTGGAAATGCTCCGCCCCGGCTACGTCCCGAAAGGAGGCGGCATTATCGAGCTGAAGGTGAGACCGCTCGAAAGCAAGCTGGTTGCCCTGCGACTGCCGGAGCAAGGCAGGATTGTCAGCATCGAAGGCATCGCCATCTCTTCGCATCTGCAAGAGAGGAAGGTCAGCGACCGGATGGCTGACGAGTGCCGGCGGGCGCTTGCCAAGGGCGGGTACGAGGCTCATATCAAGACTATCTACGATAGTTCGGCGCCTCAAGCGGGCGCTGCCCTGGCATTGTTTGCGCATACCGACACAGGCTGCATTATCGGTGCCGACGGCGCGGGTGCGCCGCGCCGGACGTCCGAATACATCGGACGGAGTGTGGCTGAACGACTTATCGAAGATATTGCCAGCGGAGCTACGGTGGATAGGTTTCTGGCCGACCAACTGGTTGTCTTCGCCGCCTTGGCCCAGGGCGCCAGCCGCTACAGAATCCCGAGACTTACCGAACACATCGAGACCAATCTCTGGCTGGTGGAGACCATTCTGGGAGCACGCAGCCGGGTAGGTCAGGACTTGATGGTTGAGGTCGAGGGCATCGCCTTCGGGAAGTCCGGAGAGTCTTAGCACGGGGTGCAGCCCTGGGCTAAGACTTCCTGACGTGAAGAAGAGCATCTAGCAGCGCGGCGATACCAAGAAGCGTAAGCGTGATAGCATCGTTGAATAGATGCTGTTGCGACATTCCGAATAGGCTGCTCCCCGTTGCCTGGGTAATCCAGGCTCCCAGGAGAGCAAGGCCACCCAACATTACGAGTAGCCGGCCAGTAACAACGCAAAGCCGTTCCATCTTGGCGTCCTCCTTTGTCCGAATTGGCAAGTCTATAGGCTTGCCAGGAACTCCTTCCAGGGTGTCGCCATCAGGGTCTCCGTTGTTTCGTGCCCGGCTGTGCGAAGAATCATGACGGCTCTGGCGACCGTTTCCGGGTTATCCGATTCGACGATGTCCACTACGTCGAACCGTCCCAGTGTGACGTAGCTTTCCTTCCAGACTATCCCTGGGCATTCCTTTTTTATTCTTGCAGAGACCTTCTCGGCAAGCTGCCTGAATTCCTTGGGGTCATCGAGAGCTTCCGGGGAAATCCGGCTGAGAATTATGTAGGTCTTCATTGGATTACCTCCTTATTGTCGCCTCTGCGCTGCCTGCAAATTCAAGCGCTGCCGAGTTAATGCAGTACCTGAGTCCGGTCGGCGGCGGACCGTCATCAAAAACATGTCCCAGATGAGCATTGCATCGCTTGCACAGGACTTCGGTTCTTTTCATTCCCAGGCTCGTATCTGTGGCTGTCTCGATGCTTTGCTCCGATATCGGCGTCCAGAAACTGAGCCAGCCCGTTCCGGAATCATACTTCGTTTCAGAGCTAAAAATCTCATTCTTACAGCGTACGCATCTGTATATGCCCTTCCCCTTGAAATCGTAGTACTTGCCGGTGAAGGGCGGCTCCGTTCCCTTTTTCACGGTAATCTCGTATTGCTCCGGAGTGAGAATCTGCCGCCACTCTTTATCGCTCTTGTCTATCTTCTCTAGCACTCTTTGCGCCGGTAGGCGAACTGCGCCGGGCTTCAGATTTTGTAGTCCCAGATTAGTTACTATTTGGGTGACTTCATCGGCTTGATTGAGGGTATAGAAATGGAAGTAGCGGATGCCTGAATCCAGCAGGTCGGCGCATTGCTGTGTGGCTAGTTCGATACCCACCTTGCTCGCTTCGCTTGCCGAGCTTATCTTTTCGAATCGCTCGATAATGCGCGCCGGTATGTTGGCTCCGCACTTTTGTCCGAATTTTATTATTTTGGCGATGTCAGTAATCGGGATAATTCCGGCAATGATAGGGATTGCTATGCCGGCTCTTGTTGCCCTCTCGATAAAATCATAGAAATAGCGGTTCTCGAAGAACATCTGAGTGATGGCGAAATCTGCTCCGGCATCGATTTTCTGTTTTGTGTAGTACATATCCGTTTCCAGGTTTGGCGATTCACAGTGGCCTTCCGGGTAAACGGCGACGCCGATTGAGAAGGCGGATAGAGAAGCGGCTAGATGCACCAGGTCCCTGCCGTAACAAAAACCTTCCTCTGGCGCTGTGAATTTCTCTGTTCCTTCAGGTGGGTCTCCGCGCAGAGCCAGCACGTTTTCGATGCCGAGCCTTTGGTAATCTTCCAGAATAGCCTTAAGCTCTTCCCGGCTTTGCCCGATACAGGTGAGGTGCGGCATCGGAGTCAGAGACATCTCGCTCTGAATGCGCACTACAATCTGCCTGGTATTCTTCCTGGTGCCGCCGCCGGCGCCGTAGGTGACCGAGACGAAGGTTGGGTTCAGCGCCTTAAGTTTAGCGATAGTCTGAAACAGCCGCGCCTCGCCCTTCTCATCCTTGGGCGGGAAGAATTCGAAGGATAGGCTGCTTTCTTTTTCTTTTATTGTTTGTCCTATTTTCATTATTAACCGCCAGCAAGAGAATTCTAGATGAGAGAGGATGTAAAAGTTATAAAAAGGCCGCAGGAAAAGTTACAAATAGATGACATTTTGAAAACGGAGTTCCAGGTCGAGAGTAGGCTGATTAGACAAGTGCCCGTCTATGAGTTAGCCTGTTTTGAGATTGACAAGCAGGAGCGTTTGTTTCTCCCCTTTCGTAACAGGGCTTTGTATCGAATGACAATCTGAGCATCTTTTTAACACACTGCTAGACAAAGACCGGTCGGTCAGGAGCTTTGAGATGAAACTGGTTATCTTCGACCTCGACCAGACGCTGGTGGACTTCATTGAGATACACAATAGAGTTGTCCAGCGCTTATTCAAGGAATTCTTTGGCGTGGATGCCAAGCTCACCGAGATAGATTTCGCCGGCCGGAGCCTCGATGATAATTTCCGTGAGTTAGCCAGACTCAAGAACGTCCCTGAGGACACTTTCAAAAAGGACAGCCGGAGGGTACTGGAGAGCTATGACGCTGCCTTCGGTAAAAGCCTGCCCGCGGACGGAGCAAAACACATCCTGCCCGGAGCCAGGGAGCTTTTGAGCGAACTCTCGAAGACCGACCACATCATCGCTCTCTATACCGGCGATTCGCCTGCAATAGTCGACGCTGTTTTCAGGGTTACCGGTCTCGGCAAATACTTCAAATTCTGTCAGTACGGTACCGAGGTAGCCACTCGCGCCGATATGGTCAGGCTGGCTCTTGAGAAAGCCGGGAAATTAGCCGGACGGGAGTTCAAAAACAAGGATATTGTTATCATCGGTGATTCGCTGCGGGACATCGAGTGCGGCAAGCTGTTCAGTGCCCTGATTATCGCCGTGGCGACAGGTTTTCATTCCCAGGCTCAGCTCTCGGCGGCCGGGCCGGATTATCTCTTCGCCGACCTGAAAGACTATCGGAAGGTAATCAGGGCTATCGAGGGACTTTAAGATGGAAGCAAAAGACGATAGGCAGGGACGCCCCGATATTGACCCTGGCGTAAGACGGGAGTATATTTACGGCATGAACCGTCCTTGGCTGCAGATACTAATTGTCGGAATAATACTATTTGCTGCTGCTGAAGAAGCCTTGATAATAACCCGAAACCCCGCCTTTTTCCCCACCATTTTGTTGTTAGGCTCCTTTTTGGTACCGGTCGTCTTCGTTGCCTATTTTTACGAGCACGTCATGCACAGAGAAATTTCCCTGCCCCTCCTGACCACCTGTTTTGTTGTCGGCGGGGTGCTCGGCGCGGTAACCGGAGGCATTCTTGAATACAACACTTTACGCGGTCTGGGTATTTTTACGCTTCTCGGAGTAGGCGTCATCGAGGAGGCTGTCAAACTGCTTTTCCCTGTCTTTATTTATCTCGGCTGGCGTTACAGGCATGAAGCTGACGGATTGCTCTTCGGCCTCGCCGCCGGCATGGGTTTTGCCGCTGTCGAGACGATGGGTTACGGGATGGTCTTCCTGATACGGTCGGGCGGAGATATTTCCGGCCTGCAGCAGCTATTGATAATCCGCGGGTTTCTTTCTCCTGCCGAACACGCCGCCTGGACGGGCTTTGTCTGCGCTATCCTCTGGCGCGAGAGAGAAAAAACCGGCAATATTACTATTAGCAAGTCTCTCATCGGGGCGTTTGTTCTGGCAGTTGTTTTACATACATCCTGGAACGTCGTGAATAGTCTGGGAAGTCTGGGCTTGCGCCGGTTCAGCTTTCTCATATTTGGCAATCTGATAATCGCCGCGGTAAGTCTTTCTCTATTGTTCTACCGCTATCGAAAAGCGAAGCAAGCGCTGCCGGTCGCCGACTCACCATGAATTCCTTGAGGGGGTGCGGCGATCGGCTTCTATGGCTGGGGGAAGATGGCTAGTAATAAGTCCCAATTGCAATATCTAAATGTCAAATCAATGCCAAATGGCTAAATGCCAAAGCTATTCGTAAAAACAGTTGGCATTTGAACCTTGGCATTTATTTGAACTTTGAGCTTTGGTATTTGAGCTTTCTCGCTAAAACCCCACCCATTTTACTACTTGTGCCATTGGCTCTCTGGCGGAGCGGCGGTGGGTGGCCGGGTCATCCCAGTCCGGATAGCCAATGGCAATGCCAAGCACCACGAGCAGGGAGTCCGGTATCTCCAGCACTCTCCTGAGCACGTCCGGGTGAGTTACAGCTTGGGCTAGAGCGGCCGTGCCCAGTCCATAGGCGGGCGCCAGCAGCATAATGTTTTCCGAAATCAAGCCGCAATCGTAGACTGGCCAGGCGTTGATGCCCTTCGGCTGGAAGTAAAAGGTGCGGCCGGTGCAGATATAGATGACGCAGGGCGCGTTATAAAACCGGGTGTTCATCGGTCGCCTGACTGGCGGTTGCTGGCCGGCCGGGGCAGCTTGGGGGGGCGCACCCGGCGGGCGGCGGCGAGAAGCGTAGGGTTCGGGGAAGTCCTGGGGGCGGGCGATATCGGCCACCACTTCCTGCCCGGCCTTCTCGGTGAAACCTTGCTTTATCGCTTCCAGTTTGCTGCCCGCGGCAATGATAATGTCCCATGGCTGGGTATTGCCCCAGGAGGGCGCTCTCAAAGCGTGTTCCATGAGCTCTTTCAAAATAGATTGTGGTACCGGGTCGGGCTTAAAGGCCCGGATGCTTTTCCTCTTCTCGATGCTTTCAATGATGTCCATCGGTTACCTCCCGTTGTTGCTTTCTTAAATCCAGATTATACCATACCAAACCTCCCAGTTATTATGGTGTGTTATAATACTTAACTATGACCGATGCTCAAATCCTTCGTCATGTCAAAATCGTCTGCACCCTGGGCCCCGCCAGCAATTCTCCTGAGGTCATCAGGAAGCTGCTATCGGGTGGGATGAATATCGCCCGGCTCAATCTCAACTACGGCACGCTTGAGGAGCACAGCCAGCTTGTTAAAACAGTTCGTTCCCTGAGCCAGGAGCTTGGGCTGACCGCCGGCGTTCTGCTCGACCTGCCCGGCTTCAAACGGCGTACCGGAGACGTCAAAGCCGTCTTCGGACAGCATCTGGAGTTTGCGGTTACCAATAAAGCTGATTGGATTGCGCTCTCATTCATCTCTTCGGCGCAGCAGGTCAAAGAAGTAAGAGTGTTGCTTCGAGAAATGAAGTCCGACATACCCCTCATTGTCAAGATTGAAAGGGCTAAATCTCTGGAAGAAAGCAAGTCGATAATCGAGGTCTGTGATGGCATAATGGTTGCCCGGGGTGATTTGGCTGCCGATATAAGCATCGAACGGGTACCTATTGCCCAGAAACGTCTCATCAAAGAGGCTAACCGGGCTGGCAAGCCGGTCATCACGGCCACCCAGATGCTTGAATCCATGACACGTTCGATTACGCCGACCAGGGCGGAAGCGACCGATGTGGCAAATGCCGTCCTTGACGGGAGTGATGCCCTGATGCTTTCCGAGGAAACCACTATCGGCGCCCACCCTGTCGAAGCCGTGGAGACAATGGTGAAAATTATCCTGGCGGCGGAATCTGAGCTGCCTTACGGGGAGATGTTCCGGGAAGACTGGCCGGGTGTCCTGCCCGAAATTAATGACGCTACCGCCAGAGCCGCTTGCCATATCGCTTACCAGGTGCAAGCCAAAGCAGTGGTGGCTTTCACCGCCGGCGGTACGACTGCCTTACGGGTTTCGAAATATAGACCCCGACAGCCTATTCTGGCAGTGACACCTAATGAAAGCGTTGCCCGGCGTCTTGCGCTGTCCTGGGGAGTGTCCCCGGTCATAAAAGTGGCCCCGCCAACCTTGACGGGAATATTCGAGTTAGCCGTTTCAGTTGCGCTCGATATCGGTATCGCCGGTAAGGGAGACCTTCTTGTCATCACGGCCGGAATCCCACCCACCGGGCAGGGAGGCACCAATCTCATCAAGGTACACCGGGTTTAAAATCCCAATGCCAAAATCCCAAGTCCAAATCAAATCCAAATGCTTTAATGTCAAATCTTTTGGCATTTGAAACTTGACATTTGTCATTTATTTGTAATTTGGGCTTTGATATTTGAGCTTGTCCACTCGCTCAAGGAGCGGTTGGCATTTTCGACAAACTGGTTGTTA
Source organism: Chloroflexota bacterium (assembly GCA_016190895.1). Taxonomy (GTDB): domain Bacteria; phylum Chloroflexota; class Dehalococcoidia; order Dehalococcoidales; family UBA2162; genus JACPPR01. The sequence goes on along the minus strand of JACPPR010000065.1, from coordinate 12,102 downwards.
TCCCTCGGTGTTATCGCGATACCCACGCCGTTCTTGATGACTATTTGTACATAGCTGCCGGTCAGTCGGGTTGCGAAATTAATCGTGAAAGCCGCCCTGTTAGTTACTTCAACAGATTTTATTCTCTCGAACCGGACTTTGACTGAGAACGGCCCTCCCAGTACGATGCGCAGGTGGTCTTCATAAACCTGATACTTGCGGGGGAAGACAGCCAGAAAGATTAAGACGACAATGAAAACATCGAGCAGAGTTGCCAGCCCGCCCTCATTGTCACCCGAAGAAAACAGGTATACGCTGGCTAGCAGCAATGCTGCGGGCAACGCTACGATGATTAGCTTCAAAAACCGCCCGTACTCCGGCTCACCCTGGTAGAGTAACAGTCCTTTTGTGTATCTCATACGAAACGAATTGTAGCACAGGTTGAGCCTTTTCTCTATTCTGCCGGGGATGCGCTAGAATACCTCATACTTTCCCCTAGTCAAGAATCAGATACTTAGGAAGCAATATATCGGTAAATCCCCCGATTGTGTATTGTATTACACTTTGCCTGTTAGTAACGCTAGGGTAGGCGTGTGATTGCTCAGAGAAGAGATTCTCTTACGGCTTCAATTGGCAGAATAGGAAATGTTAAGGAGGTAAACAGGTGAGAAAGAAGATTTTCTGGGTGGTGGTGAGTGGCTTGATGGCGCTATCCCTGGTGATGGCAGCCTGCGGGCAGGCAGCGCCAACGACTCCGGCGCCCCCGACTGCTCCAACAGTACCGACTACTCCAACGGCACCAACTCCTCCGGCCACGCCGGGGCAGGAACCGGCGCAGAAGGAGCCGGCAGCGCCGCCTGCCCCCGAACCCCCCCAATATGGCGGCACAATCACCTACCGTATTGCCAGCGACCCGACCAATTGGGATAGCGGTCTCAACCGCCGAGGGGGGGCGCTAGTTAGCACTGTCTACCAGCAGTTTATAGGTTTGGACTGGACGCAAGGTCCGGCCGGCAGCGGAGCGAAGGACCGTGTCCTTGCAGTTCGTTCTTTTGATTATTATGGCCCTGAGATAGCCGAAAGCTGGAAGATGCCTGAAATCGGCGTCTGGGTATTACAGATACGCAAAGGCGTGCACTGGCAACCAGTGCCCAGTGAAGCCGGACGGTTGATGGCCGGGCGGGAACTCACCGCCGATGATATTGTTAGCGGTTTCAACCGGCTGTTCAACAGAGATGGCAAGACGCCAGACTCCTGGATTCTTTTCAGCCAGCCCACGGTGGCAAAAACGGCGACTATCGAGAAGACCGGCCCTATGGAGGTGACCGTCAGGACACCTCAAGAATATATGACTGCCTTTAGCTGGCTGATTTCCGGGTCCGGCTTCTACCGCATCTATCCTCCTGATGTCATCAATAAATACGGCAACATGGGAAATTGGCGAAATGCGGTTGGGACGGGACCGTTTATGCTGGTCGACTATGTGCCGGGCAGCCAGATGCTCTACAAGAAGAACCCTGTCTATTGGGAGAAAGACCCCGTTGGTCCGGGCAAGGGTAATCAGTTGCCTTATGCAGATGAACTGCGGGAACTGATAATACCTGACCTCTCGACTGCGCTCGCCGCACTGCGCACCGGCAAGCTCGACTTAATGCTGGATACGCAGTTGGTCGATGCCCAGAGTCTGTGGAAAACCGCTCCTAAACTCGAGTACCTGAGAAACCTGAGCGCTACCTGGGTGCTCGCTATGAGGCAGGACAAGAAGGACAAGCCTTACTCTGACGTCCGGGTCCGCCAGGCGCTGATGATGGCGACTGATTTCGATTCAATCAAGAACAGCTACTATGCCGGTCAAGCAGAGATAGACGTCTGGCCGCTTAATAGTTCGTACACAGACTGGTATGTGCCTCTAGCGCAGATGCCTCAGTCAGTCCAGGACCTTTATAAGTATAATCCGGATAGGGCGAAACAGCTCCTCAAGGAAGCCGGCTACCCCAACGGCTTCAAGGTTTCAATAGCCGTTCAGAGCACCAGCGAGCGGATAGATGAGCTTTCCATCTACAAGGATATGTGGGCTAAAGTGGGCGTTGAGCTGGTACTGGATATCAAAGAGACGGGCGCCTACGCTACTCTCACCGCTGCCGGTAACCCATATGAAGAGATGCTTTACCGTAGCATCGGGCCGGGTTTTGAACAGACCCTGTATATGGCTTTCAGCCGTGGCCCGGCCATCTGGAACCCGAGCCATATCAACGACCCGACCGGAAGCGTCCCTGTCGTGGAGGATTTCTTCACGCAGTATAACGCCAACATTTTTGTCAATATGCCTAAACTCAATCAGTTGATTAAGGACCATAACCGTTTCATTATGGAGCAAGCCTACGTGATACCGAAACCGGCGCCCTTTACCTACAACTTCTGGTGGCCCTGGCTGAAGAATAACTATGGCCAGACGACAGGTCTCCTGAGATACGCCTGGGTGGACCAGAGCCTGAAGAAATCGATGGGATACTAGGTTACTTGGTATAGGCAAATTGGTCGGTTAGCTGCCGGAGGCTTACATACCTTCGGCAGCTTGATTATGGGTAGTAGATGGAAGCAATTGGCAGACCAATTAAATTTGAAGATTACGCAGACATTACGAGCTATCTGTTTGTTCAAGCAGAAGCAAGTGAAGTCAGGGAGCAAGTCATGAAAGACCTGGCGCAAATGGATGAAGGAAATCTGATGAGGCTTGTTGCCAATGAAGTCTTGATGTACAAACAACTATGAAGGGTTGGTATTGCAGGCGTCCTCGCCTGCAATCTGCACAGGCGGGGACGCCTGTGCCACGCGGTGTAGGTGTAGGTTGCACATCGTCCGCCATAAGGGTTATATTTAGTCAAAATTCAAACAAGGGGTGACGCAATGGAGAAAATAGTCCCTGTCGATGAAGGCGCGGAAGCTTTTGTCGAGCTGCTCAATGCCAATGGCGTGGAGTACATCTTTCTCAATCCGGGGACAGATACCTTTCCCGTCCAGGAGGCGCTCTCCAAATTCAGGGCGCTGGGCAAGCGCGCGCCGAAGGTAGTTCTCTGCCTGGACGAATCCGTGGCGATGGCGGCGGCTCACGGGTATTTCGCCGTCACCGGCAAGCCACAGGTGGTCTTTCTGCACGTCGACCTGGGCACGCTTCAGGTGGGAGGTGCTTTACATAATGCTCAACGAGGGCGAATCGGCGTGGTATTCTGCGCTGGAAGGGCTCCTTCGACCATCGATGGGAATGTGAGGGGCGAGCGCTCTGCGGGAATTCACTGGATTCAGGAGCAGTACGACCAGGGCGGAATAGTGCGTAACTATGTGAAGTGGGAATACGAGCTGCGCAGCAATGCCGCAATTCACCAGGTGATGCAGCGGGCTTTCCAGGTGGCTGGTAGTGAGCCAACCGGCCCGGTCTATCTCACGTTACCCAGAGAGCTTCTGATGGAGAAGATAAAAAGCGTTACGATTCCTGATGTAACCAAACATGCTCCTGTGGTAACTCCCCAGGCCGACCCGGCCGCGCTGTCCGAGGTGTCCGAAGCTCTCTTGCAAGCGCAATCGCCTCTCATCGTCGCCGGTGATGTAGGCCGGCACCCGGGGGCGGTCGCGTCGCTGGTGGCGCTCGCCGAAACACTGGGGGCGCGGGTTATGACCGATGCCGTCAGGATGAGCTTCCCCAACAATCACCCTCTTGCCTCCAGCGGGTTCGGTGGGGTGGGTGCGTTCAAAGACGCGGACGTCATTCTGCTCATCGATAAAGACATTCCTTACATTCCACGCACCACAAAGCCAGGAGCGGATGCCAGGATATTCCACATCAGCATAGACCCGATAAAGAATGACATCCCGCTCTGGGTCTTCCCGGGCGACCTTTTCATCCAGGCCGAATCCAGCAAGGCCATACCGGCCTTGAACGAGATAATCAAGAAGAAAATAACAGCGGAGCAGAAGAACCGCTTCAAGGCACGCGCCAGGCAGATAGCGGAGGAGAACGAGCAAGTCAAGAAGCGGCAGCATGATATGGCGATGTCTAAGGCGAGTCAAAAGCCGATTTCCCCGCAGTGGGTCGGCCATTGTCTTAGCGAAATAATGGAGGAGGACATGATTCTGGTTCACGAGATGGCCGGCGCCGCGGAAATTGCCCGCACCAAGCCGGGCACCGTTTTCGGCAGCGGCGGCTCCAGCCTGGGCTTCGGCCTCGGTGGGGCTTTGGGCGTCAAGCTGGCTTCCCCTGACAAGACCGTCGTCAGTCTAATGGGAGACGGATGCTTCGTCTTCGGCTGCCCCATCGCCACTCTCTGGGCAGCCAGCGTTTATAAGGCTCCTTTCTTGTCTGTCATTTTCAATAATCAGCAGTATCACGCGCCGAAAGGGGGGCTGGGCATCCGCGGCGCTTACGGTAAGGATAGCTATTCGGAAAAGACGGGCGTCTGGGAGGGGATAGACATTCTGCCCTCGCCGGATTATGCGCTGGTGGCCAAGGCTTGCGGCGGCTGGGGACAGAAGGTGGAAGACCCTGCCGAACTTGCGATGGCCTTGAAGAAGGGACTCGACCAGGTGAGCAATGGGGTCCCGGCGGTCATCGATGTCAGGCTGGAGAGCCCGAATCCGTAGCGCCAATTTCCTCTCCCCTTGCGGGAGAGGATTAAGGTGAGGGGGCATAATTAATCACACCCTCATCCCAACCCTCTCCCGTCTAGGGAGAGGGGGAGGTAGAGACACGGCATGCCGTGTCTCTACCGTAAACGAGACGTAGGGGCGAACCCCTGTGTTCGCCCTGGGCAGACACAGGGGTCTGCCCCTACGAATTAACAAAAGAAGAGGAGGATTACAAGATGGCTGGTGGTTACATGGGTAAACTGCTCTGGGTGGACCTGTCTAACGGTGAAATCAAGGAGGAAACGCCCGAAGAAAGCCTCTTGAAGGATTACATCGGCGGTTACGGAATCGGCGCGCGGCTGCTTTACAGCCGCCAGAAGGCGGGTGTGGACCCGCTTGGTCCTGAGAATATCTTCGGCTTGATTAACGGTCCACTCACGGGCACACCTGCGCCTGCGGCTACCCGGTATACGGCTGTGGCGAAATCGCCGCTGACCGGCGGGTGGGGCGATGCTAATGCCGGAGGCGATTTTGCACCTCACCTTAAATTTTCGGGCTATGATGCCGTTTTCTTCACGGGTGTTTCCGAGAAACCTGTCTACCTGTTCGTTGATGACGGCAAGGCAGAACTGAGAGATGCCAGCGCTGTATGGGGCAAAGACGGTTACGAAACCGAGGATATTCTTAAAGCGGAGTTGGGGAAAGGAACCGAGCTAGTCTGTATCGGACCCTCCGGGGAGAAACTATCCCTGATTTCGTGTATTGTCGGGAACAGGGGGGCCGCGGCTGCCCGCTCCGGCCTCGGGGCGGTTATGGGCTCCAAAAAACTAAAGGCGGTTGTCGCCAGGGGCAGCCGCCAGGTGCCTATGGCAGATAGAGACCTGGTTATCAAGCTCAGGCAGGAGCATATCGATGAGCTTAAGAGACCGGGGCCCGATGGCGTCTCGATGCTGGAGAACACGCATAAGTATGGCACTGCCCGGATGACGGCGCGTTCCGCCCACAGCGGCGATTCGCCGGTCAAGAACTGGGCGGGCGTCGGCATCATCGATTTTCCCGATGTCTCCCAGCTTACCCCGGACGCCTCGGTAGCCAATCTTGAAAGGCGCTCCGGCTGCTGGCAGTGCCCCGTCCAGTGCGAGGGAAGGCTCAAGGCCGGTATGGGAGAATACAGGTATCCCGCAGGCACGCGTCGCCCGGAGTACGAGACCTATTCTTCCTTCGGCTCGCTTTGCCTCAATAACAACCTGGAAGCGATTCACATGGCCAACCACATTTGTAATAGCTACGGGTTGGACACCATCTCTGCCGGGAGTGTTATCGCATTCGCCATCGAGTGCTATGAGGAAGGCATTATCAACAAGAAAGATACGGATGGCATCGAACTCGGCTGGGGCAAACATCAAGAGATGATTGAGATGACGTGGAAGCTGGCCAGGCGGGAAGGCTTCGGCGATATCCTGGCCGATGGTGTCAAGGTGGCTGCTGAGAAAATCGGCCGCGGCTCTGAAAAGTTCGCCATCCACATCGGCGGGCAGGAGTTGGGGATGCACGACCCGAAGCTTATCGGCGGGATGGGAGCGACCCGGCCATCGGCCGCGCGCTATCACCTGGAGCCGACCCCCGGCCGTCACATGCTGGGCTTCGGTCCGTCTGGCTTCCAGACCCATGTCCTTAATGCCAGCGGCGTTTGTCTGGCCGCCGGCTATGGCCGGGGGAACGACCGTCTTGCCAGGTTCATTAGCGCCGTCACAGGCTGGAACCGCTCGCAGGACGAGACGCTTCTTTGCGGCGAGCGTATGCTCAATATGAGGCACGTCTTCAACCTGCGCGAGGGCATCAATCCGTTAAAATGGGCTGTTCATCCCAGGATTATCGGCGAGCCGCCTCTGAGTAAAGGCCCGCTGGCCGGCATCAGGGCTGATATCGAAGCCCAGGACTACTGGAACCTTGGCGCTCTGGATTGGGACCGCATCACCACCAAGCCCAGCAAGAAGAAGCTGCTCTCCCTTGGCCTGGATGATGTGGCCAAAGACTTGTGGGGGTAGTTAGAATTTAGAATATAGAAAATGTCCATGCCAGAGCCTGTCTATTTGCCTCATAATGAGCCATATCTTGGGCGAGCTTCCGTATATAACTTCGACCAAGTAATCATGTCGTGCCTAGAACACAATGCTGAAGTTGCCGCATATACTCACCGCACACAGTTATCCGACCTCCAGAAAGCCGCTTGCCAGATTATCCCCCAGGGAATAAACCTGGCTCTAACGATTCGAGAACTGATTCGTCAGGGTTACCTTTTCGGTGCTTTAGTGCTCATGAGACCACTAATTGAACGAACTGCGACCATCTCTTATCTTCATTTCTACCCTGACGAAGTCGAGGCGTGGAAAGCTGGCTGGGAATATCGTGACAGACCAAGCCTAGCCAAGATGCTCGAAACGATGAGCGATAAGCATGATATTCCCGAGTGTCAACAATTATGCGAAATCTTTAATCACATAGTACATGGAGACCCAATTGGAGCAAATTGGAATCTGGTTCACCTGAGTGATAATAGTTTGGGATATTCAGTCAGCAAAATTATTAATGACCCTGAACTTTGTGACTTTATCTGCTTCCAGTCTTACTGCTACATGATAGTGTTAATGGGTATGATGGCAGCATGCTTCCCAGGATTGCATGATGCAGGCAGCAGCCGAGGGTAGCAAGTAGTCTGTAGGGCTGCGTCCACCAAACAACCTGACGGACTACCATTAAGTGAGGAAAGAATATGTTGCCTGAAAATCGAATTGCGACGCATCCCGGCGAAATCCTGAAAGAGGAGTTTCTTGGCCCAGCCGGAATTACCCAGGTAGCGATTGCTCGACATATCGGAATACCCTTGCAAAGGGTGAATGAGATAGTTCGGGGCAAGCGAGGAGTTTCGCCGGAGACAGCGTGGCTTCTTTCCCAGGCCTTGGGTACGACCCCCGAGTTTTGGATGAATCTACAAGACTCTTATGATTTGACGAGCAAACGCCCCAAGCGGACGGTGAAGCGTCTGATTAAGACCGCGTAAATGGTGGGACACTCCCTACGTCCCCACCGGTGCATAGGTCATCTGGTAGAGGCGGGTATAGAGGCCGCCCCGGGCGAGCAGCTCTTCGTGGCGGCCCTGTTCGACAATCCGCCCGTCATCCAGGGCGACGATAAGGTCGGCGTCCCGCACTGTGGACAGGCGGTGGGCGATAATCACCGTCGTCCTGCCCTTCAAAAGCTGTTTCAGCGCTTGCTGGAGCAGGTGCTCTGAGTAGGAATCGACGCTGGCGGTAGCCTCGTCCAGCAGGAGAATCGCCGGGTCGGCCAGGATAGCCCGGGCGAAGCTGATTAGCTGGCGCTGTCCCATGCTCAGGTTCAGCCCCCGCTCCTGAAGCATGGTATCGTAGCCGTTCTCCAGCCGCACGATGAAATCGTGGGCGCCGACCGCTTTCGCCGCCGCCTCGATTTCTTCATCGCTGGCTTCCAACCTGCCGTACCTGATGTTCTCCCTGACCGTATCGGAGAAGAGGAATGGGTCCTGGAGCACCAGCCCAATCTGCTTTCTATAAGACGTCCTGTCAATCCGGCGCAGGTTATGGCCATCTACCAGGATGCGCCCGGCGGTGGCATCATAGAAACGAGCGATAAGACTAATCATAGTCGTCTTGCCGGCGCCGGTCGGGCCGACCAGAGCCACTGTCTTGCCCGCCGGGATGTGCAGGTCGATATCGTGCAGCACCTCGATGCCCGGCTCATAGCTAAAAGAAATATTTTCGAACTCGATATCGCCTTTTAAGGCCTCCACTTCGATACTTTCGGCGGTGTCCTCCGTCTCCCGCTTGACATCAAGAAGCTCGAAGATGCGGCTGCCCGAGGCCATCGTCCTCTGAAGCTGGGTGTATTCCATGGTCAGCGTGCGAATCGGGTCGAAGAAACGCTGAATGTAGAGGAGAAAAGCCAGCAGCGTGCCGACCAGGACTGTGCCGCTCAGCACGCCGCTGCCGCCGTAGAGAATGATGACAGCCGTGGCTATCGCCATCAGCATTTCGACTACCGGAGTCATTGTGGCGGACACCCGTACCGAGGCTAAATTAGCTTCAAAATGGGCTTTGTTCAACTGGTCGAAGTGCTGAGAGTTCAATTCCTCACGGGACAGGCTCTGGATGACCCGCACCCCGGAGATATTTTCTTGCAAAGCTGAATTGACCTGGGCGATGGCCTGTCTCACCTTGATGAAATAGCCGCGCGCCTTAAGCTGCCAGAGGGCGACGAACAGGATAAGGAAGGGCACGACAGCCAGGGTAAATATGGCCAGCTTTGAGTCCCAAGCAAAGAGGGCGAACACGACGGCAGCCAGGCTGAAGACTTCACCGGCTACCCAGAAGGCCCCGGAATCGAGGAAATCCCCCAGCTCTCCCACGTCGTTAATCACGCGGGAAATGACCCGCCCGACTTTGTTGATATCAAAAAACTTTACCGGCAGGCGCTGCAGGTGCTCGAAAACCTGGCTGCGCAGGTTAAGCAGAATGCCCTGCCCCAGACGGGCTTCCGCCTTTATCTGAACGTAGTACGCTGCCCAGTTGAGCATGGCATTGCCCACAAAGAGAAGCACAATCATATTCAGTCCGTTCCGGTCGCCGGCGATGATATACTTGTTCTCAGCCTGGCCGACCAGGTAAGGGCTGATGACGTTGGAGAGGGTCAAGAGCAGCGTTGCGGCGATGGTCAGGGGAAGAGCGACCTTGTAGGGCGCAAAATACCTGGCCATGCGTTTGAACACCCTCGAATCATACGGCTTGCCGTAAACGACGTCATCGGTATCGTCCAAACTGCTGCTCAAGCGCTCAGCCGCAGCGTAGGCATGCGGCTGGCCGTTATTGATGGGTAATCGAGGTTTCGTGATACGCCCTTCGGCGGAGTTTATCCCGATGAAATCGGGACTCAGGGCAGGCTCTTCCGATAAGGCAGGCGTCACCGGTTCGGCGGGGGTTTCCTGATACTGGAACTGCAAGGTATAAAGCTGTCTGTAGAAGCCGTTCTTAGCCAGCAACTCCTGGTGTTTGCCCCTCTCGACAACCTGGCCGTCCTTCAATACAAGGATAAGGTCGGCCATCTGTACCGAGCGCACCCGGTGGGCGATGATGAAAGTGGTGCGGCCGGTCAGCAGCTCGGACAGGGTGTGCTGGATAAGGAATTCCGTCTCCGTGTCCACGCTCGAGGTCGAGTCATCCATAATCAGAATACGCGGGTTGAGCAGGATGGTGCGGGCGATGGCCAGCCGCTGCTTCTGCCCGCCGGAGAGGGTTATCCCTCTCTCTCCCACACAGGTCTCGTAGCCCTCGGGCAAGCTCATAATGAAATCATGCAGGCGAGCCACCTTTGCCGCCTCCATTACTTCTTCCAAGCTGGCGTCCGGCCGGCCGTAGGCGATGTTCTCTCGGATAGTCGCCGAGAAGAGGAAGGTATCCTGGTGAACGATGCCGACGTGCCGCCGCAGGGAGGCGAGGGTTAAATCCCTTACATCCTGCCCGTCGATTGTGATACGGCCCGAGGTGACGTCATAGAAACGCGGTATCAGGTTGGCGATGGTCGATTTGCCGCTGCCGCTGGCGCCCACCAGGGCAATGACCTGTCCGGGCTGAGCTTCGAAGCTCACCTGCTTCAGCACCGTGCCGTGAGAATCGTAGCCGAAGGAAACATCCTCGAAGCTGACCAGCCCCTTCACTTCATCAAGATTCACGGCATCCGGTTTTTCTGTTACCGGAGAGACCTTGTCGAGGATTTCAAAGATGCGCTGCCCGGAAGCGTGGGCCCGGGAGAAGAGGATGGACAGCCAGCCCAGCATTCTTATCGGCATATTGAGCATTACCAGGTAGAGCATGAACTGGGCCAGTTCGCCTTGGGTGAGCGTGCCGGTTATCACAAGCCGGCCCCCGTACCAGAGGATGCCGCCCATCGCCAGGGCGAGAGCGAAGGTCATCAACGGGCTATTGGCCGCCAGCAGATTATTGACCTCGAGTTCCTGGTTATAGAGAGTTTCAGCTTGGCGGCGGAATTTGTCAGTCTCGTATTTTTCACGGGCGAAAGCTCGCACCACCCTGATGCCGCTGAGATGCTCCTGGACCGTGGTCTCCAGCACGCCCAGATTCTGCTGAATCTTTGCCCAGATGTCCTTCAGCTTTTGATTGACAAGGATGGTGCGGAATGAGATAAAGGGCACCACGCTCAGACTGATTAAGGCTAGCTGCCAGTTCAAGGAGAGGAGCAGTGCAGTGATGGCAATCATCAAAACTACGAAATAGATGCCCCGTATCAGGGCAAAGCCGACGAACTGGCGTACGCCCTCGACATCGGCCGTTGCCCGGGACATCAGTTGCCCGGTCTGAGACTTATCGTGAAAAGCGTAGCTCAGGCTCTGAAGACGGTTATAAAACTGGCGTCTAATGTCATAGGCGACTCGTTGGGAAAGGTACTCGGAGAGGTAGCTCTGAGCGTAACCGAGCAGGCTGCGCAGCAACCCTGCTCCTAACACTCCCAGCGTCAGCAACACGAGCGCCTGACGGCTGCCTGAGCCGAGCGTCAGGTCGATTGCCTGTCCGGTGAGGCGGGGAATCAACAGGGAAAAGCCCGCCCCGGCAAACAGAGCCAGGTAAGCCAGCAGTGCCCGCGGCCAGTACTTCCAGAATAGCGCTGCAACGCGCATAAAGATACGCATAATCTATTCTATTTTATCACAGCCGAGACCGGCAAATTACGGAGAACAAGGTCAAATGACAAAGCCCAAGTATCAAGAAAAATCCAAATTCCAAAATCCAAATAGCAAAAACCTTCGAATATTTGAACCCTTTTTGTGTTACAATCAATAGTAACTGGCTAACAAGGACTCGGAGGTGTATTAATGGAAACTAAGAAGCGAATCGGCGTCCTTACCGGCGGAGGTGACTGTCCCGGTCTTAATGCGGCCATCCGGGCAGTTACCAAGACTGCCATCAGCGAGGGTTACGAGGTCATCGGCATACGGAGAGGCTGGGAGGGACTGCTCGATGATGATTTTGAGATTCTGGACCGCGTCAAGACCTCGGGCATCACCGATAGAGGCGGTACGATTCTGGCTACCTCCAGGACTAGCCCGCTGCTGGTCGAGAAAGGCACTGAGCGCGTCTTCGATTGCTGCAAAAGGCAGGGTTTGGAGGCGCTGGTAGTCATCGGCGGAGAGGGCACTCTGAGTATCGCCAGCAAGCTGTATGACAAAGGTCTGCCTCTGGTCGGAATACCCAAGACAATCGATAATGATGTCAAAGGAACTGACTATACCATCGGTTTCCAGACCGCTGTGGAAATAGCCACCGAAGCCCTGGACAGGCTGCGCACTACGGCGGAAAGTCACCACAGGGTGATGCTGCTTGAAGTGATGGGGCGGAATGCGGGCTGGATTGCCGTCTTCGCCGGTATGGCCACCGGCGCTGATGCCATCCTTATTCC
>JACPPR010000062.1 GCA_016190895.1 Chloroflexota bacterium | reverse complement strand
GGTGCCGGGCGCCACCCGCACCGCGATTAACACCTTCTCCCCTCAGACAAACTTGATGGCGCATTCCCTGATGGGCAGCTACTTCGGCCCCGAGATGAAATTCGCCGGCTATGACAAAATCATCATTCGAGGCAAGTCCCCACACCTGGTCTACCTCTGGATATTCAATGACAAAGTGGAAATACGTGACGCCAGGTATCTTGCCGGCAAAGGCACCCGGGAAACTGCCGACCTTATCAGAGCAGAATTGGGTCAGGAGAAAGCCCAGGTAGCCGCCATCGGTCTGGCCGGTGAAAACAGGGTTTATACTGCTTCTATAGACCATAGCGATGCCAGCGCCGCTCGGGGCGGCATTGGCGCGATTATGGGAGATAAGAGGCTAAAGGCGATTGCCATTCGCGGGACGAAGGACGTCTATGTCGCCAAACCCGCTGAGCTTTTTGAGATGAGTATGGATGCGAGAAAAACGATTATGGCAAGGCACGAAGAAAACGAGGCGCTGGCCAGGGAAAGAGGGCATTCCCCTGAATACGTACAAATGGCCAAGCACCGTGAACAGCTCGGGGATTGGATGGCATCCGACGAGGATGACTCTTTCCACCACGACAACTTTGCCTGGGGCAATGCGCGTAAGCGTCAAAAGGGTTACTGGAACAAAGAACTCGAAGAGCGCTGGAGAAAGCTGAAGTACGACTACCTGGACCGGCAAACGGGTTGCTTCAACTGTCCCAAACAATGCCATAATGTGATTACTATGCCGGGAGGTAAGAGATTCTCCTATAAATGCTACGCCAAGGACACCTTCCACATGGCGGCCTTTCAAGAACTGGATTTCAGCTATGAAATACTGCCTATCGCTCAGGAATACGGAGTGGATGCCTACTCAACTCCTCAGATTATCGCCTTCGCCCTTGAGCTTCTCGAAGCCGGCATCTTGACCGATAAAGACTTCCCGGGAATGCCGTCCGACATCAGGGGCAGGTTTCATTATCTGCTCGATAAGATAGTTCGCCGGGAAGGCATCGGCGACATATTAGCTAATGGCGTTTACGCAGCCGCCCGCCAGATTGGCAAGGGCGCTGAGAAATTCGACCACAATACCACCAAGAAATTCGAACAGCTTCCCATCAAGCTGGGCAAAGTGAACCCCCGGTATTTCCTGATGATAGCCACCGGAGAGAAGATGGCAATTACCCAAATCGAAGGCTCCTTCCCGCAGGACCCATTCCCCACCGTGGAGGAAAGAGAGGCCTTTGTGAAAGAATGGACTGCCGTTCCCGACGAAAAATTCAAGAAGATTTTCCTGGAATGGAAGAAACGCGAGCTGCTATCCAATGAAGCTGCTTGCGCCATTACCGAATGGGATGAGATGATGCATTATATAGACGACGCCACCGGGCTGTGCGCCTTCCTCTCATCCTTCAGGGGCCAGTTCGGCGGCAAGGTCGCCTATCACATTCACAATGAACCGGAGATAATCTCTCTGGCGACCGGAATTGGGCTTGATGAAGCCAAGCTCTGGGAAATCGGGCAAAGGAACCGGAATCTCGTCAGGGCTCTCAACGTAAGGAGAGGCATGAGGAGAAAGGACGAGAGGCCGCCGGAAGACCACTGGGCAGTAGGCGTGGATGGCAAGCCTAGAAACGAAGAATGGGAACAGAAGCTGCTCAGCGATTACTACGCCTACAGGGGATGGAACGAAGAAGGCATTCCCACGGCGGAGACTCTGGACAAGCTCGGTCTGGATTACGTCAGAAAAGACTTTGAAAAGAGGGGCATTCTGACCGATGGCGAGGTCGCCCCGGCTCAAACGGTCTCGGCCGGAGCAGCAAAAGGATAGTGCATATTTCCTCTCCCATTGCGGGAGAGAGCCTGTCCTGAACTTGATTCAGGAATTAAGGTGAGGGGTACATCTAAAAAGTCACCCTCACCCCAGCCCTCTCCCCTCAAGGGAGAGAGGGTAGTGATGAACGAAGGGCGGGTCACAGATGAAAAAAGATAAGGTAATCAAGGTCAATACTGATAAATGCACCGGCTGCCGGGCCTGTGAGATGGCATGCTCCGCATTTCACGCCATACCGAAATGCAGCATTGTTAATCCGGCCAGGTCGCGGATTCGAGTGTTCCGCAACGAACTGGCAAATGAGTACGTGCCGGTATATGCCAGTGACTACACTCCAGCCCAATGCAACGGCAGACAAGTCCACACCATCAGCGGCAAGGAATACACCCTGTGCACCTTCTGCGGGGCATCCTGCCCCTCCCGGGATATTTTCAAGGAGCCTGATTCCAATCTGCCTCTAAAATGCGATATGTGTGAAAGCGTGCCGCCGCTGGAGAAGCCGATGTGCGTTCAGGTCTGCGAGCCTGGCTGTCTCACTTACGAAGAAAGAGATGTCGAGGAAGAACCTGAAGAGGAGAAGCCTGAAGAGACGGAGATAGCCTTAGAGACGCTGGTCAGAAAACACGGCTTGAAGAAGGTACAAGAGACGCTTAGCCAGATACAAAATGGCTAAATAGCTCAGGAGAGCTAAAAGGATTAGGCAAAAATGGAAATTGTAGCCCCCGATAAAGAAGCAATAGGAATCATAAAAGAAGCTGGTGGAGAAGCCTTCAAATACTGCTACCAGTGCGGATTATGCGATACCGTCTGCCCCTGGAACCGGGTCAGAAAATTCAGTATCCGTAACATAATCCGCCAGGCTAACTTCGGTTTGCCGGAGATAGACGGTGAAGAGATATGGCGCTGCACCACCTGCAATAACTGCCCTACGAAGTGCCCCCGAGGCGTCAAGCAGATTGAAGTCGGGGTCTCTTTGCGCAGAATTGCCTCGGACGCCGGCATTTCTCCGGCTCCTATCCACACAGTGAGCGCCAGTCTCGGTTCTGAAGGCAACCCCTTGGGCGAACCTCGAAAGAACAGGACAGCCTGGGCGGAGGGGCTGGGGGTAAAACCCTTTACCGAAACTATGGAAATTCTGTATTTCCCCTGCTGCTATACCGCCTATGACGCCAGGTTAAAGAAAGTGGCCGTGGCTACAGCCGGTATCCTTAACAAGGCAGGCATAGGTTTCGGGATACTGGGCGCCGAGCAGAATTGCTGCGGCGAAAGCATCCGCAAGACGGGCGATGAGGCTTTATTCAAACGCCTGGCCAGGGAAAACATCAAGACTTTTATCGAAAAAGGTGTGAAGAAAATCCTGGTTTCTTCCCCTCACTGCTACCACACCTTCAAGAACGAGTATACCGAATTTAAAGTAGATTTCGAGGTAGTCCATATCTCCCAGTATCTCTTCGAGCTTATCGATAAAGGAAAGATTAAGCCGACCAAAGAGTACGCCAAGAAAGTCACCTATCACGACCCTTGCTACCTGGGGCGGCATAATGGCGTCTATGACGAACCTCGGGAAGCCTTAAAGAAGGTGCCCGGTCTGAAACTGGTTGAGATGGCTGATTCGCTCAAAGATAGTCTCTGCTGCGGCGGGGGCGGTGGCAGAATCTGGATGGATACGCCCAAGAACGAACGGTTCTCGAACCTCAGATTAGACCAGGCCAAGGAAGCCGGGGCTGAGACGCTGGTGACTGGCTGCCCGTATTGCATCGTCAACTTCGAGGATAGCCGGTTGACCGGGCAAAATAGTGAAGCTATCGAAATTAAGGACATCACGGAAATTATCCAGGAGGCGTTGCCCTAACCGCTTCAGAGAGGTTAACTATGGAGAAAGCGAACAAGAGCAAGCGATTGGTGAACTGGAGATGAACGGTATGGCGCCGGAGATTACAGTCGACCGCTTTTCTGATGAAGGGTGGGTCAGGGGCACGGCGCACGTGCCCGGCGAGATGGAGCTGACCATTTATATCAACGGCCAGGAACTGGTTACCATCCTGTGTACTCCGACCAGGCTGACCCCGCTTGTCCTCGGCTTCCTCTACGCCGAGGGCATTATCACCGGTATGAAGGATGTGGCCACGATGCGGGTCTGCGAAGATGACTCACTGGCTGATGTCAAGCTGAACAACGCAGAA
Organism: Chloroflexota bacterium; assembly: GCA_016190895.1. GTDB lineage: Bacteria > Chloroflexota > Dehalococcoidia > Dehalococcoidales > UBA2162 > JACPPR01. Next base: position 28,686 of record JACPPR010000062.1, on the reverse strand, counting down.
TACAAGGCGCCGACCCGGCGCACATTGACCTCCGGCTGCGGCGGGGGCGCTACTTTCACCGCTCAGGGACAGAAAGTGGACTCGGCTTTCGTCGTTACACCGACAGAAGTGTTATCCCTGATGAAGCAGCTTCAAGACCAGGAGGAGCTATACCGGCTGAGCGGCGGCGTGCATGCTTCGGCGCTGGCCGATTCTAAGAAACTGATGGTAGTGGCTGAGGATATCGGGCGACACAACACTCTGGACAAGATACTGGGCGAATGCCTGTTGCGAGGACTAAAGACTAAAGACGGCATACTGTTGAGCACGGGACGACTTTCCTCCGAGATGGTGCGTAAGGCGGCCAAGATGGGGGTCCCGGTAGTTGTTTCACGCACCTCACCTACGGCAAAGGCTGTTTCGCTAGGTCGTGAGTTAGGTATTACCCTGGTTGGCTACGCCCGTGGCAGTCGCCTGATGGTGTATTCCCACCCGGAGCGGCTGGGCCGGGCGTCTGAAGGATACTCGACTGGTAAGGACGGATAAGATGGCAAAGGAACCAATCAAAGAGCAGAGTAATAATCCCGTGAAGAGTAACATCGGGGATGTGATGGTAGTCGGCGGAGGCATCAGCGGCATTCAGGCTTCGCTCGATATGGCCAATATGGGATTTAAGGTTTATCTGATTGAAAAATCGCCGGCTCTTGGCGGCAAGATGGCTCAGCTCGATAAGACCTTCCCTACCAATGACTGCTCGATGTGTATCGAGTCTCCCAAATTCAATGAAGCCAGCCGTCATCCCAATATCGAGATAATGACCCTTACCGAAGTCGAGCGTGTCGAAGGCGAGGCCGGAGACTTCAAGGTTACCCTGATTAATAAGCCGCGATACATTCTGGAGAACAAATGCACGGGCTGCGGCGTTTGTGCCGAGTACTGCCCGGTCAGAGTCCCCGATAAGTACAATCAGGAATTATCCAATAGCAAATGCATCCATGTCTATTTTCCGCAGGCGACTCCGCTTAAGTCTTATATCGAACCTGACAAATGCCTCTTCCTGCAGAATAAAAAATGCCAGATTTGCGTGGGAGTCTGCGAGAAAAATGCCATCGACCTCTATCAAAAACCGGAGAAAATAGAGATAGAAGTTGGGGCGATAGTCCTGGCTCCTGGCTATCAGGTATTCGATCCTGGGCTGAGGAATGATTATGGCTACGGCAAATTCGAAAACGTAATAACCAGTCTGGACTTCGAGCGGATGCTGTGCTCGACAGGCCCTCACGAAGGCGAGATAAAGCGACCTTCCGACGGCAAACATCCCAAGAAAATTGCCTGGATTCAGTGCGTCGGCTCCAGACAGGTTATCCCGGGCGGCAATAGCTATTGCTCGGCCGTCTGCTGCACCTATACCCAGAAGCAGGTGATTCTGGCTAAAGACCATGACACCGATATCGAGGCGGCTGTCTTCCATAACGATATTCGGTCTTTCGGTAAGGACTTCGAGCGCTTTTACCAGAGGACGGAAAGCCTGCCCGGGGTCCGTTTTATCAGAAGCTACGTATCGGTAGGCAAAGAGCTACCGAAAAGCAAGAATGTTACCATCAAATACTCGACCACCGATGATGGAGTGAAGGAAGAAGAGTTCGATATGGTGGTCTTGTCCGTCGGGCTGAACCCGCCTGAAAATGTCGATGAGCTGGCTGAGAAGTTCGGCATCGAACTCAACTCGCATAGTTTCTGCCAGACCGGTCCGGTTAACTCTATCGAGACCTCCCGGCCGGGCGTTTTTGTCAGCGGCGCCTTCCAGGGTCCCGTAGACATTCCCGAATCGGTGATGACAGCTAGCGGCGCCGGCGCCCTTGTCGGTCAACTACTGGCGCGCCGGCGGGGCAAGCTGGCCAGGAAAAAGGCATATCCCCTGGAGAGGGACGTCTCTGGAGAAGAGCTTAAGATAGGGGTGTTTGTGTGCGCCTGCGGCGCCAACATCGGCAGGGTGGTGGATGTTCCGGCGGTAGTCGAATATGCCTCTACCTTACCGGGCGTTGTTCACGCTCAACAAAGCCTCTTTGCCTGCTCTACTGAAAATGCCCAGCAGATAGCCGACCATATCAGGGAAAAGGGACTCAACCGTGTGGTTGTTGCCGCTTGCACTCCCAGAACGCACGAGCCGACATTCCGGGAGACGCTCCGTGAGGGCGGCATTAACCAGTACTTCTTCGATATGGCTAATATCAGGGAGCATTGCTCCTGGGTCCATTCCACAGAGCATGAAGACGCCACCGAAAAGGCAAAGGATATTGTCCGGATGTCGGTAGCCCGGGCTAGCCGGTTAGAGCCTCTGGAGGAGTTCGAGCTGCCGGTCGATAAGAGAGGATTAGTGGTCGGGGGCGGTCTGGCCGGTATGACCAGCGCCCTCAGCCTGGCCAATCAGGGATTCGAAGTTTTCCTTGTCGAAAAAGACAGCGAGCTTGGCGGGATAGCCCGAAGGCTTCGGTATACGCTGGAAGGGATGGACGTTCAGGCGTATCTGGCTGATATCGCCAGTAAAGTTTACAAGAATCCCTTGATTCACAAAATGACTGATTCCACCATCACCGAGACTTCCGGATATGTGGGCAATTTCACCACCAAAGTGAAGACCGGAGAAATGGTCAGGGAGATTCAACATGGCATCAGCATCATCGCTACCGGCGCCAGCGAATATAAGCCCACCGAGTACCTCTACGGGCAGGATGACAGGGTGTTGACCCTGCTCGAGCTGGAGGAGCGAATTGCCAAAAAAGAACAGAAGGTAACGAACGCTCAGAGCGTGGTCATGATTCAGTGCGTCGGCTGCCGGCAAAAAGATAGAAATTACTGCGCGCGCGTGTGCTGCAGCCAGGCGGTCAAGAATGCCCTGAAGCTAAAAGAAATCAACCCCCAGACCGATGTCTACATCATCTACCGGGATATGAGGACCTACGGGTTCAGAGAAGATTATTACCGTGAGGCGGCGGATAAGGAAGTGAAGTTTATCCGCTACGAGCCGGATGATAAGCCCCAGGTGGAAGTCGTCGAAGAAGGCGGCAAGCGTATTCTGCGGGTCACCGCCACCGATGACATTATGGGTAAAAAGATTGCCCTGGATGCGGATTTACTGGCTCTGGCGGCTGCCGTCATCCCCTCGGCATCGAGCAAAGAAGTATCACGGCTCTTCAAAGTGCCTTTGAATCCGGATGGTTTCTTGCAAGAAGCTCATGTTAAATTGAGACCTGTCGATACCGCCGGGGACGGCGTTTTCCTGTGCGGAATAGCTCACTATCCCAAGCATATCTCGGAGACGGTCAGCCAGGCTTTGGCTGCCGCCGCCCGGGCTGCCGAGATACTTTCAAATAAGTCGGTCATCGCCCAGGGTTCTATCTGCGAAGTTAAAGAGAGCGAGTGCATCGGGTGCGGAGCGTGCGAAGCGGTTTGCAAATACGGCGCCGTTCAGCTTCAAAAGAAAGAAAAAGGCAAGAAAGCCGTGGTTAACCCGGTTCTCTGCAAGGGATGCGGCCTGTGTAATGCCAAGTGCCCGACACAGGCTATTGCCTTGAAACATTTTACCGATGATGAAATCTTTGCCCAAATCGATGCGGCGGTGAAAGCGCCGGCGAAGGCTCCGGAGTTGGTAGAAACTCGCTAATTAAGACTTGTCCTGAGCACATTCGCTTCGCTCAGTGTAAACTATGTCGAAGGAAAGAGTGAGTCAAAAATGGTTGCTAGGCGTGATTTTGAACCGAAGATAATAGGCTTCCTGTGTAACTGGTGTTGCTACGCCGGGGCGGACCTGGCTGGTGTTTCCCGGTATCAATATCCCCCCAATATCAGGGTGATAAGGGTGCCCTGCTCCGGCAGGGTCGACCCGGCATTCATTCTCAGGTCCTTTTCAAACGGAGTGGACGGGGTGTTCATGGGTGGCTGTCACCTCGGCGATTGCCACTATATTACGCAGGGAAACTACTACGCACTAAGCGTCATGCACCTCACCAAGAAACTGCTCGAGCAGGTTGGGGTAAACCCCAAGAGATTAAGGCTGGAATGGGTATCTGCGTCCGAGGGAAACCGTTTTGCCCAGGTGATGATTGACCTCACCGGGCAAATAAAAGAGCTAGGCCCTCTTGGAGTCGGCGAAGGCATAGATGCTAACAGGTTGAAACTCAAGCTTGAGGCAGTGACACGTTTGGTTCCCTACATTAAAATCCTGGAGAGAAAGAGACTGAGAGTCCGCTTCGAGACGACAGAAGAATATGACAGGTATTTCGCGGGCGATGAGTTCAAGAAACTATTCCGTGATTTGATTGCAGATAAACTGAGAACGGAAGAAATCATGTTGCTCCTGCGGGAAAAACCAATGTCTGTTGAAGAAGTTTCTGAAGCTCTGGCCATAAGCCCATCCGAGGCATCGAGCTACCTGAACCACTCGGCCAGGCAAGGCATAGTCAGGTTCGATGAAGCGCAAAAGCGCTTTGTTCTCGCGGATGTCAAAGAGCAAGTATTGAGTTAGGCAAAAGAGGGGTGGGAAACGGCTATGGACAACGCTAAAATAGACCGGATTATAGACAGGCACGCGGGCGATGCCAGTTCCCTGATACAAGTATTGCTGGAGATTCAGCACGAAAATGATTGGCTTCCCAAAGAAGTATTAGAGAAAGTCAGTAAGAAATTGAACGTGCCTTTGAGCCGGGTGCAGCATGTGGCAACCTTCTATAAATCCTTCAGAGTCGTCCCTGAAGGACTTCACGAAATTCACGTCTGTAATGGCACCGGCTGCCATGTTCGCGGCGCCCCCCGTCTGCTCGATAAGGTCCAGGACATCACCGGGGTCAAGGCCGGTGAAACGAATTCCGATTTGAAAGTCAGCCTGGAAGTCGTTAACTGCCTCGGTTGCTGCTCTTCGGGCCCGGTGATGGTGGTCGACGGCAAGTATCACAGCAAGGTATCGCCGGTCAAGGCAGAGGACGTGTTGAAAAACCTGTGAGTGGGAGAAAACTATGCCAAGAATAAGCTCGCCCGCCGAATTAGAAGAACGGCGTCAGAATATCCTGTCCAAAAGAGATAACAGCAAGCCCTGCATCGCGGTATGCGGCGGGACCGGCTGTCACGCCCTCGGTAACCGGAGCATTATCGACGCCTTCAAGGCAGAAATCAAGAAGCGAACCTTACAAGCGAAGGTCAATATTAGAGAAACCGGCTGCCCCGGCTTTTGCGAAGCAGGGCCTATCGTGGTTATCTATCCCGAGGAAATCTGCTACGTCCAGGTGACTCCTGAGGACGCCTCTGACATCATCTCTGAAACCGTAGTCGGCAAGAAGGTCATCGACCGCCTGGTTTATACCGACCCGAAGACCGGCGAAAAAGCCATCCACGAGTCCGAAATACCGTTTTACAAAGGCCAGATGCGGCTTACCATCGGCGATAATGGCAAGCTCGACCCCAAGAGCATCGAAGATTATCTGGCTGTGGGCGGCTATTCCGCCTTGGTCAAAGTCTTGCAAACTATGACGCCGGAGCAGGTAGTTGCGGAAATCAAGAAATCTAACCTGCGGGGGCGAAGCGGTGCCGGCTTCCCTGCCAGTATTAAGTGGGACGCTGTCAGGGTAGCCGTGGGTGATACCAAGTATGTTATCTGCAATTGTCACGAGGGCGACCCCGGCGCCTTTGCCGATAGAAGGATGATGGAGGCGAATCCTCATAATATCCTGGAAGGAATGATTATAGGCGCTTACGCTATGGGGGCCAATGAAGGCTACATCTTTGTCGGTGATGAATTCCCTCTGACTGTAGAAAACACTGCCATAGCTATCAAACAAGCTGAAGAATACGGGCTTCTCGGCAAGAATATCCTTGGTTCCGGCCTCGACCTCAACATCAAGATTAATATCGATGCCGGAGGCTATGTCTGCGGCGAAATGTCAGCCTTGATGGCGGCAATCGAAGGCCGGGTGGGCGAGCCTACAGTGAGGTATGACCACGCCACGGAGAGGGGGTTGTGGAACAAACCGACCTGTGTCAACAATCTGCAGACCTGGGCTAGTGTGCCCCTGATTGTTAATAAGGGCGCCGATTGGTATGCCGGCATCGGCACGGCAAGCAGCAAGGGAACCAGGGTTTTCTCTCTGGTAGGTACGGTCAACAATAGCGGCTTGGTCGAAGTGCCGATGGGAATGACCTTGAGACAAGTCATCTTCGATATCGGTGGCGGCATCCGGGAAGATAATAACTTCAAAGCAGTCCTGGTTGGCGGGCCGCTGGGCGCGTTCCTCCCGGAGAGTCTGCTCGACCTGCCTGTGGATTTCGATGAGATAAGCAAGGCTGGCGGCTCGCTGGGCCCCAGTCTGGTCGTCATCGATGAGAAAACGTGTATGGTGGATATGGTCAAATATTTCCTCACCTTCCTGTCTAATGAGTCCTGTGGCAAGTGCACCCCCTGTCGCGATGGCATCAGGCAGATGCTCAAGATTGTCAATCGTATTAATGATGGAGGCGGGAAAGAGGGCGACATCGAACTCCTGGAAGCGATATCTGAAGTCCAGAGAGTAGCGGCGCTATGTCCTCTGGGGCAAACTGCCTCTAACCCGGCGCGCAGTGCTATCAAGCATTTCCGCGATGAGCTTGAAGTCCATATCAAGGAGAAGCGCTGCCCTTCGGGTGTCTGCAAAATATTAGCCACAGCATCACACTAGTCTTCCAGTTCCCTCTCCCTCGACGGGAGAGGGTTAGGGTGAGACGAAAAAACTTAGTAATGGTTTAATAACTCAAAACACTAGAGAGGCGAACAACAATGAGCGAAATTATCCTCACTATCGATAACAAGCAGGTCAAAGCCGAGGCAGGGATGACTGTTCTCGAAGCGGCACGAAAGGCCGGAATATATATCCCGACACTCTGTTATTTTGAAAAGCTGAAACCCTACACCGCCTGCCGAATCTGTATGGTGGAAATAGAAGCCAGGGGCAGGGTAAGTCTCGATACTGCCTGCTCCCGCCCCGTCGCCCCTAACCTGGTGGTAAGAACGAGGTCCGAGAGGATAGATAAGATTCGCAAAATGCTTCTTGAACTGATGCTGGCTCACGCTCCGGAGTCCGTACCATTGCAGGAGTTAGCCCGTGAGTATGGAGCCGATGCAGACCGCTTCGAGAAAGAACCTTCATTTTGCATTCTTTGCGGCTTGTGCGTCAGATACTGTGACGAAGTAGCCAAGAAGAATGCCGTCACATTTGTCGACCGGGGAACCAGACGCGAGATAATGTTCATTCCGGAGATAGCCCTCAAGGAATGCTGGGACTGCAAAGAATGCTTTGCTCTCTGCCCGACGATAGCGCTCCAGGAAGCCTATCTTTTAACCAAAGCGCTTGCATCTGCCTCGTTTTCTCTCGAACCCGAGCCAGAACAATAGTCGCGGGTGCGCACCATCGGGGGTATGTGTCAGGTAATTCTGGCGCATCACCCATTTTTGTTTCAGCCAGCCGGCAGTTGCCACAGAACGGCCAGGCTTCACGGTCAACTGACAAAAGTACCGTCGCTAATCTGGCGGGTTTCATCGGCAATCTTGGCCATAGCTATGTCGTGAGTAGCGACGATGATGCCCACGCCTTCTTTTCTGGTGATTTGTTTGAGAAGGTTGAAGATTTCAGTACCGGTGGCCAGGTCCAGCTCGCCGGTTGGCTCATCGGCGAGAATAAGCGAAGGGTGGGGGGCGATAGCCCGGGCGATGGCGACCCGCTGCATTTCTCCGCCGGAAAGCTCGTAAGGACGGTGGTGGGCGCGGGCAGCTAATCCCACCAGCGCCAGGCACTCTTCGACCCGGCTCTCGCGCTCGCCGCGTTTCCACTCGCCGATGCGCAAGGCAATTTCGATATTTTCAAAGGCCGAAAGCAGCGGTAACAGGCCGAAGGACTGGAAGACAAAGCCAATGCGATGGCGACGCAGTTGGTTTAGCTCAGATTCAGAAAGTTTCGATAGCTCCTGCCCCTGAAAGGAGACGGTTCCGGAAGAGGGAGTATCCAGTCCGCCCAGCAGGTTGAGCAAAGTAGTCTTTCCCGACCCGGAACGTCCGGAAATCGCCAGCAGCCAGCCGGAATTTAATTCCAGGTCGACATCATGCACGGCTCGAACACGCTCGGAGCCGAGGTCGAAGACTCTCTCCAGATGGCGAGCCGCTACCAATGCCTCTTTCATTTTTCGATATATCCCGGGCTGCCCTTTTCCGGCCAGATAGAAAGGTGGTCTTTCTCCAGTGTCACCTTCACACGTCCCTTTAGTTTCAATTTGTCCATATATTCCCGGGGAATCTGGAGGCGTCCGGCGCCATCCAGGACGGTAAACTCGTCATAAGTGTGCTGCGGGTCATGTAACGTGGTCGCCGGCCCGTTGCTGCGCAGAGATTCCAGGCTGGTACGGCCATCCCGAATCGTAACTACCCGCTGCACTTTGTGGGTTACTGAAATATCATGGGTAACGATAACCACGGTAATCCCGTAGGCGTGGTTGAGAGACTGGAAAACGTCGAGGACATCGGCGGCCGAATGGCTGTCCAGCTCGCCGGTCGGCTCGTCGGCCAGTAGTAACGGCGGATTGTTGGCCAGGGCGACAGCGATGGCAACTCGCTGCTGCTCACCACCGGAGAGCCTGTCAGGCAGGTGCTGCTTGCGGTGTGACAGTCCCACTGCCTCGAGCATCTCTTCCGCCTGCTCTTTGCGGTCCTTCTGTGACCACCCCAGCAGGATGAGGGGTAGCTCCACATTTTGTGCGGCGGTAAGATAAGGGACCAGGTTTCTGCCCGCCTGCTGCCAGACGAAGCCCACGTCCTCGCGGCGGTATCTCACTAGGTCGGCTGCCGTTATCTTCAGCAGGTTGCTCTTGCCCACTACGACGTTTCCTGCCGTGGGACTATCCAGCCCGCCCAGGATGTTCAGCAGAGTCGTCTTGCCGCTGCCGCTGGCGCCGACAATGGCCATCATTTCACCTTTTTTTACGCGGAGGTCGAGTCCACGCAGGGCGACCACTTCGAGGTCGGCCACCTTGTAGATTTTGAACAGGTCTTCGCAGATAATGTAGTTATCCTGCCGGGAGCCAGCCATTCCATGCCTCCGGAAATGCTTCGAGCAACATCATCTGTCGCCCATCCTTAAGGTTCGATAGATAGCTACACGAGAGAAGAACAGAATGACCAGGGAAATGGTAATGACAAATGCCAGTGCCATAATGACATAGGCAATACCGATGATGCCCCAGTCAATAGTCAGGATAAAAGGAGGCAGGACCCGCTCCCCCTTCTCGGTAAGCTGGAGGAAGGGCATCATGATGTCACTCAGCCTTACCCCGATGACGGTACCCAATCCCAGCCCGAAGATGATGATGAAAAGCTGCTCGAAACAGACCAGGCCGATTATCTGTCGAAGCGAGAAACCGAGCGTCCTGAGGATGGCGAAATCTAGCTGGCGTTGCTGGGCAGAAAGATAATTGTAAAGTACGAAGCCCAGGCTGCTAACCAGAATCACGCCGAGAAAACTAATCATCAGCACACCGCTCCAGCCGGCGCCTGCCAGAGGGTCGGTTTTCAGATTGCTTATTAGCTCCTCCGTGTCGTAGACCTCATAGGCTCGATAGCCTGGCGATTTCAAGATTTCTATAGCGTCCGCCCGCTGCCGTTCATCTCCGCCGAGGGAAAGCCAGACCTCGTTAGGGTAGAAAAAAATTATCGAGTCCAGGTTCCGTAAAGCGGCCAACCGGTCGAGATTGACAATCAGGAAGCCCCTTTCAGCCGGGTCGAGGGTGGGGAAGTAATCGATGGCGTCCTCAATAAACAGCGGCACATTTTGTCCCGATATCCGCACCTGGGCAAAGCCGCCGACAGTAAGCTGGGCGTTTTCCAGAAACGAGCGACTGGCAATTGCTGACAACGGTCTGGTGTCTTTGTCGGCATAAACGCCCGGGGTAATTGTGCCGCGGCGGATGCCCCAGCTTAACCGGGCGGAGTTGTCACCGCTATGGACTATTTGTCGGTTGGTAACGAATCTGAACTGAGGAGTTCCTTGTCCTGAGAAGGAGCCGGATGACTCATCGGTGGCGACCGTCCACCGGCTCACACTCTCAAAATCATCTATTACTACTGTCGAGTCACCGACTTGCACTTGGAGGTCATCGAAAGAGATACCCTGAACACTGCCGAATCCTCCGCCACTTTGAGGTCTGACATAAATGACGTCGAGGTAAAGCGGGTAGGGCGGTAAGCTCTGGTTCCAGAAAGTGGTGAGGTCGGCTTCCAGGTAGCGCCAGGTCTGGTTTGCCGTCGAGCCAAGATTGAAATCGATGTGCCGGCCCTGGCTATCCGTAAGGCTGACATATACAGTTGTCCTAAGATTTCCTGCCTCAGGGTAAGCCCAGAGACCGATTGCTTTCGTGCCTTCAGGCAACTTCAGCCCCTGCTGGATTGGAGCATCCTTAATCAAGGTATTCATTACCCCGGACAAAGGCTGGCTGGAAAAGTCATCGCGATACCAGGCGATGTCATTAAGAGTGGTAGGGTCTATTGCCAGCACCTTCAAATCTGTCTGGGTGAAAAGGGTGCCGACTACTCCGTCACCCCGGTAAGCCGGGCTAACATTCTCCACTCCCGGGACAGTCGAGTAACGCTGCTGTACCGTGCCTTTCGGGGTATTCCAGTCAAAGAATCGCTGCAGGCGAACATCGCTGCCGACAAGATAATAGGCTCGCTCGTTATAGCTCCGCTCCAGAGTACCCAAGAAAGTAGCGGAAAAAACGCCGACGCTTGCCGCCATAACCAGCAGGAGAATCAGACGGCCGTAATGAACGGGGTTTCTGGCCATGTACCAGAGTCCGAGCGCCATCGGGGCGTTGCTGACATAGCGGCTGAACCTGGTCGCGAGTCCGATGATTATGGGAAACAAACGGAGAAAGATGATGGCTACCGCCATGAGCAGGAGCATCGGCGTTATCAGCAGCACCGGGTCCATACCCATGCCCCCGAAGACATTCAGGGTCAGCAGGGAACCGCGTTCCCGCAACTCCCAGTAGAGCACGCCGCCGAAGATAAGGAGCACGATATCGAGATAAAACCGCTGCCAGACAGGCTTGAATCCGGGCCGGGCCGCCTGCTGTCTCTGGTGAACGACACCGCGGCGGGCCGCCTGAATCGCCGGCACCAGAAGAGTGAATAGGCAGAGTCCGGCAGCTATTGCCGTCAGCACCAGTACCGAATCCGAGAACCTGACCGGCATCAGCCCACCTCCGGTAAGGGGTTTAAATGCAGCGGTCATACCAAGCAAGCTGAAGATAAAGGCCCCAAGAAAAGGACCGATAATAGCGCCGATTCCGGTTATCAGCAGACCTTCGCCGAAATAAATGCCGATGATTTGCCAGGTGCTGGCGCCCCGGCTCCGGAAAAGGGCAATCTCACCGGCCTGGCGCTCGATAAGCATATTCGAGACCGTAACCAGATAGTAGAGGATAATGGCGACAATCTGGGAAACAATCAGGAAGAGAGGTATGCGGGTAAACATCAGCTTGCTCTGGTACTCTTTGATAATCACATCGAGGGTAGTGAACGTAGCCACTCGGGGCAGGCTTGCCAGCAACTGGCGGTCCATACGCTCGACCGCATCCTTGATGATGCCGGCGTTTTCGGTGTTAATCTTGTTCAGGTCGACAAAATAAAACCAGTTGAAATTAGCCCTGGTAGACGGGGAGTAAAGATTTACTGCTTCAAAAAGGGTCTGCTCGGGGATAAAAAGCGGCGCTTTCAGCCCGTCTACTGTAAAGACATCATTCTTGAGAAACCAAAACTCCTCTTCAGGGTCGGTAGGCTCGATAATAGCGGTAAGCTCGATATTCATCCGTTTTTCAGTTTCGCCGGAGCCGACGATGAAGACCAGGCGGTCGCCGACACCGACATCGAATTTCTTTGCCGTTTGGCTGCCAATCATAGCTTCGATGGCAAAATCCGGCCGTTCGATATCTGCTGCGGTGAGACCGGCAGGGGGAGGGGCGGCTAGTTTTCCATTCAATATATTGACGTGCTTATCAAGGTTGGTGAAAACATGAAAATAGCCCTCGGGCCGGTCGGCGCCGGCGGGAACGGGACGGTCAGCCCAACCGGCAAAATAGGACTGGCTCTGAATCCATCTCTCCTCCTGACGGACAATCGGCCTGATATTACGCGATATCTGTTGACTGATGATTCCCTCGGCATCGCGGTAGTTATCGTAGCTGACGGTATAGTTAGGTGCGTGGACCTGAATATCGAGCATTTCGATTTCGTTTTCCCGCAGGGAGTGGCTCAGACCGAGGTCATTTATGGCGTTGGCGTAGAATGGGGTGCTGGACAAAAAGGCCACGGTAATCAGTACGCCGACTATCACAGTTGAGAGGAGTCGCCAGTTAGCCAGGCTTCTTCTGACCACCAGGTGAAATTCTGATAGCAAGAACCTCATAATTGGCTAATGATAGCAGAAAGAGAAGTAGGAGACAACGTGGAAACGTTCCACAGCGCGGTCGGCTCACCGTAAGATAAATGCAGCCAGGCTAGTGTCCTGAGTCAGAAATCTTTTACAAAAATAGCCTTCCTTTTTCCAGTTCCCTCTCCCTTGAGGGGAGAGGGTTAGGGTGAGGGTGAGACGGAAAAAACTTATGTAATGGCTTAATAACTCAGGACACTAGACCTTAATTAGTTTTGTGGAGCGGGAGACGGGGCTCGAACCCGCGACAACCTGCTTGGAGGGCAGGAACTCTACCAACTGAGTTACTCCCGCATTAGCTGTATTGTATAGGAATTCTCCGCTGAAGTAAATGCGCAAAAGGGTGGGCTTCGGTAACAGTTACTTTTGACGCAATACGTGCTGTTATAGTGAATCCATTCCCCTTAATCCCCCTTCCTTTGACAAGGGAAGGGTGGAAATACTCTTTTCGAAGGGGCTTCAGCCCCTTCGGAGACCGTTTAGAAAGTCAGGGTACAATGCCTACGGACAAGCTCTTTACGTGGCAGAGATTGGAGAGCACCGGTCTCTATTACTACGGGGCAAGGTACTACGACCCAACGATTGGGAGGTTCATCAGCGCGGATACGGTGGTACAGAATCAGGCCAATCCCCAATCTATGAATCGATACTCCTATGTCTTCAACAATCCTCTAAGATATGTTGACCCGACGGGGCTATGGGTAGAATTTGAAAATGAACTTGAGGTTCTGGCAATGCTTGAGGCGATGGCCGAGTATGGCATGGACTATGCAGCGGGTTCGCTCATGGAAGCTATGGTCATGGATTATTTTGAGGACATTGCCAAGTGGGAAGAACTCAGACAGCAACAGCAGAAGTACACACAGTACATGATAGATTCCGACATACAGTTCGATATCGTTGATATCGAACTGCCTACACAAACGATAAGCTTCCTTACTGACATGCCAGGATTGCCAAGTTTCGATGAACCGGTGCAGTTGCGCCTTATCAGCCAAGGTGAATCGTTAGAAATCATGAAGACACTCAAAACTGGTGGCATGTCTCTGTATCCGGACCCCATCTTGCTTCGCACCGACCAAGAATTTAAGAGTGCTAAGGTATTTGACAATTACGTTGCCCACGAGGTTTATCACCGCTCGGAACAAGCTTTGTGGGCCAATCTTGCTGAGGCCAGGTTCGAGGATAACAAGTATGCAGACTGGTATGGGCCATACATGTGGGAAATGCTTTTGCCGCACGATTGGCGGCCAAGTGAAATAAGAGCTAATAATTATGCAAATCGCCACTTCCCAAAGAAATGATATTGCTTTTGATAGTAACGCGATAATGGTTTGAAGGGGACACCGTCATGAAATCCTCTTGTGCCATAACTAATATCTTTCTCCCGTTGATTTTATTGGTGACTCTTTCCTCTGCTTTCGTGGCTTGCGAACCTTCGATAACTATTCGAGTACACAACGGTGCAGATGAGGCACTTCAGGTATTTTTTGGTGATACTTTGATAGGTACCGCTATTCCCGGCGAGGAATTGAAGTTTGAGACAATGACTTTCAATTCGCCCTACCCCATAATAGCTAAGAATAGAGAAGGGAATATCATTTATTCCAAAACTTTCACAGATGCGGACTTGAGAAGAATCAAGTACCGCGTGGTAATCCCGCGAGGGGAAAAAGAACTGCGACGCACTGACAATTTCACAGGGAAGTAGCCAAACCCTTTGAGATAGCATTTCGTCTGCTTTCACGCTACAATGAGGTCAAAATCGCTCGGAGGCAGAGAAGATGCTCAAGCCCAAGATACCCCAATCCTCATTCTACGGCAGCTACCTGTATGACCGGATTGTCCCCCAGGACCATCTGCTCAGGAAGATAAACGCGGTGGTGGACTTCTCATTCGTAAATGACTTAGTCAAAGATAGATATACCCCGGACTTTGGCAGGCCGGCGGAAGACCCCGAGTTTATGCTGAGGCTATGCCTGCTACAGTACATCTACGGGGACTCTGACCGGCAGGTCGAAGAAAACGCCAGGATAAACCTGGCCTACAAGTACTTCCTCGGGCTTGCTGTGGATGAAGAACCGCCGGACTATTCCACCGTCTGCACCTTCAGAGCCCAGAGATTAGGTGAAGAGAAGTTCCGCTCAATCTTCGAGAATATCGTCCGGCAATGTATTGACAAGGGATTGGTCAACGGCAAACGTCAGATTATTGACTCCACGCATGTCGTAGCGGATATGGCCATCACCAGCCTGAGCGGTCTTATCAAATTATGTCGCCGTAACGTACTTAAGACGGTAGAAAACCAGGATACCAAGCTCGCGGAGAAACTGGGCATTAAAGATTTACAGGTCGTCAAGCAGGACCGGTTTACCCGCATGGAAGAAGGTTTGGAGAAAGAGATTGATGAAGCTAGAAGTCTGCTGGATGGAGTTGCCAGAGAACTGAAGGACAAGAAACTCAGGGTCACCCCCGAACTACAGAAAGACCTTGAACTGCTGGAGAAAGCCGTGGCGGATAGAGCGGATGAAGCTAAGGACAGGTTGGTCAGCCCTGTCGACCCGGACGCCCGCATGGGTAAAAAGGACCACAAGCGCTGGGCAGGCTACAAGGGACATGTCATCGTCGAAGAAGAATCGGAAATCATTACTTCCGTTGAGACAACCCCTGCCAATAGAGATGACGGCAGCCAGCTTAGACCTCTCCTCAAGCAACAGGAGGAAGCCCATTCTCTGGTACCCGATGAAATCAGCGGCGACAAAGCCTACGGCTCCGGGGCCAACCTCGAGCGCCTGGACGAGGGCAAGATAACGGGTTATATCAGCCTGGCGGAGAAAATAAACATCAGAGGCGCCGACCTCTTTACAGTCGAGGATTTCAGGTATGATGAAGCAACCGAGACAGTTACCTGTCCGGCCGGATGCGTTACTTCGCACAGCAAGAGAGACCTGGTAATGACGGAGGACCAGCGGCGACACGGGATAGTCTTTCAATTCTCTCGCTGCCAGTGTGCAGACTGCGAGCTTAGACCGAAGTGCTTCAACAGCAACTCGAAGATTCATGGTCGTGCAGTCCACATCAGCCATTACCACTCTTATTATCACCAGATGCAAGAGAGGATGGAAAGCGAAGAAGGGAAAGAAGCCTACCGTAACCGCTACAAGATAGAGCACAAGGTAGCCGACCTTGCCCGCTGGTGCGGTATGAGGCGGTGCCGCTACCGTGGCTTATCCCGAGCTAGGATACACACCTTATTGGCGGCCACTGTCTCCAATATAAAACGGATGGCGAGATTACTGTGGAAGACTACAGATAGACCGCCTTTAGAACGGGCTATGGCGGCCTAGCCAGAAGAAAAATGGGCAGAATATGGCCTGAAAATCCGACTGACAACTGAATAATGGGGCTTTTTGAAGAACCGGCGAGGGCGGGAGAGCGGGTTGCCGAAAAAGGGGGACTTTATCAACGGTCTGCTTCGAGCTTTCCCGCAAGTAACAGGAGAGAGTGTGAATGCCCTCTCAAAAACAAACTCATCCTCTTCTTCTCTGAAGGGGTGGAACCAGAGGGCGAGGTTAGCAGGAAACTTAGCTTCATTTTGTGCTAGAATAAAAGCGGATAAAGATTATGTCGAATGCAGTTCGGTTGACAAGAATGGGCTTACAGACAAAAATCATCATTTACGCCGGAGTCGCTTTTGTGGCCCTGATGAGCTTGCTTACCTGGATATCTTTACAAACAAACACGCAAGCAGTCGAGATGGTGTACCAAGAGCGCCAGGCCCTGGTACGGAATGTCGCTCTGGAGACCGAAGATGTCATCGGGCAAATGGGTGTCGAAACACCCTTGCTGCCTGGAGACAGCCGGCTCAATGCTCTCCTGCAGCGCCTGAGCGGCGGCTACGACCTCGAGCTGGTTGATAACACCGGTCTTATCTTGGCTAGCTCCGACTCCGAAACCCCCCAATACAGTCTTCACTGGGAAGTTATCCGCCCATTGGTTGAACAGCGCGCGACGGGGATAGTAAAGCATTTCCACGGTGAGGGAAGGGAACATCTGGTTGCCTTTGCTCCGCTTAGCCAGGCTGGCCTGGGGGTAATCCTGTCCAAACCGGAGGAGGCAACTTTAGCCTTACCCTGGATGGGGGGGCGTCCTCTCTTAGTGACCGGCCTGGTGGTGCTGCTCGCTGCCGGCCTGATGGGACTGGTCACCCGGCAGATTGTCACCCCGTTACGGCGTCTGGCAGCTACTGCCCAGCAGTTCGGCTCGGGAAACCTGGAAGCCTCTATCCCTGTTACCGGGCGAGACGAGATTGGCGAACTTGCCCAAAGCCTGGATACGATGCGCCGCCAATTGAAGCGGTCCCTGGATGAAATAGGCGAGTGGAACCGCGAGTTGGAACAACGGGTGAGGCAACGAACCAAAGAGCTGGAGGAACGCGACCGGCAGCTACGCGAACAGAACGAAGAGCGCAGCGCCCTGCTGGCAAAAATCATTACTACGCAGGAAGAGGAGAGAAAACGCATTGCCCGCGAGCTTCACGATGAAGTGGGGCAATCGATTACCTCCCTGATGATAGGCTTCCGCGTGCTTGAAACCCAGGACCCGGAAAAGATGCGGCAGGGCATCGCCGAGTTAAAGCGGCTCTCGGCTGAAACTTTAGATGAGGTGCGCCACCTGGCTCTCGAGCTACGTCCCAGCTCCATAGATGATTTGGGTTTGATTGCGGCTCTCAAGCAGTACATCAGAGAGTACTCCGAAAAATTCGGGGTGAACGCGGAATTCCAGGCCAGCGGCTTTGAGGGAAAGAGGCTGCGTCCCGAGGTCGAAATCGCCCTTTACCGTATCATTCAGGAGGCGCTGACCAACGTGACAAAACACTCCGGGGCAAAAAAAGTAAGCGTCTTGATGGGAATCAGAAACTCGTCCATAGTAGCTATCGTCGAAGATAATGGTAAAGGATTCGATGTCCGGAGCGTACTCGCCTCAAAAACAACCGAACGAAAGCTCGGCCTCTACGGCATGCAGGAGCGGGCTTCCCTGATTGGCGGAGTGCTCACCATCGAATCCGCTCCGGGTGCCGGTACCACCGTTTTTATCGAAGTCCCTTTAAAAGGAGATGAAACTAAGTGAAGAAGATAAGGGTTCTGATAGCCGATGATCATGCAGTGCTGCGGGCAGGGGTGAAAATGCTGCTCAACGCCCAAACCGATATGGAGGTAATCGGCGAAGCCAGCAACGGAGATGAGGCAATCAGCAAAGCGCTGGAGCTTAAGCCGGATGTCCTTTTGCTGGATATCAGTATGCCCGGTCCCAGTGGTATCGAAGTTATCCGCAAACTCAAAGCCGAAGGTTTGCCGGTAGCCATTCTCGTGCTTACTATGCACGAAGACGAAGCCTATTTTCGCGAGACGCTATCGGCGGGGGCGCTGGGCTATATTCCAAAAAAAGCGGCCGATACCGAACTTATTTCAGCTATCCGGGTAGTCGATAGCGGGCAAGTTTTTCTTTATCCCTCTCTGACCAAGAGCCTTGTGAGAGAACTAATCTACAGCGGCTCTCTTGATAAGGAAGTGGACTCTGATAGCTACGCAAAACTCAGCCGGCGAGAGCGTGAAGTACTGCAACTGGTTGCTCAGGGGTATACTAACCAGCAGATGGCCGACCGTCTCTTCTTGAGCGTGAAAACGATAGAGACATACAAGACTCGGGTAATGGAGAAACTAGACCTGCACAGTCGGGTCGAGCTGGTGCGCTATGCCCTCCAACGAGGCTTATTAACCAACGAGGAAGCGGAGGGTCAGGTAGAAGGTAAGCATAAGAGCTAAAGCGTCCAGCGGTATGTTTTGTCGCCAATTCTTTGACAACCCTAACAAAAATGCTGTACAAATAAGATAGGTTGAAAGGTAACTTAAAAGACAAGTATGCTTAACGGGAAAATAAAGATTCTGGCCTGTGCAGTTGTCATCGAGGAGCTCCGCTCAAAGCTGCCGGCCGAGATAGAATGCGAAACGCTCGATTTTGGTTTGCACCGCATTCCTGAAAAATTAAAGGCTAGTCTACAAGAAGCCATAGACAAATCTTCGGATTTCGATACTATCGTGCTGGCCTACGGCTTGTGCGGCCAGGCCGTTCTCGGCTTGCAATCCAGGTCAGCTACGCTCGTCGTACCCAGGGCTGATGATTGTATTGCTATATTTCTCGGCTCGCGGGAGGCTTATCTTAAAGAGCAGCATGAGAATCCGGGTTCGCTGTTTCTTTCCAAAGGCTGGATAGAGGGACGGATAGATGATAGCGCTGAGCCTCCCAAAATGCCGCACTATAAATTAATGGTGGAGAGATATGGCGAAGAGCGTGCCCAGCGGATGCAGGCTGTCTATGCGGGGAAATATCGGCTCAAACATTACAAAAGGATGGCCTTCATCAATACCAGCAGCGAGACCAACCTCGATGAGTACAGAGAAACCGCCCGCCGCCGCGCCGACCGCCTCAACCTGCGCTACGAGGAAATCCACGGCTCTACGGCTTTTATGGAAAAGATTGCTAAAGGTCTATGGGATGACGAGTTCGTGGTCGTTCCCGCGGGCCGCCCCATCAGCTTCAAGGATTTCTGGCCGGATGCTGATAAGGCGACCATGCCCCAGAGTGAGACCGAGCCTCAGTAATTCCGGTTAGACTTCCTTCGCGCCCCTTTTGTCTTTGCTTCAGACGAAGAATCCCGCCAACGTCTGTCATTCTGGAGTCCCGACCTGTCGGGACGAAGAATCTCAGGGCGGAGGGGGAGCAATACTTTTGAGTCTATATCTTGTCCATTTACTCAAATCGGGGTGAGTGGATTTGAACCACCGACCTCAGCGTCCCAAACGCTGCGCGCTAAACCAACTGCGCTACACCCCGGTAGCAATAAGTTTCAAATGACAAAATCCAAATGTCAAATAAAGTTCAAATTTCAAAGCTTAAATAAGTAGTTTGGGCATTTCAGTATTTGGATTTTATTTGACATTTGAACTTTGAACTTATTTAACGCCTACGCCGCTTTGTCTTTCTCGGCTCGTTCAACAAGGGCATCGTATTCTTTATCCACCCTGTCCTGAATCAGTTTTATCTCTTGCTCGGACAGGTGGCGGAACCGCCCCTGTATCTTGAGATAATCTGCGACCGGCTTGCGCTTCGGTGTATTAACATTTATCTTGTATTTCCCGTTTTCAATCTCAAACAGTGGGAATACCCCGGTCTGCACAGCCAGGCGTCCCAGTTCGATAGACATCTCCGGAGCCGACCGCCATCCGGTGGGACATACCGAGAAGACGTGAATGTAAGCTGGACCGTCTACCTTCGAGCCTTTGACTACTTTATCCATAAAATCAAAGGGATAACTCGGGCAGGCTGTCGCCACATAGGGTATGTTATGGGCAGCCACGATAGCCGGCAGGTTCTTTTTCCAGGTCATTTGCCCGATGCTTTGCTTACCGGCCGGAGCCGTCGTTGTCGAAGCGCCGTAAGGGGTCGAGGACGACCGCTGAATACCTGTATTCATATAGGCTTCGTTATCCCAGCAGATATAAAGGAATTTATGTCCCCGCTCTAAAGCTCCGGACAGAGCCTGAAGTCCGATATCGCTGGTGCCGCCGTCTCCGGCAGTAGCGACCACATTAATGCCCTCTACAGGCTTCTTGCCCTTGCTCTCTAAAGTCCTCAAGCCGGATTCGATTCCGGAAGCGACCGCGGCAGTATTCTCAAACAGGGTATGAATCCAGGGCAGCCTCCAGGATGTCCAGGGCATCTGAGAGGCGACAATCTCCATACAACCGGTAGCAGCAACGATAATTGTATTCGGTCCGAGCGCTTTGGCCGCCAGCCGGACGGCCAGGGCTTCGGCGCAGCCGATGCAAGCCCTGTGGCCAGGGGCAAAATATTCCTCTTTGGTTACCTGTCGCTTGCCGAAGGCAATATAGTTTTCTGTCATTACTCTCTCACTCCGAATATTTCGATTTCCTGCTGGCTTTCCTTCTTCGCCATCTTAATACCGATGTTGATTATCTCCTCAAAACCGGCGACAGTGACATCCCTGCCCCCCAGGCCGCCGATGACGCTGGCTACCCTCGGTTTCTTCTCCAGGTTATACAGGGCTGACCTGACTTCCGAACAGACCGGTCCGGCCTGGCTGCCAAGAGAAATAGCCCTGTCGAATACTACTAGCGTTTCGGCATCCTTAACCGCCTGGCGCAGTTCGGTGGTTGGAAATGGACGCCAGAGTCTCAATCTGACCAGCCCGATATCCTTGCCGTCAGCCCTCATCTTATCGATAGTTTCCATGGCCGTTTCGCTGAAGCTGCCCATAGTCATGAGCAATGTTTTGGCTCCCTCCGCGCGGTAGGTCTCCACTGGCAAATAGCGGCGCCCGAAGATACTGGCAAATTCGTCCCAGCATTTCACGATAGCCTCTTTCGTACCGGCCAGGTGGACTTCCTGAGCTTTCCTGGCCTCGGAATAGATTACCGGCGGGGCAAAGGCGCCCATGGTCACCGGTTTTTTCGGGTCGAGGGCTAAAGGATATTTGAAGGGAGGCAAGAACCTCTTTACCTCATCCTCTTCAGAAATCAGAATCGGCTCTATCATGTGGGAAAGGTGAAAACCATCCAGGTGAACCATTACCGGCAGCAGCACTTTCGGGTCTTCAGCAATGCGGAAGGCACAGAGAACAGTATCAAAGACTTCCTGCCCGTTCTCGGTGAATATTTGAATCCAGCCGGTATCACGCACCGCCATAACATCGGAGTGGTCGCCCCAGACGCTCAAAGGCGCTGACAACGCCCGGTTAGCTACCGCCATGACCATCGGTAATTGCATCGACGCGGCGACATAGAGCACTTCATGCATCAGTTCCAGTCCTTGTCCGGCAGTAGCCGTAAAAGTCCGGGCACCGACTGCCGCCGAGCCAAGGCAAGCGCTCATCGCGGAGTGTTCCGATTCGACCGGAATATAAGCCGACTTTAATTCACCGTTAGCCACCAGTTCGGCCAGGTGCTCGACGATGTGAGTCTGAGGGGTTATCGGATAGGCAGCCACGACATCGACATCGGCCAGTTTAGCGGCTTCTCCGATTGCCAGGGAAACTTCCATTCCTACCCTTTTAGCCAATTATCCTGCCTCCGGTACCATCGTTATGACATCCCTGGGGCATTCCTTGGCGCAAATGCCGCACCCCTTGCAATAAAACATGTCGACTTTGTAAAATCCATCAGGTTGCTGGGTGATAGAACAATCAGGGCAATAAATGTAGCAAAGCCCGCATTTATTGCATTTAGAGTTGTCATATTCCGGTTTTTGTGAGCGCCAGCCGCCCGTCGGATACTGGGCAGCGCTACCTGCCTCGGTTACAATACAACCGGTTTCTATGTCTTTCCAGCCCAGTTCACTCTCACTCTTAACTGCCACTTTCTACTCCTTTATCTTTGTTTCTTCGAAAGCCCTTTTCATGGCATTCGCATTTCTTTCCGCCAGGCGCCCGAAACGTTCTTGCAGTGGTTCCTGTAATGATTCCAGCTTAGCCACGCCGGCGGCCCTGAGCAAAGCTCCCAGCATGGTAGTATTAACGATGTTCACCCCCAGAACCTCCTGGGCGATCCTTGTAGCGTCGACGGCAGCCACGCTCCACTTCTTATCAAACTCAGCAGCCACTTCCTCAAGCGGCCTCTTGGTGTTCACGATTATCATGCCGTTCTCTTTTAGTCCCGCGGTAACGTTAACTACCCGTACCAGACCCGAATCGAGTATGACCACAACATCGGGCTGGGTAATTTCCGCCCTGACTCTTATCGGAATTTTGGGACTTATCCTATCGAAAGCCAGCACCGGCGCCCCTCTCCTTTCCGGGCCGAAACTGGGGAAGGCCTGGGCATATTTGCCCTCGTCAATGGCTGCTTTGGCCAGCAGCTCGGCAGAAGTAACGGCGCCCTGGCCGCCTCGCCCGTGCCACCTGATTTCGACAAGTTTCGTGGTATCTATCAACTCAGCTTCCTCCTTGTATTGCTGACAACATTATCCTAATTATCTAACCGCCGTTGTATGTAGTACCCCTGGGGAGACTCGAACTCCCGCTACCAGCTTCGGAGGCTGGTGCTCTATCCACCTGAGCTACAGGGGCAAGAACCGAGCGCTATGCAAAGGCTATCTTCGCGTCCGCCCCAAGTCTCAATGTCATACTGAAACGCAGTCTTACCCAGCCTAGTTCATAATACCCTATAGAGAAGAATTAAGCAACAGATTTTCTCTTCAATGCGTTCTGATTTCTCGCTAACCGGCGTGACGTCATCTTAACACAAATCTCTAATAAAAAGTAAACAAAAGTAAACGATGATTATACTTTCGTGTTTCCGTTAGGCCAAATTGTCTTCTCGCCCTTTCCAAGCGTAGACTTGCTAGTCAACAGGAAATATTGATATTAAAGAATGCTCTCAAGGTTTGACTTTTCATTCAATTTGTCCTAAACTGATGCTAGGTTTTGTCTAAACATGGGTTATCAGGATGCAAACAAGCGAATTCGGTTCAAAGTTAAAAAAACTGAGGGAGCAGTCCGGTCTGAGCCAGAGGGAGCTGGCTCAGAAAATCGGAGTTGACTTCAGCTATCTCAGCAAGATAGAGAATGGAGCAGTGCCTCCGCCCAGCCAGGAAGTCATACTAAAACTGGCTAAGGTTCTCAAGGCGGATGGCGATGAGCTACTGACCTTAGCTGGCAAGGTTCCGGCGGACATAGTTCGAATATTATTGAAGAATCGCAATGCCCTGCAATCCCTGAGAGAAGGCGATGTTAAAGTAAAGTCTGGGGGAGTCAGCAAGAGCGACAGTTTCAATAAGAGACTACGGGAGTTACGAGAGAAAGCCGGTCTCAGTCAAAACGAACTTGCTAGCAGGGTTGGAATCAGCTTTACCTATCTTAGCAAGATTGAAAACGGTGTCAGACCTCCGCCCAGTGAAAAGGTGATATTGAAACTAGCGGAGGCGTTAGGTTGTGCTAAAGATGACCTGATGACTTTGGCAGGGAGAGTACCATCTGATGTAGCTGGTATCTTGAAAAATCAGGAACTGCGCCAATCCATCAGGAAGAACTACAAAGAGAAGAAAATAATGATGGGTGGAGGGGACAAAATGGGAGTCAATATTGTGAAACATCTGGTAAAGGGAAGGGCTCTAGCGAGAATCGGCCTGGCATTTGTTCTAATGTTGGCTGTTGCCGGTTCACTCTGGTTCGCTTCGCCATCTCAGGTTAAAGCGCTCACAATCGACATTACTGACTCAAATGGGAATTCACTCACTTCAGGCACCCTCGGTCAGACTTATAATTTTAAGGTGACAGTAAACATTCCGAATCCTGAGCTTGTACCGATTGCAGGCATGGACGTATCAATCATTAGCTCTGTCAACCCGAGCCTGATGGCCAATCTTCTCAACCTGCCATTCACAGACGGAAGCCAGGTCAATTATACCAGCCAACAAACCGGGGGCGGGGCGGCGAGCGTCACCGTGACACGCGTCAATATCCAGCAACGCTAGGCTATGGCTACGCAATATGGAAGGGCTATGTTTACCGCTATTTTGCTCCTGCCAACGGCTATGGCTATAGCGCCTTAAGCGCTGGCTCGACTAAGCTAATTTATACTATTACCTGGACGCCCCCCACGAGCTGGCCGGCTGGTAACCACAGAGTAACAGTTGGGCTTGCCACTGCAACTGGAAATCCTGTCGATAACAGGTTATTCACCCAGCAAAGCACCCAATTCTTTTTGCAGAGTTCGGCTGTGGCGTCTCTAGGCCCACCGACCATCGTAACTGTGTTCACTCCGGGAATGAGCGCGGTGCCTCCGCTACAGGTAGACGAGAGCGGCAAAGTGCTGACAAGTTCCCTGCTGGCAAGTAGCGGCAAGGAAGTCTCTCTCAGTGTAGCCAAGGGTACCAAATTAGCCGATGCTAAAGGCAATCCTTTAACGTCACTGACGGTTGCTGATGTCATCGCGCCGCCGGCGCCTCCGGCGGGCAATAAGATTATGCTCTCTTATGACTTAGGTCCCAACGGGGCTGTCATAAACCCGCCGATAACTTTGACCTACAACTATACGTTAGCCTCATTGCCAGCCGGATCGAAGGAAACTGACCTGTACATCGCCTACTGGGATGGCAGTAAATGGGTAAATTTGACCAGTACCGTAAATACAGCGGCTAAGACGGTAACGGCGCAGGTTAATCACTTCACGGTGTTTGGTTTGGTTAGCGCACCGCCGGCTCCGGCAGCGCCGACCATTCCCATCGCTCCGGTAACACCGGCACCGGCGACACCAGTCGCTCCAACTGCGCCGGTAACGACCGTCACACCGCCTGTGACGCCGCCGGTAACGCCGGTCACGCCACCAGTAACACCGCCCGTCACCCCGCCAACGGCGCCGGTGGTGCCGCCGCCAACACCCGGCTCGACAGTGTGGGTCTGGGTAATAATAGCGGGGACAGCAGCAGTAGTAGCGATTGTCATCGTGATGCTAGTCAGGCGGCGCAGGGCTTAACCGCCATCAAGAAAAAGAACAGGTAGACCAGGGCCACTCTAGCAGTGGCCCTGGTCTACTACTTAGGGGTAGTGAGGAGGGGAGGGACCGTATATGAGCAAGTCACCGCTTCTGATTGTTATTACCAGTTTCCTCGTCTTTACTTTGTCTGCAGTTTCGTGTAGCATTCCAAACAATTCCATGATTAGCGACAAGGTTAGCGGTCAGTTGCTGGCTCAGATAGACCTCAGGAAGGCGCAGCTAGACAACCCCACTGCGGACAGGCTGAGAACGATGAAAGAGATGGGAATGAATGTCGATACTCTCGAAATCCAAAGGATATTCATTCACCTAATCAGCAAACCAACACTATCGCAAATAGAGGAGATTAAGGCTCTCGGCATCACTCTATATCCGGACTCGTGGATACCGCCAGTAGGCGATCACCCCACCGGCTATCTTCTCGCTGATATGCCGGTTGATAAGTTGCCTGAGCTAACCCAGAAAGATTACGTGGTCAGGTTGGAAACGGCCGAGCGTCGTCTCGAGCCGCAGAATGGGTTCCAACTGCAGTAGGGGGGAGGGGATATGGCTAGAAGGTTTTCTGTTGCCCTGGTTCTACTCGTCTTCATGGCCTTGTTACTGCCCGGTAACCTGCTTCCCACTAACCGGGCAGAGGCTCAAGAGCCTCCTCGAGACTCTAAGATTAGCGGCCTGCTGGCGTTACAGGTTGAAGGTAAACGCCAGGCTGTCAGGGCGGGTAGATTACCGGCCACTGTAAGACCAGCTACTGCGGAGGTCCCACAGCAGGGTGGGCTTATCGATACCTTCCAACCACAGGCTGCGGGATTGGCAGACCTCACCAGGCAGCAAATATTTCTCCACCTGGCTCAGAAACCAACTCAATCACAAATAGCCGAGCTTCAAGCTGATAATGTTACCCTGCATTTAGACTCGTGGATACCACCGGTGGGGAACCACCCCACCGGCTTCATTCTGGCGGACATGCCAGTAGACAAGCTGGAGACACTGGCCGGGAGAGGCTATGTCGCTAGAATGGAGACAGCCGAGAGGCTGCTTGAAGAGCAGAATGATTTGGCCGCTCAGAAGATTAATGCCGATGATGTCTGGGCTTCTGGCTATGACGGCGCCGGCGTCAAAATTGCCGTGCTCGATTCTGGTTTAGACCTGACCCACCCCGATTTCCCCACCCCGGTTGCCAAGAAGGACTATTCGAACTATCCCGCCCTGGATGATAACGTTATTAGTCCCGTTTCCGGCCACGGCACCCATGTCACCGGCAGCGCCTTGGGCAGAGGCACTCAATCCGGTGGCGTCTATAAAGGCTCAGCCCCGGGCGCCGACCTCATCTTCCTGAAGGTCGGAAGGGATGATGGCAGCATCCCACTCTCAGCCATAACAAATGCTATCCGGGACGCTGTCGATGTGTACAACGCTGATGTTATCACCATGAGCATCGGTGGCTGGGATACCTATCACGATGGTACCGGTGAAGACGCTCAGGCGGTTGACTATGCCTTCAGCCAGGGGGCGGTGGTACTGATAGCCGCCGGCAATGAATCAAATGACAGCCAGCATTATTCAGGCACGGTGGCTGGAGGCAGCGCCACCGATTTTATCTCGGTCAATGTTACCGGGGCGGGCACGAATGATACCTCCCTCCAGTTTAACTTGGTCTGGTTCGATGGTACCGGTGTCAGCAATGACCTTGTGATGGAATATTATAATTCCGCTCAAACTCTGGTCGCATCCACCAATTTGGCACAGTCACAAAGCTCGAGGGGAACCGAAAGCGAATTATCTTACTATAACCTCTACGTACCAGCAGGCAATAGCATATGGTACTTGAAGGTCAGGAACAATTCTTCAAATAGTCAGTTCTTTCACATTTATTACGACCTGGGTGGGTCCAGGGTAAAATTCGATAGCCCCGATGTCAACTATACCATTACCTCACCGTCCGATGCTGATAGCGCCATTGCCGTCGGCGCTTACACTACCAGGAAGGTCTGGTACGACTATGCCAACAATGGCTGGCAGTCAGCCAGTGAGACAGTCGACCAGATAGCAACCTTTAGCAGCCGGGGACCGAGAGTAGATACCGGCGCTCCGGGCAAGCCAAATATTGTAGCCCCTGGTAAAAACATAATCTCTACTCGCGATAATGTCGCTTACCCATGGGCTAATAGAGGCACCTATTATGTCGACAACGACGGACCGAATAGAAGTAACGCATCCGGTGGGTCTAACGATAGTAACGGCCCGGCTGACTACTATGTAATGGGTGGGACGTCTATGGCCACTCCGATTGCCGCCGGGGTGGCTGCCCTGATTCTGCAAAAGAACCCTGGCTGGACGCCCGCCCAGGTGAAAAATGCTTTAGAATCCACTGCTACAGATAAAGGAACCACTGGTTGGGATGGCACCTATGGCTGGGGGCTGGTTAATGCACTGGCTGCTGTCACAGAACCAACGTCGGTGACGACAGGTAATGCTACAAACATAACCTCTAACTCTGCCAGTTTAAGCGGCAATCTGACTTCTCTGGGTTCAGCATCCTCAGCCAACGTCTCCTTCGATTGGGGAACAACTTCCGGCAGTCTCATTTATGAGACTGCCCACATCACCACTAACTTGACCGGCAGCTTCAGCGCTAATATCACAGGTCTGTCTGCCAATACCACTTACTACTTCCGGGCGAAGGCAGTCGGTGATGGCACAAGCTATGGCAACACGGCCAATTTCACCACATTGCCAGTTATACCGCTGTCGGTGGTCACCAATAACGCCACCAACATCACCACTAACTCCGTCCGCTTAAACGGCAACCTGACTTCCCTCGGGTCGGCAAGCTCGGCGAACGTCTCCTTCGTTTTTGGCACCGGCCCGGGGGTTTATACCTTTGAAACTCAAATAGTCTCGTTGAGTTTCACCGGCAGTTTCAGCATCAACGTGACCGGATTGTCTCCTAATACCTATTACTTCAGGGCTAAAGCAGCCGGTGACGGTACTGCTTATGGAAACGAGCTTAGCTTTAACATCCCGGTGCCTACACCGCCAACGGTGGTCACCACCAATGCCACCAACATCACTACCAACTCTGCTCGCGTAAGTGGCAATCTGACTTCTCTGGGTTCAGCATCCTCAGCCAACGTCTCCTTCGATTGGGGAACAACTTCCGGCAGTCTCATTTATGAGACTGCCAACATCACCACTAACTTGACCGGCAGCTTCAGCGCTAATATCACAGGTCTGTCTGCCAATACCACTTACTACTTCCGGGCGAAGGCAGTGGGTGACGGCACCAGCTACGGGACTACCGACAACTTCACCACCCTAGCTCCTTCCCCACCAGTAGCCAATGATGACGCCGCAATGACGGACGAGGACACCGCGGTGAGTATTGCCGTACTGGCTAACGATAGCGACGTGGATGGCGACCTCCTCGTTACGACGGTAAATATCACTGCCGGCCCGGCGAATGGCCAAGCGTCGGTGAATTCGGCGACCGGGTCGGTCACCTATACCCCCGCCGCCAACTTCTACGGGACAGATAACTTTACTTATCGGGTGAGCGACACTAGCGGGCTCTTCGATACCGCTACGGTGACCATCACCGTATTCTCGGTCAACGACCCGCCGGTAGCCCGTGATGACGC
>JACPPR010000059.1 GCA_016190895.1 Chloroflexota bacterium | reverse complement strand
GTATAGAGGACCCGCTGCCCAGCCACCCGATAGAACCTCACCGAACCGATGCTTCGGGCGATTTCGCCCAAGCTGTTCCCAGCCGCCCCCACCACCCTATCCCCCGAAGCCATTCCCGTGAAAATCCTCTATGAAGATGACGATGTGTTGGTTATCGATAAGCCGCCCGGGCTGGCTGTCCACCCCGCCCCGGGCCACCCTTCGGGCACGCTGGTCAATGCCCTGCTTTCCCACCTTTCCGCTTTGCCCGACACAAGTGACCAGCGGCCGGGCATCGTTCACCGTTTGGACAAAGACACCTCGGGAGTGATGCTGGTAGCCAAGAACGGCGCCGCCCATGCCAATCTCACCGAGCAGTTCAAATCCCGCTCGGTGAGCAAAACCTACCTGGTGCTGGTAAAAGGCCATTTGACTCCGGAAGATGGCGCTATCGAGGCGCCTATCGGCCGGGATTCAGCTCACCGCGAGCGCATGGCGGTAGTAGCCGAGAGCCGGGGGCGCGCCGCCCGCACTGAATACCACGTCAGGGAATATCTTGACGGCTACACCCTGCTCGAGGTCAAACCGGAGACGGGCCGCACCCACCAGATAAGGGTACACCTGGCCGCCATCGGCTATCCCGTGGTGGGGGATAAGGTTTACGGGGTCAAATCAGCCAGTGTGCCCCGCCAGTTCGTCCACGCCCACCGCCTCGGTTTTCATCTGCCCTCCACCGGAGAGTATGTCGAATTCACTGCCGACCTGCCCCCCGATTTAAAGCAGGCGCTCACAGAAATAGGTAAGTAACATCCTAAATCCTAATGTCTAAATGTCTAAGCTCTAAACGAATCCCAAATCGTAATTGCCAAACCGCAAACCACGAGGGCGTTTAATAATGTCATTCTCCGGCTTGACCGGAGAATCCACAGTCTCCCGTTCTTATGGATTCCCCGCCTGCGCGGGGAATGACAGGGTGTTGTTAAACACCCTCAAACCACTTAATTTGAAATTTGAGTTTTGATTTATTTAGGATTTGGTGCTTAGTGCTTAGAATTTCACCGTCAGTATGTGTAGTTCACGCTTACGGTTGCATTCGTGCTGGCAACTGTTGGAGCACCGAAAATGACATTGACAGTTCCGGGCAAGATGGGTATGACCAATGTCGTAGTGCTGGTACCGAAGGCATACTGGATATTATTGTTAGAGTAGCCGCTAAAGGTATCCGTTACCTGGATAAATCCGCTGGCGCTGGTGCTGTTTCCCGATACCGTGAGATAGCCGGCGTAGGAGGCCGTGAAAGACGCCACAGTTGCATTCGCTGAAGTGTTGGCGCTCACGTTGACCAAACTGGCTACAGTCGTTGAAACCGCTAAACCGGTAATCGCCTGCAGGGAGGCTACTTGACTCTGTAAAGAGCTGGTTAAATTAGTAGACGTATCCAACTGAGTCTGCAGTGTGTCTGTCTGAGCCTGCAGCGTGGCGGCCAAAGCGTTAGTAGTTTGCAGCTGGCTCTGCAATGAGGAGGCTTGACCCTGCAGCGCTGTGATTTGAGTATTAGCCGTGGCTAACTGAGTCTGCAGTGCCGCGGCTTGCGCTTTGGATGCCTGTAGCTGGGTCTGGGCGGTTGAACTTTGCCCTTTGGATGCAGTCAACTGTGCCCCCAGGGCAAGAACCTGCGCATTAGCGGCATCCAAACTACTTGCCGCACTGACTATCTCGGCGTTAGCCTTTTCCACTGCCGCCTCCAGCGCCGTGTTCTCGTTTGATAAAGAGGTGATTGTGGCGTTGCCAGTAGAGATGGTAGAAGATGCCTGAACGTAATAGAATGTAAACCACCCCAGGGTTATCACCAGGAGTATGCTCACGACAAGAAAGGGAACGCGACTGTTCATCCTCTTATTCTTCCTTTCGCCCGGCAGCTTCGAGCTATAATTTGCTATAGTATACCACGATTTTTCTAAATATACAGTCCAAATAAACAAAAGCCCAAATGCCAAATAAAGCTCAAATTACCAATGAAGAAACGCCCTATTTTTGGCATTTAGTTCTTTGGCTTAGATTTGAAATTCGGATTTTGAACTTTGAGCTTTTTTAGGGTTTAGAGTTTAGTGCTTAGTTATTGCACAACTAATGGGGTGGGGTAAGACCTATAACACTTGACGTATAACGCATAACGTTATACAATTACTGTGATAAAAAACCTTCAAAGACGAGGAAACTGAGAAGGTATATAAGCGCCAATTTTCGCTCAAGCTGCCACAATCCATTCAACGAGTGGCTCTTCGTAAACTGCGCATGTTAAACAATGCCGATAATCTGGCCGATTTGCGTGTCCCTCCGGCTAATCGGCTTGAGAAACTCACGGGGAATAGAGCCGGTCAATACAGTATTCGGGTTAACGACCAGTGGCGCATTTGTTTTGGGTGGGTCGATGGTGATGCTTATAACGTAGAGATTACGGATTATCATTGAGGGGGTACATACATGAACACAAAGTTAGCGCCGGTCCATCCGGGTGAAGTGTTATTGGAGGAATTTCTGAAGCCGATGGGTATCAGCCAGAACCATCTGGCGATAGAGCTCCGCGTACCGGCACGCCGCATCAACGAGATTGTACTGGGTAAACGGCGGATTACAGCGGATACGGCGTTAAGGCTGGCACGGTATTTTGGCACGTCGGCGAAGTTCTGGCTGGGGTTACAGATGGATTATGATTTGGATGTGGCAGCCGACGAACTAGGTGAACGTTTGAGCCGTGAAATTACAGCGCATGCGCCTGCTTAACAAAGCTAGAAATTGGGGGAGTGGGGTGGTAGAATTAAACAGGATTAGATTTATGACAAACAAAGCGTTTAGAGATGACTTAAGAAAGGCTTACGACCTTAACGCACAACAGCGTGATTCGGGAGCTACCGAGGACTGGAAAATACAGGAACGGGCTAAGGTTTTGTCAATGCTGCAAAGAGAAGACAAGCGCTCGTTACTCGAGATTGGCGCCGGTCCTGGAAGGGATAGTAGGTTCTTTCAAGACCAAGGATTTGATGTCGTCTGCATCGACCTATCACCCGAAATGGTCAGATTGTGCCGAAAAAAGAAGCTGAATGCGCGCGTGATGGATATGACAGATTTGCAGTTTTCTGCCAATTCATTCGATGCGGTGTATGCTCTGAATAGTTTGTTGCATCTTACAAAGGCCGAATTACCAGCTGTTTTGAATAAGATTAGCGAAATTATGAAGCCGTCTGGTCTATTTTACCTGGGAATATACGGCGGATACGAATTCGAGGGCGTCTGGGAAGATGATAAATATGTTCCAAAGCGGTTCTTTTCGTACTATTCCGATGATCATACTCTCCAGTTGGTGACCACAGTGTTTGACATACTTTCTTTTTACCCTGTAATGACTTCACGACAAGCGAACCTACATTTCCAGTCGCTGATACTCAGAAAGAGGAACAAATGACCCAACCAGTTCGCGTTAGATTTGCCCCCAGT
This sequence comes from Chloroflexota bacterium, assembly GCA_016190895.1. GTDB lineage: Bacteria > Chloroflexota > Dehalococcoidia > Dehalococcoidales > UBA2162 > JACPPR01. Next base: position 12,141 of record JACPPR010000059.1, on the reverse strand, counting down.
CCCACCGGAATGCCTCATGTCGGCGGTATCCGGACGGTTATGTTTAACTGGCTGATGGCCCGCCACTATGGAGGTGTTTTCATCTTGCGCATCGAAGATACCGATGTCGCCCGCAAAGTTGAGGGCGCCGTAGAGTACATTATGGAGGGACTCCGCTGGCTGGAGTTAGATTGGGATGAGGGTCCGGATAAAGGCGGAAACTACGGGCCTTACGTTCAATCGCAACGTCTACATTTGTATCAGGAGGCTGCCGAGCGGCTGGTCGAGCAAGGGTATGCCTACCGCTGCTACTGCTCGCCGGAGCGCCTTGAGGTAATGCGTGCCGAGCAGGTCAAGAGCAAGCTACCACCGGGCTATGACCGCCACTGCCGCGCTTTTTCTGCTAAAGAGTGTGCCGAGCAGGAGACAGCCGGTATCAAACCGGTAGTGCGCTTCAAAATGCCTTTGGAGGGCGAAATCACCCACAATGATATCACCTACGGTAAGGTCACCTTCGACCTCCGCACGCTGGATGATTTCATCCTGCTCAAATCGGATGGTTTCCCAACCTACCACCTGGCTAATGTCGTCGATGACCACGCTATGGCAATCAGCCACGTTATCCGGGGTGAGGAATGGATTTCCAGCGTGCCCCGCCATCTGCTCATCTATAAAGCGCTTGGTTACGAACCGCCGGAGTATGTCCATCACCCGTTGCTGCGGGGGACAGACCACGCGAAGCTGAGCAAGCGACACGGTGATGTCTCTATACTGGAATTCCGGGATAATGGATACCTGCCGGAAACAATGTTTAACTTTATCGGCTTAATCGGCTGGTCGCTGGATGATAAAACCGAGATACTCACCCGCCAGCAGTTTATCGATAACTTCTCGCTGGAGAGAATCGGCAAGACCGGCGCCATCTTCGATAGGAAGAAGCTGGAATGGATGAACGGGGTCTATATCCGCGCCTTAAACCCGGAGGACTTTCTGCAGCGCTCGCTACCTTTTCTGGAGAAGGGGTTGCCCCACCAGGTAAAGCGGCCGCTGGACACCGATTACCTCAGGCAGATACTGCTTCTTGTCCAGGAGCGGGCGAAGACGCTCGCCGAGGTCCCGGAACTTGTTAGCTTTTTCTTTGTCGAGGAGACTGCCTATCCCGTGGAAGACCTGATTGGCAAAGGGATGACCAAAGAATCGACCGTCGAAGCCCTTGGGGTTTCTCGCCAGCGGATTGTCAATCTTGAGAAGTTCGATACCGAGACTCTTGAAACGGCGCTCCGGCCTCTGGCCGAGGAGCTTGGTCTGAAAACAGGGCAGCTCTTCGGCGCGCTGAGGACGGCTACCACCGGCCGCACCGCCACCCCGCCCCTCTTCCAGACGATGGTCGCGCTTGGCAAAGAACGCTGCCTGGAGCGCATCGACCATGCCCTGGCTAAACTAGCATAAATAGCCGCAATATTTTTAGATTATTTTCCTCTCGCTTGAGGACGCGTGACATATGTCAGGAAGGAAGAGCATTGGGGTGTCATTCTGGAGGAGTCCTTCCAGAATGGAAGGACGACGAAGAATCTCAGGGTGGGGAATGCTCTGGTCGCTGTCCCCACCCTTCCCTGAGATGCTTCGTCCCGATAAAATCGGGACTCCAGCATGACAACTTCAAGGTTGCTTGCCCAATTCATATCACGCATCCTTGAGGAGAGAGGAGGAAGTGAAATGGCTGATACTAATCCATCTGAACTTTCGACGGAAGCTGCTAAAGATGTGGCTGCCCGGACTATTTATACCGCCGATGGTCTCTGGTTCCTGGCCGTTGAGGAGGAATACGGCTACAAAGCTGCCTTCGAGCTAAACCAACGGGTCTGGAAAAGGGGCGGCCTTATCTACGCCCGTAGGCTGCTGAAAAATCTGAACCTCGATGGCAAACCTCCCCTGGAAGCCCTGGCGACAATGATTCTTGCCGACCCGATTATGAACGTGCGACGGACTCAGGTAACCGCCTTGACCGATACCCGGATGACCATCCGGACCTTTGCCTGTCCGCCGGCGGAAGCCAGATTCAGGGACGGGCGGGGCGTTTTCAACGGCAAGCCCGGCTGCACCCTCTTTCTGTCAGCCTATGCCGAGGTAATCGACCGCCGCATCAAGACTACCTGCGTTTGCTGCTCGCCCAACCCGGAAAACCCCGAATACTGGTGCGAGTGGGAGTTTACGCTTTCGGAGGAAAAATCCTCCGCTAGAGATTAGGCAATATTGGCTGCGACCTCTCTCCGAGCGAACGTAGGGTCGGGTTTCGAACCCGACCGCCCGGGGGGGCAGGTTTCAAATCTGCCCCTGCAATAGCGGTGGAGAAGGGAAGAAATAGAATGAACACAGTTTTTGAGCCTTCTTATCTGGCCATTTACAATAGCGGCGAACTGGAGCGGCGGGCTAAAGCCCTCGAAGCCAGACTGGCCGCTTGCGATATTTGCCCCCGGGAGTGCGGTGTCAACCGCCTCAAGGGCGAGCGCTCGTTCTGCCACTCGGCCTACCTGACCATTGTTTCTTCGGCCTGCGCCCATCATGGTGAAGAACCGGTGCTGTCCGGAAGGCGTGGGTCCGGAACAATCTTCTTCGGCAACTGCAATATGCGCTGCGTCTTCTGCCAGAACTTCCAGATTAGCCAGGAGTGGCAGGCTCAACAAGCGAATGAGATAGATACCAAAGCTCTGGCCGGGGAAATGCTTGGCCTGCAGAACCAGGGCTGCCATAATATCAATTTCGTTTCACCCTCGCACTTCGCCCCTCAGATTGTCAGGGCAGTGCTCGAGGCGGTGCCGATGGGTTTGCGCGTACCCCTGGTCTACAATACCGGCGGGTATGATTCGCTGAAAACTATCAAAGAGCTTGATGGTATTATCGACATCTATCTGCCCGACCTCCGCTACTCTTCAGACGAGCATGGCAAGCGATACTCTCAGGCTCCGGACTATGTTTCCCAGTCGAGAGCGGCCATCCGCGAGATGTTCCGGCAGGTCGGCAATCTGGTAACGGATAAGAACGGTATTGCTCAAAAAGGGCTGATTGTGCGCCACCTGATACTGCCGAACGGACTGGCCGGCAGCCGGGAATCGCTCACGTGGCTGGCTCAGGAAATATCTCCTGAAGTCACAGTCAGCATTATGTCCCAGTACTACCCCACCTACCGCGCCACAGGTATCTCCCCGCTTTCCAGGAAAATCACCCGGTTGGAATACAGTGAGGTAGTCGATGTAGTCAATCGGCTGGGGCTTGAGAACGGCTGGCTGCAGGAAATGGACTCGTCAGAAAACTACTTGCCCGACTTCGAGCGCGACGGGCATCCCTTCGAGCCAGTTGTGAACCCGCCTGAAAAATAGAAAATCCCCCTCTGACAAAGGGCACACGTGGTGTCATTGCGAGACCATTCCGCCACAGCGGAAGGCGAAGCAATCCGTGTGGTGGGAAAGGGGAATAACCTCCCGACCCCAGATTCTTCGCTGCGCTCAGAATGACACTTGAGATACTCAAGGAGAAGAAAAACGGCTACTTTCTCTTCCGGTTAACGAAGTTAAAGCGGATTTTCTTGCCGCTAAGCTTATCTTTCTTATTTACATTCTCGATGAATGTCTTCAGGTCGGTCAGTTTCTTCTCAGCCATATCGATTTCCTTCTATCAGAATTAACGCTTCATTTTAGCACATCTGAAACACGAGCACAAAATCAGCCGAAAACTGGCTGTCTTCTTCCCACATTTCCGACAAACCAGCGCCAACAATCGGGTATGCCCTATCCCCAACAATCGGGTAGTTGGCGGACAGATGGATATGAAGATATCCTTTAGAATAAGCCGACCCTGAAAATGGGAATATTGGGAGATATGGGAGGTCGGTATGGCGCAACGTTGCTAAACGCTCTCTAAATCCAATGTCGAACGAAGTATTAAAAGTCAAGTAACAAATATCAAGAGTGGTTCGTCATTTGGGCTTTGATACTTGAGCGGTTTTGTTACTTGTTATTTGGTACTTCGCTATATTCCCCGCGTGCCGGCCCAGTTCTTCACATCCCAGAAGGCTTGTTCATCGAGGCGCAGGGCCTCTTCGATAATCTCTAATACCTTCGCCTTTTCTTCGGGGAACTTGTAGCCATCATAGTCTCTCCGGAAGAGAGGAATCAGAGTCTCACCGGAGCCCCTGAGCGAGATATTGGTAATCTGGTCGAAAGTCACCCGTGAAGTTACCTCTAAATTCGCAATCATCAGCTTGAGTTCCCGCAGGCGTTCATGGGGCGTGGTCAGCTCGAACTCCCCGCTGCGGTAGGCTTCTAAGATGGGCGTCCCATTCATCGGCACCAGAGGCCGCATCCGTATAAAGTGAGGATTTATCTCGTTCAGAACACGGGCTGTGTTAATGGCGTGCTGCTCCCAGAAGGCCCGCCCGCCCAACCCGGGCATAACATACAGGGAAAGCTCGAACCCCGCCTCGATAGCCTGCCTCCCTGCCTTAATGTGCTCATCGGCGCTTACTCCCTTATCGACATAAGCCAGCACTTCCTCATCGCCCGTCTCAAGACCGATATGCAGCCTGGCCAGCCCGGCTTCCCGGAGTTGTTTCAGCTCCTCTGGCGTTTTCTTCGCGATACTCTTCGAGCGGGCATAAGAGGTAACCCTTTCTACGCTCGGAAAGGTCTGCTTCAGATACCTGATGACCTCTACAAGCTGGTCGGTGTGCATTATCAGGGTATCGGCGTCCTGCAGGAAGACCGATTTGCCCCCGGAGACCAGCCAGTTGTAGACATTAATCACGCAATGGACGTTCTCGACCTCCGGCTTATCGAGACTTTTGACGTCTTTATCACCCAGCAGCAAACCGGGCAACGAGTTCGCCATCGCTTCGACCTTGCCGTTGAAGCCGAGCTGCCAGGACAGCGCTTTTATCTCATCGCCGATTGCCTTCATAGTATCGATGTCAGCCTTCACTTCGGCAATCGGGCGCAACTCAAAACGCTGGCGGTGATAGAATTGCGCGTAACAGAAGGTGCAGCGGCTCCAGGGGCAGTTCCGGGTCACTCTGAGCAACAGAGAAAGACTGCCCCCTTCGCTGGGCGGACGGATAGGCCCGATCTCAAAAGAATAGCTCTTTAATTTGCTTAAATCGGCTGAATCTTGCGCCATTTCAATGTCTCCCAGTTTCAATTATAGTCTAATACGGCAACGGAGACAAACCAATGCTCTCCAGATGCTCTCCAAAGCCTCCGGCGGAAGCTGTCATTCTGGCACATTCGCCAAGCTCAGTGTAAACTCCAGCCAGAATCCAGACGTCACCCCTAACCCACTGGGTTCCCGCTTTCGCGGGAATGACATTCACCCATTACTTAACGGCCTTGGACTTCGTAATTGACCACAATAGACGCTGTGTGATATTCTGCCTTTAGAGGAAGGGACAAGGAAAATTGGACTCATTCGACAGGCAATGGCAGCACTGGTTTCCTGAAGATAAGATAAGACAGCCTGAGGCGCCACCTCCCCCCAGATGGACCATCCGCCGAGTACTCTCAATCCTGACCGGGGTTCTGGCGGCGCTGATTCTGCTCAGTATTGCCAAAGACTATTATTCTGACTGGCTCTGGTTCAGCAGCCTGAATTATGGCAGCGTCTTTTCAACCATTTTGAAGACACGCGTGCTTGTCTTCATTCTGGCGTTTATTATTTTCAGCGCCCTTTTCATCGGTAACCTGTGGCTGGCAACGCGCCTGGTGCCCAAAGCCGAAGCGCGGTACTGGTCGTGGAGCCTCGTCCGCCGGCTGCAATCGATGCTCTGGCAAAATATTTTCCTGGGCACGGCCTTGCTCGGACTGATTTTCGGTATGGTGGCCCAGAGCAAATGGGAAATCATCCTGCGTTTCCTGAACCAGCAGACTTTCGGCATTGCCGACCCTGTATTCCACAAAGAAATTGCTTACTACGTCTTTTCTTTACCTTTTCTCGACCTGCTGCAGGGCTGGTTGCTCTGGGCGCTGATTATTACGCTCATCGGCAGCACAGGCATCTATCTTCTCAGCTATGGGCTTCAGTGGCGCCGGTTTGATTACGCCCGTCCGGTCCTGTTCCATCTCAGCGGGCTGGTTATCGCCATCCTGGGGTTGCTCGCCTGGGGCTACTGGCTGGGAATCTGGGAACTGGTTTTTTCTCACCGTGGCGTTGTTTTCGGCGCCAGCTATGCCGATGTGCATGCAAAACTGCCGGCTCAGTGGGTTCTTATCGCCGCCGTTTTTGCTACCATAGTTATTATTCTGGTCTCGGTATGGCGGCGTAAGTTCCGCTGGCCCCTCTATGCCGCCGGCGGCTGGCTCTCCACTATCGTTATCGTCGGCTTTATCTACCCGGCAGCGATACAGCGTTTCCAGGTGGAGCCGAATGAGTTACAACTGGAGACGCCCTACATCAACTTCAATATCGATGGTACACGCCGCGGCTTTGCCCTGGACCGCATCGATGAGCAGGCTTTCCCGGCCGAAGACTCCCCGACTCCCCAGGACATCGCTCAAAACGAAATGACGGTCAATAATATCCGGCTCTGGGATACCCGTCCCCTGAAAGACACCTACAACCAGATACAGTCAATCCGTCTTTATTATGATTTCGTCGATATCGATGTCGACCGCTACACTATCGATGGCCAGTACCGACAGGTGATGCTCTCGGCCAGAGAACTATCCGGCGAGAAACTGGCCGGGCAGGCGCAGACCTGGCTCAACCGCAAGCTCCAGTTCACTCACGGCTATGGCGTCGCCCTCAGCCCGGTTAACGAGATTACCAGCCAGGGGCTGCCGGAACTGCTGATGAAAGATATCCCCCCTGTCGGCGAGTTCGAGCTTGAGCGTCCCCAGATATATTTCGGAGAAAAGACGAACGGTCATGTCATCGTCAAAACCAGGACTCAGGAGTTCGACCACCCCAGCGGCGAAGATAATGTTTATGGCTTTTACGAGGGCAAAGACGGCGTCGGCCTGGGCAGCTTCTTCCGCCGCCTGGTTTACGCCTGGCAACTGGGTGATTTCAACATCCTTATCAGCAGCCAACTGACGCCGGAAAGCCGTGTACTTTACCAAAGGACCATCCGGGAGAGAGTCAGCCATCTGGCGCCCTTCCTGACACTGGACAGAGACGCCTACCCGGTAATAATCGATGGCAGGTTATTCTGGATACAGGATGCTTATACCACTAGCAACCGCTACCCGTATTCCACGCCGGTCAGCGGCGGAATAAACTATATCCGCAACAGCGTCAAGGCCGTCATCGATGCCTATGACGGCGATGTCACTTTATACGTTACCGACCCCGATGATGCCTTGATTCGCACCTACCAGAGTATCTTCCCCGGACTATTCGTGCCCTTCGACCGGATGCCTGAATCCCTGCGGGTTCACCTCCGCTATCCCGAGGATATGTTCGTCATCCAGTCCGAGGTGTACCGGAGCTACCATATGCGGGATGTCCGGGTATTCTATAACAAGGAAGACCTCTGGGCAGTCCCACGTGAGATATTTTTCGGCACCGAGCAGGCGATGCAGCCATACTATGTCATTATGCGTCTGCCCGGCGAGACGAAGGAAGAGTTCCTGCTGATGTTGCCCTTCACGCCGGTCAACAAGAACAATACCATCGGCTGGCTGGCCGCCAGGAGCGACGGCCAAAACTATGGCAAGCTGCTGGCTTATCACTTCCCTAAAGAACGTCTGATATATGGTCCCAGCCAGGTGGAAAACCGCATCGGGCAGGATACCACCATCACCTCCCAGTTTGCTCTGTGGGGGCGGGGAGGCTCCCGGATTATCCGGGGCAACCTACTCTTGATTCCCCTGGCCCGGTCGATGCTCTACGTTGAGCCGGTCTTTCTCCAGGCCGATGTCGGCGGACTGCCGGAGCTGAAACGGGTCATCGTCGCTGCCGGCGAGCAAATAGCCATGCAGCCAACTCTGAAAGAAGCCCTGGCTGATATTTTCGGACCTCAGGGAGGCCCCGCCGCTGTAACATTACCTGCCCCGCCACCGGGGCAGACGCCTGCCGTAACGCCCGACCTGGCTAACCTTATTGCGATAGCGCAAAAACACTACGCTAAAGCTCAGGAATACCTCAAGGCGGGGGACTGGGCAGGCTACGGAGAAGAGCTTGCTGCCCTGAACGAGGTGCTTGCGCAGATGGCGGAACTGGCGGGGAAATAGCGTGCGACAAATCCAAATTACAAAGCTCAAATATCAAACAAAATCCAAAATCCAAGTTTTGGCATTAAAGCATTGGAATTTTATTTGAAATTTGGATTTTGACATTTGAGCTTGTCTAGGATGTAGAGCTTAGTGTTTAGTGTTTAGGATTTAACTTCGGGAGGCATCGTTGTCGGGAAGAGTCATTTCGCCGATACGCCTCATAGCTGTCGACCTCGATGGCACCTTGCTGATGAGCCGGGTTGAGCCGGCGTCCGGGGGCGCTGGCGAACTAACTTCAGCGATGCCCTTGGTGCGGCAGATTGTCCCTGCGCCCGAAGGCGCCAGGCTGCTTAAGGCGGCCGCCCGTAATGGAGTTCACGTTGTTCTGGCAACGGCGCGTGCCATCTATTCCGTCCGGGACTTGTGCCGCTGCCTTGAAATCAGCAGCCCCGTCATTTGCACGGACGGCGCTCAGGTGTATGACTCGATAGACGGAACGGTAGTGCAATCCTTCACGTTTCCACGTGAAGTCGGGCTGGAGATAGCCAGCCTGGCGGATGCCCGCGGCTGGGAGCTCAAAACAACGGTGGGCGCGACCTCATACTACCGCCAGCGCCCCGGCCAGGCGCTGGGGCAGTTCGCTCCCGGCAGAGCGATAGCGGCCACGAACGCGGACGCCGTGACAGATAATCCCATAAGGATGGTATTTGCCTCTAATCCTGAAGCCGTAAAACAGCTATTAGCTTTTTGCCAGTCCAAGTTTTCAGAAAGGTGCTGCATTCAGCCTCATCACGGGCCCGGTGGCGAGACAACCGACCTCAGTATTTACGGACTTGGGGCAAGCAAAGGGAACGCTCTCGGCCTGGTCATGGAGCGCCTCGGAGTCAGCCAGTCCGAGGTAATGGCCATCGGTGACGACCATAACGACCTGCCGATGTTCTCCCGCGCACGCATCAAGATTGCGATGGGTAATGCCCAACCGGAATTGAAAGAGCAGGCGACCGCTATTGCGCCAAGCAACGATGAAGAGGGGGTGGCGTGGGCGTTGAGGAAGTTCGTTTTGTAAGGGGACGCCTTGCCGTTGCAAGGCGTCCCCTTCGGAAAAGGTGGGCGAATGATGAAGATAGAGTATCAAGTAGTAGATGCGGAGGCTCTGGACTTCATAGCTCCTTTGTGGGATAAGCTAAGGAAACATCAGGAAGTGCGGTCGCCCAACTTTGCCGAGCATTACGCCGACCGTACGTGGCAAGCCAGAAGAAAAGAGCTACTGGAAGCAGGCGGATTGCACGTTAACCTGGCAAGGAATACGGATTCGGGGCAGATTGTCGGCTATTGCGTAAGCGCCGTATTCCCCAATGGGAAAGGATGCCTGGAGTCAATCTTCGTTGAATCAGAATATAGGGGAAATGACATTGGCGATACCCTTATGGCCAAAGCCATCGAGTGGATGAACAGCAAGAAAGTCCAGACCATTACACTCGACGTTGGTGTCGGCAATGAAGAAGTCCTTTCATTTTACGGCCGGTATGGTTTCTATCCGAGGACGATAGTCCTTCAACAGAAGAAGTGAATGAGTTTAATAAGGCGACGCCCCGATTGCATCGGGCACCACAAAGAATGAAAATCAGTCACGACGGCGCCATCATTCTGGCGAAGGCCAGAATCCATACCCTCCTCCACTGGATTCCAGCCTACGCTGGAATGACGGACGGCGGCAGGCTTCTATTTTCGTGAGGATGACACACAAAGAACATTTTGGCATTAAAGCATTTGGATTTCATTTGACATTTGGATTTTGGAATTTGGGCTTATTTAGGATTTAACGTTGGAGGTTCAATTGTCCGGAAAAGTAATTATGGTACAGGGGACGGCCTCGAATGCCGGCAAGAGCGTACTTGTCACGGCCCTTTGTCGCATCTTCAAAAATGACGGCTTCACGGTAGCCCCGTTCAAGTCCCAGAATATGTCCCTCAATTCGTTCGTCACGCCGGACGGGGGAGAAATCGGGCGCGCCCAGGCGGCACAGGCCGAGGCCGCCGGCGTTGCCCCGACCGTAGATATGAACCCCATCCTTCTGAAGCCCGAAGCCAACAGCCGTTCTCAGGTGGTAGTGCGGGGTAAGCCCCATAGAGTATCAAGCGCCGCGGATTATTACAGGCTAAAATCCGAGCTATGGCCTATCGTCACTCAGTCGCTCGATAAGCTCCGTGCCGAGTACGATGTCGTCGTCATCGAGGGCGCGGGCAGCCCGGCGGAGGTGAACCTGGCCAGGGATGAGATAGTCAATATGCGCGTGGCAAGATACGCGCAGGCGCCCGTGCTGCTGGTCGGGGATATTGATAGGGGCGGCGTTTTCGCCTCGCTGCTGGGCACGCTCTGGCTCTTGAATCCGGAAGACCGGGCGCTGGTCAAAGCGCTGGTCGTCAACAAGTTCCGCGGTGACATCAAGCTCTTTGAACCGGGCGTCAAATTCCTCGAAGAAAAGTCAGGACTGCCGGTGGCCGGCGTCATCCCCTCTTTCAATGATATTGCCATCGCCCCGGAAGATTCGGTGGCCCTGGAACGCGCCATGCCGGAGCCGAAGAATGTTAAGATAGACATTGCCGTCATCAGGCTGCCCCACATCTCCAACTTCGATGACTTCGACCCTCTGGCCCAGGAAAACGGCGTCCGGGTAAGATACGTGAGTGCGGCAAAGGAGCTTGGGCAGCCCGACCTGGTTATCCTGCCCGGCACCAAGACCACGGTGGCCGACCTCGACTGGCTCAGGCAGACTGGGCTGGCCGCCAGGATTACCAGCCTGTACCGCAAGGGCGCCTTCGTCATCGGTATCTGCGGCGGCTACCAGATGCTTGGCAGACATATAGACGACCCGGAGCACGTTGAGTCTGAGGCTGAGCACACGCCGGGGCTCGCGCTTCTGCCCATCGTCACCGCCTTCCTGCCCACCAAAGAGACCCACCAGGTGAAGGGAGAAGTGGTGGCCGCCCGCGGACTGCTTGCCAGGGCGAAGGGCGCGAGCTTCGATGGCTACGAAATCCATATGGGGCGAACATCTGATGAGAATGGTAACTCCCCATTCTGCCTGAGAGAGCGTTCCGGCGAGGTTTGCGATTTCCCGGATGGCTGCCTGGATGCCAGCGGCCGCGCCCTGGGCACCTACGTTCACGGCCTGTTCCGCAACGAAAAGCTCCGCCGCGCCATCCTAAGGCAGATAGCCCAGACAAAAGGTGTTCGCCTCACTTTCAAAAATACCCCGCATGAGGACCCATACGATAAGCTGGCCGACCTCGTACGCTCCAGCCTCGATATGAAGCTAATCTACTCAATTGCTGGATTGAACAAGCGAGTAAATTCCTAAATCCTAATATCTAAGCTCTAAACAATATCAAAATCCAAATACCGAAAAACAAAAACTTCAAACTTTGGATTTTGTCATTAGGATTTGTTTAGGATTTAGCGCTTAGTGTTTTCGGATTTTTCTTGCTCACGGCGGCAAGATTTGCTAAACTGATTGGGTGTTCGCGGGCCGCTAGCTCAATTGGCAGAGCAGCTGACTCTTAATCAGCAGGTTACAGGTTCGATTCCTGTGCGGCTCAGTTAAAGTTCTTCCCAAACTAGCCTGGCGGCGCAGGCGTCTGCCGCTCACAGAGTACTGGCAGAGCATCCCGATTACATCGGGAAGGTTACAGGTTCGATTCCTGTGCGGCTCACCATGAATGATAAAAGGTAGAACTCCTGTCACGTCCCCAGTAGTGCCTGCCGCGTCCATAGGCAGCGTGTAGTTAATGGTCATTTGCTCTGATCCAATTACGATGTTCTTAATGAATGCCTTAAGAAATGATTTTTGTTCAACAATTGGCGATGAAACAAGTAGCGACTGGAGGTCCGCGACATACTCCCGCACTTTTTTGATATCCGGTGCTTCAATCAGCTTTGACTGAATCGAAAAGTTCAAACG
>JACPPR010000061.1 GCA_016190895.1 Chloroflexota bacterium | reverse complement strand
GTGCGCTCCCCCGATTAGCATCCAACTGGGCGATAGGGAGCTATGTTTCCTGGTCTGGAAAGTGAATGTCGGGCGAGTCTCTTTGTATTTGCTCGATACCAACGTCGAAACCAACACGCCTGAAGACAGGACACTTTCGGCTCGTCTCTACACCGCCCAGCCAGAAGAGCGCCTGCGCCAGCTAATCGTCTTGGGGATGGGCGGCGTCCGAGCGCTCCGGACGCTGGAGATAAATCCGGCGGTCTGGCATGCCAATGAAGACCACACGGCGCTGATGATGCTGGAGCGGGTTCAGGAAGAGCTTAGGAGCGGACTCTCTCTGGATGACGCCATAGAAAAAATCTGCGCCAGCACTGTTTTTACGACACATACCCCGATTGCTGCCGGCCACAATATTATTCCTATTCAGATTATGGACCGATACGCAGGGAACTTCTGGCAAGCGTTGAGGATTGACAAAGAGGCTTTTCTGGAGATGGGCCGGCACCCGGGACTGGAACCGGGGAAGTTCAGCCTGGCCGCACTTGCGCTTCGCCTCTCGGGGCAGGCTAACGCTGTCAGCCGGCTCCATGGCCAGGTGGCGCGTAAGATGTGGCACGTCCTCTGGCCCGATGGGCCGGAAGACAAGGTGCCCATAACTCACGTTACCAACGGCGTCCATTTGCCTACCTGGCAGGCGCCTGAAATCCAGCAGCTTTGTCAGAAATATACCGGAGTAGAGTTTGTCGAGGGGCAGGATAACACTGATTTCTGGAAAGCCGTACTCGATGTTCCGGATGCGGAGTTCTGGGAGGTACACCAGCTCTTGAAGACAAGGCTGATACGCCTGATACAAGAACGCGCCCAACGGCGCTGGGGTGAGGGCACGTGCTCTCCCCAGCAACTGGTGGAGATGGGCTCTTTGCTCGACCCCTATGCCTTGACAATCGCCTTTTCACGCCGCTTTACCGAATACAAAAGGCCGCTGCTCATCCTTTCTGACATCGAGCGCCTCAAGAAGCTCGTCAATGACCCCCTGCGTCCGCTGCAGATAATATTTGCCGGGAAGTCCCATCCGGCCGATTTCGCCTCGAAAAATCTGCTTAACCAGGTCTGTCTCTTGACCAAGGACCGGACCTTCCAGGGCAGGATTTCATTCGTCGAAGATTATGATATGAGTCTGGCGCGCGACCTGGTACGCGGGGTCGATGTCTGGCTGAACAACCCGCGCCGCCTCCAGGAAGCCTGCGGCACCAGTGGTATGAAGGCTTCTATGAACGGGGTAATCAATCTCAGTGTTCGCGATGGCTGGTGGGATGAAGGCTACAATGCGACCAACGGCTGGGCGATAGGCGGCATCCAGAGAGACCTTTTGCACGATGAGGACAAAGCTGATGCCGCCGCCCTTTACGACCTGCTGGAAAAAGAGGTCATCCCCCTCTATTACGACCGCGACAGGCTGGGTGTGCCGCATCGCTGGGTACAGGTCTCGAAAGAAGCCGTCAGGTCGGTGAGTCCTGTTTTCAATGCCAGCCGCATGGTGAAGGACTATACAGAGCGAATGTATTTGACGGCCGGCCGGATGGTTCCACCAGGTCAGGAAGGAAAGCGGCCAGCTGGACGGGTGCGCCCGGCAAGCCGTGACAGGAGTAAAGGTTCAGGAGGGGGGTATGAATAAACGTGATATAGGACAGGACCACATCATACACAAACTGAGGGACTGCCAGGAGCGCATCAACGAGGCTGAAAAGATAAAAGGAGGGGCAATCGATGCGCTCCTGGAAGCCAGGGCGCTGTTTGAAAATCTCTTCGAGCTAAGCCCGGATGCCTTGGTTCTTGTAAATCGCGAGTCCTGCATCATGCGGGTAAACACCGAGGCAGAGCGGTTGTTCGGCTACAGCAGGCAAGAGCTAATTGGTAAAGACCACGAACTATTGGTGCCCGACCGTTTCAAAGAGAAGCACACGACCCAAATGAATGCCTACATGAACGAGCCGCGCGTCCGTGTAATGGGAATTGGACTGGAGTTGCGGGGACGGAGAAAGGACGGGACTGTTTTTGCCGCCGACATCGACCTGGGACCTATCGAAATCGGCAAGGAATTTGTTGTCTTAGCCGTGGTGCGCGATGCCACGAAGCGGAAGCGGCTGGAAGAGGAGCTGGAGGGTTACCGGCAACGCCTGGAGCAAGTAGTAGCCCAGCGGACTGCCGAATTCGCCAGGGCGAATGCGGAACTGACCCGGGAAATAGAAGAACGTCGGAAAACAGAGGAGGGGCTGGTACTCAGAGCGAGCATCCTCGATAGCGCCGGGTTCCCCGTCTTTCTCATCAATACGAAGGGCAATTTCGTCTATGCCAATGAAGCTGCCATTAACACATACGGCTACGGCCGTGACGAATTTCTCGATATGAACCTCAGCCAATTACTCAGGCCGGAGGAGGCATCGGTTGTCCCCGGCCGCCTGAAAGAAGTACAAGAGACCGGTCACATGGTGTTAGTTACCATTCACGTGCGAAAAGACAAGTCATTAATGCCGGTGCAGGTGCATCATAGCCTCGCGAAAACTGCCCACGGGCAATTCATTGTCAGTGTGATGCGCAACCTGGCCGATGAGCCGGAACTGCGTTTGTTGTTCGATGAGGCACCCGGGGCAATTTTGGTTACGGATGCCAATCTGAGACTGACCTCGTGCGCCGGCTCCGCGCTGGACTCGACGGGTCTGAAGCCGGTCCAGTGCCTCGGAATGACGTTATACGATTATCTCAAAGGCAGCAGCTTCGAAAAGGCGCTGCTGCCAGCCCACCAAGGCGCTCTAACAGGCACTCCGACAAGCTTTTCGGTCGTGATTCGGCGCCGCAGATACTTCGGCTGGGCCGTGCCTCTCCGGAGCACGAAAGGTGAAATCATCGGCACTCAGAGCACCATGCTCAAGGCTCCGGACGACAAGCCGAAGCCTCGCCGGCGGACTGCCAAATAAGTAGGGGCACGTCAGCCGTGCCCCTACTTTTACGATGCATTTGGAGCGGAAGACGAGATTCGAACTCGCGACCTCCTCCTTGGCAAGGAGGCATTCTACCGCTGAACTACTTCCGCCCCTTGTGATTCGTGGTGCCGAAGGCCAGAATCGAACTGGCGACACGCGGATTTTCAGTCCGCTGCTCTACCATCTGAGCTACCTCGGCACGCTAGCTATTGTAGCATAACGCCGTTATTTTGAGAAGACGCTTAGAGAGTGTTTGATAATGTCATTCTCCGGCTTGACCGGAGAATCCACAATCTCCGTTTTTATGGATTCCCCGCCCCGTGCCGCGGGGCGGGGAATGACAGGGTGTTGTTAAACGCCCTCAGCTATACTCCGTTCGCCGCAACTTTCATCACGAGCCAGAATCCTGGAGTCTAACGCTCAGGAGGTCTCGTCTCCGGTCGAGCGGGAGGAGTATAGTCGTCCACCCAACCCTTCTCATGCCACAATTCGGGCCAGAGCCCCAGGGTAGCCTTCTCACCTTTTTCCCTACCCGAATAGTCCAGAAACTTCTCATAACTCGAAGGCATTAAGTCGCCCATCTTGACGAAAAACGGGTCCAGCCAGGGAGTGCGCTTGATGGACCACCTGACCATATCATGCAGCAGACCCGGCGGCTTATTGAAAGGGCAGACGATGAGACACTGCTGGCAACCGTAGGCGACATCGCCGCCATGCTGCCAGCCTACTTCCGAGCACCGCTTTCGGTTAAGCGGCCAGCGCAGCACGCCCCGCACCAACTGCTTGGGGCCTTTAGTGATAGCGCCCGAGGCACAGGCCCGAACGCAGGCCTTGCACACCTCGCAGAAGGCTTGCACGCCCAGGTCTCTGGGCTGGTCTTCCGTCATCGGCAAGTCGGTGAGAACGCCCCCGAGCCTGACTCTGGGCCCGAACTCGGGAGTAATAACAGTGTTATTCCGTCCTGTTTCCCCCAGACCTGCCCAGTTGGCAAAGGGACCGTTAAGTAACCGGCGGCTCGGCCCCTGGGACTCGGCATTATAGCCCAGTCCCCTGATGTAGTCGGCCAGGTGGACACACATCTTCTCCACATCGCTATAGCTCTTATGGACATCTCCCGAGGCCGATGGCGCTCTTACCGGATGCCGGAAGTTGGGATGAATAAGCCGGCTCCGAAAGTGGTGAGGCTCCATCTCCTTGGCCACAATTATATAGTGGCTGAACTTGCTGACGGCCTCCTGGTCTTTGCGGTAGGCGGCCAGTTTTATCTTTTCCGGGGTCAGTTTCACTATCCCCACCAGGTCCGCCCCCAGGTAGCGGGCGGTGGCTTTAATGTTCCGGGCCATTTCCCCTTCATCAGTCACAAGATACCTGTGGGGGTAAACGGGCACTCCCCTCCCCGCAGGCGGGGGGTCTCGCATCTGCTGCAGAAGCGTGCGGGACGTCGCAAAGGTGTAATACATCGGATTGAGTCCCGCCTCGCCGGGCGCCCTTCCAGCATGGACTCCCCTTCCCCCTGTCTGAGAGGCGCCGACCGGGCCTTTGGGCCATTCGGGCCAATCCCAAGACTCCTCAGCGTCAAAAGGCTCCACCGGACCGGGGATTTCAATGGTTATCCGGCGGACGGTCTTATCACTGGCGCTCAAATTTCGCTTTGATTCGATAGTAGCCATACCCCCCCTCCTCGCAGTGAAACCCGCTAAAGTGAGCTTCACTTACTGCTTTCAGGAAAATTATTTCCTTTTAGCTCTTATATAATAAGGATAAATCAAGTGGCTGGAGAATTGCAATTCTCCAGTCCATAAAAATCGAAGCAGGTCATACCAGCACCTGTACCGATGGCTAGGGTTGCCACTCCTCCCAGAATTTATCTGCCTTGTGAGGTTTGCCGTAGCCAAAAAGGTCATCCATCTTAATGTACAGGGGGTCTGCCCATCGAATGCGGTCAGTGAACCAGCGTACCGTGCGGTGCTGCCAGGTATTTGGTTTATTATAAGGGCAGCAGGCGATGCAAGCGGTGCAGGGTTTGTTAACCCTTCCCCAGTACATCCGGCATGTTTCGGCATTGATGCGCCACTTTAGCTCACCGCTGCTGTTGGAGGCGTTATTTGGCTCAGTGGTGCGGTCGCCACGGGGGATAGATTGTGAAGGGCACAGGCGGGCGCATTTTTTGCAGGCTGCGCAGAATTCGGTTACGCCGAAATCAATCGGTGAGTCTGGCACCAAAGGTAAATCGGTGATTATTTTGCTCAGTCTTATTCGGGGCCCAAACTGGGGGGTGACCAGGAGACCGAGACGGCCGTGTTCTCCCAGTCCTGCCTGAATAGCCAAAGGTATAGAGAGGGCAGTATCATTTCCGCTATCGATAGCTTTAAACCCCAGGTTCTCGATGAACGCCGCCAGGTAAGTGTTAGTAACGGCCATGTCGCTATAGCCCATACTGGTGGCAGCATCAGCAATGTATGATGGGAAGTACTTGAGCAGGTCATATTCCATCCCGAAAGCCATAACTATGGCGTACTGGAACTCCTCTGGTATTTCCTCTTTGAGGTAGACGAAGCGCCTGTCCAGTTTACAAATTCCTACCAGGTCAGCTCCGAAGTAACGAGCAACTTTCTTAATATCGCGGGTTATAGCTTGAGGATTGCTGGTATTGATTCTGGCGCCTTCTGGGGGCTTGTAATTCATCGGCATACTGGGATTGTCCGGTGCCATAGCAGCCTGCCGTCCGGGAGCTTCAGTCGCCGTAGTCACCTGGCTACGACTCGCCACTGCTGTAGCTGTCCCGATGGGATTTACAGACGCCATAGCCATGCCTCCGGGTGCCGGTGTTGCCTGTGGCGGTGCACCAGGCGCTGGGCCGGTGCCCAGCCTGGTCTTAAAACGGGATAGCAGAGTACCGCGCCGGGCGCCCCATCTCAATGCCTGGTCCTGGAGCGTGTAGCCGGCTTTATCTTTGACATCGCCCAGGAACCCCCAACTTTTCAATCGGTCTTTTAACTCAGGGTCCCACATAGGCCGGTTAAACATGCCATATTTTGAGTCAAATCTTTCTTTGTCCGCAGCAACCTGGTATTTCTCTTCCCATTCCTGAATTGTCAGTTTCTTCACAGCAATACCCCCCTTATTCCCTTGCGGTGTTTCTTAGGTGGCTAGTCAAAATATACCAGCATTCGCTTTCGCTTTACAAATCTTTCCTTTTTTTGTCGGAGTTTCAGCCCTATCCTTAATTGCCAGTCTTAGTATCCCATCTTTTTCTTCATATCCTGGTCGAGCCAGACCCACCGTATCCACGAATTGCCGGAGCCAAAGTCTGTGGTAAACTCGCCGGAGTAGTTCTTGAGCCAGGGCCACCAGAATCGGCTGGAAGATCCGCTGACTCCCGGAATCACGTATGCCTGGTCAAGGACATATTTCATCATCTCTTTGTACAGCCTCATGCCACTGGTTTCGCTCTCGGTAAGGAGAGCAATTCGTATTTTCGCTAGCGCGTCGTTAATAAATGGGTCGTTAATCATGCTGGCATTGGCTGGTCCCTCTCCCGCCAGCGTGATAGCTGTATACCACATAGCGACTGGACCCTGAGCATAGTAGGCTAAGGCTTGATGCCCCCGCCTTGCCATTATGGTCTGCCAGGCGCCGCGGTCCTTGACATCGAGTTCCACATCGATGCCCACCTTTGCCCACATATCTTTGATAATAGAGTAGTAATCGACCTCGGTTTGCGTAATGAGGGCTGATGTTTTCAGTCCACCGGGGTAGCCGGCTTCTTTCAGGAGCTGCTTCGCCTTTTCAGGATTGTAGGTATAGAATTCCCGGACAGATGCCGGTATTTCCGGGTCATCGAGACTAAGATAGAGGTCAGCGTATGAGGCGCGATAGCCGTAGGGCCAGGTCAGGATTTGTCCTTTGCCATCATAGAAACTCTGGTTTATCGCCTGGAAATCGGTTGCCATCATAAGGGCACGGCGAACCCGAATATCGTTAAAAGGCGGCAAGTCTGTTCTCATCGATATCGTGGGCTGGCCACCCCCCGGACCCTCCGCCTCCAGTAGCGCTGGTGTCGTCCGCCTTAGCTGGGTTGCGTCTTCCGTGCTGACACCGGTTAGCTGGTCAAGCTTACCGGTTCGCAGAGCGGCGAGGCGGGTAGAAGCATCAGGTATGATAAGATACCGCACGCGCTCCAGGTAAGGTAACTGGCTGCCTTTTCCCGAACCTACCGGGTCCTTCATCCAGTAGCTCGGATTTCTTGCCATAACCGCTATGCTGCCGGGCACATAATCGGTGAGGATGAAGGAGCCGCTGCCGGCAGAATTCTGCCACTTTGCCATATCGCCGTATTTCGCTACTACCTCCGGAGGCACCACCCGGCCGTAATTGCCGAAGCGCCCTATACCTACGTAAAGAGCGTCCAGGGGGAGCTTAATGGTAACCTCCCAGGGACCGGTTTTGGTTATCTCCGCAACCCTCAGTTCGGGATTGGCGCGGTAGATGTAAGCCCTACGGTCGGTAACCATTTGCTTCAATGAAAAGACAACATCGTCGGTGCTTACCTCTCGCCCCCCGGCCAGGCGACTGGCTTCAGCCCACGGTTCTCGGTTGAGTGCGTAGCGCTTCCCCTGGCGAATCTGGTAGATGATAGTTCCTTCATTTTTCGCAGCGTTGACCGTCCACTTCCAGTTTTCAGCCAGATAGCCTATCTTCTGGTCAAAACGGTCGTAATACTCTGCCCAATCAGTTTCTTTGGTCCCATAACCGCCGGCAGGACCCTTTGACCAATCCCCTCCCCACAGGGGGTCATTGGTGAAACTGAAGGTGGGACCTGGAGTGGTCGTCCGGGTAACAATATCATCCCAGACAGTTATATCGGTAGTCTGGACAAGGTTGAGCGTTCCGCCATATTGTGGTGACTCAGCAGCAGGCTTAATCCCCTCTTGCTGGGGCTTTTCCGTTGCCGGAGCGACGGGGGCTGCCGGAGTGGTTGTCGGGGTTGCTGGGGTTGTGGGGGTTGTGGGAGCAGTTGGGGTAGGCGTCGGCGCACAGGCTGCCATTGCCAGGGATAATGTCATCAAGCCACTTGTTACCAGCCACAGGATTCCTCTCATCTTACACCTCCTCCTGCTTGACCATCTATTCTCGATTTAGGATGTTATCTAAAGCGTTTCACACTTCCCTCTCGGTACTGTATACACCCGTCAGCCTCTGTCACTTTTCTGTTACATCCTGCGTCTGAAGACTCTGCCATAATCTCCGCGCGTGTTCGTCAAAGTGACGCAAAAGCGAGGTTAATGAAAGCTGGTCGCCGACCGGTAGTTCTGATGTCCTCTTTATCTGAAGGTGACCTTCAAGCCAGCTACTTATGTGTAATGTTGTCTGATGAACTTCTTCTGGTAGTTTGCCTGTGTCAGCAGACAGTACACAATCAGCACCTTTTCTTGGAGGAATGGCAGGATATGAAGACCACATTCTTACTTCTGTATGTTCTCTCCACATTGTGCCCCAGGCAGACAATAATATTTGTTCGAGTTCCTTCTCTGACGGAGCCTCGAAACTACTTGGGAGTACTTCAGCATTTTTTATGCGGTCCAGGCTAAATGAGAGGATCCCTTCCATTCCTTCCTTGACAGCATGCCCGATGACGTAAGTAGAACGTCCCGCTCCGGTCATCTCCACAAAATACGGCTCCAGCAACAATTCCATAAGCTTATCGCTTGTTAGAGGAAGATAATGAATCTTTATCTGCCGCTGGGTAATCCAGGCTAAACTTACAGCTTCAAAGACTTTGCCAAAATCAGGGGCTATGGTATCCTCACCGCATCCGATGCCCAGTCTCAAACGCCCGGCCAATTCTTGCGGCATTACCGTCGATATCTTATCCAGGGCTTTCCTTATATGAGGATTGCCTTCATCAGCAAGCCTGAGCGCCAGGCGGCAGGCAAGAAACAGAGCGGTGGCCTCATAAGCAGAGAAGACTACTGGAGGCAGGGCGTATTCCCTGATTATTCCGTAGCGGTCACCTGCCTGAGTGAGAGGTACACCCAGATAGGATTGCAGGTCGAGTAAATCACGTTGAATGGTACGGACGGTGACACCGCACAGTTCAGATAATTCCCGGCTTGTCAGTCCATCAGAATTTTTGTGCAGGGCATATTGGATTTTCGCGAGGCGGAGCGAGCGGCCGAAGCTTCTTTCACCTTCCATACGCGACTCCCATAAATGTATCACCGGACGTGAGTAAGTAACTAGGAGTGTAGCACCCTATGGCGACAACTACAGTCGTCTTAGTTACTTGTTTGCTAGAATAAGTGCTTAGACAGAATAATTTCTTAAAGAGCAAGCGGCTGGAGATTTGCAAATCTCCAGCCGCTAACCTTCTCTGTCTCTCTTCCTTAAGACTTAATAACCCATCGATTTCTTCAGGTTCTGGTCGAGCCAGATGTACCGTGGCCAACCGGTTTCGAAGTAACCTATATTGGCTTCACCTAAGTAGTTCTTCAGCCAGGGCCACCAGAAGCGGCTCGAAGAACCGCTAACGCCCCCGATTTCGTATACCTGCCAGTAAACATGTTTGGTAAGTTCTTTCATCATTTTCATGCCTGTCTTCTCGCCGTTTACAGGGTCCAGGACGATAGCTCGTCGAATCTTAACCAACGTCTCGTTGATAATGGGGTCGTCAATCATGCTGCGGTTGGTAGAGGATACCCCGGAATAAGCCGGCATCGTGTACCATATGGGATTCCCACTGGATTGTATCAGGGCTTCGTGGCTCCTGTTATTGACGATGGAATTATAGATGCCCTGGTCTTTGACATCAAGCACCAGTTCGATACCTACCTTGGCCCACATATCCTTGTATATCGACCAATCGTCGACCTGGCTGGCGGTAACAAGTACCGAGGTCTTGAAACCGTTAGGATAGCCAGCTTCTTTCAAGAGCTGTTTTGCCTTGTCCGGCTTATAGCTCCAGAGCTCCTTAACTTCCGCGGGCATCTCCGGGTCGTCAAGTCCGAGGTAGAGGTCGGCGAAATCAACACTATACCCAAAGGGTCGGTTCGGATATCGGCCTTGGCCCCCGGCTAAACTCTGGTTTATCGTCTCAAAATCGATGGCCAGTTGCATTGCGCGGCGTACCCGGACATCATTAAAGGGAGTCTTATCCGTTCTGAAGTTAACTACAGGCGTGCCGGTGCCACCACCATCTCTTTTTAGTTCCACTAATGCCGGAACCTGCTTCCGCATCAAGTCTGCGTCTTCCTGGGAAACGCTGCCAATCTGGTCAATCTTGGCTGTCCGCAGGGCAGCTTGCTGAGTAGATACATCAGGTATGATAAAATACTGAACGCTATCCAGATAAGGTAACTGGTTGCCCTTGCCCGGGCCAATGGGGTCCTTTTCCCAGTAATTGGGGTTTCTGACCATGGTCAACACGCTACCAGGGGTGTATTCAGTCAGAATGAATGGGCCGGTGCCCACCGAATTCTTCCAGTTCTCAGCGTTACCATATTTGTTTATCACCTCCGGCGCCTCGAGTTGGATTGAATCGCCAAAGCGGCTTACCGTTGATATTAGAGAATCGATAGGAATTTTAACGGTAACCTCCCAGGGGCCAGTTTTGGTTATCACGGCTACCCTCAGTTCCGGACTAGCCAGGTAGAGATAGGTCTTGGTGTCGGTAATAATCCGTTTGAGGTGGAAGATGACGTCATCAGCCGTCAGTTCCCGTCCGTTGAGCAGTCGGCTGGCTTCGCTGGCCGGGTTGAGCGCCCAATGTACCCCCTGGCGAATCTTGTAGACGATAGTTCCTTCGTTTTTTGCCTCATCGACTGTCCACGTCGTACTCTCAGCGATGACGCCGATTTTGTGCTTAAAAAGGTCGGGATTGCCAGCCCAGTCAGCCTCATTGGTGCCGTAACCTCCGGCAGGCCCTTTGGTCCAATCACCCGCCCAAAGACCCTGATTAGCCATATTGAGGACAATACTACCGACGGTGTGGGTAACAGAACTAAACCTTATTGGTTCGGTGCCTCCGAGGAGTCTAATCGTGCCGCCATACTTGGGCGTCTCACCGATAGGTTTCACCGGCTCTTGTTGGGGCTTTTCCGGTGTTGGGGCAGTCGGGGCAGTTGGGGCGGTTGGGGCGGTTGGAGTTGTCGGGGCTGTTGGAGTGGTGGGGGCTGCGGCCGGGCCACAGGCTGCCATCACCAGGGAAAGTACCATCAAGCCACTCACCGCCAGCCAGAGCGTCTTCCTTTTCATCCTTACCTCCTATACCCTTCTTCCTTAATTTTGACAAGCCTTATTCGCTATTACCTCAACTGGAAAATAATGCTTCTAAAATTAAAATATAGTAAGCTCTACCAGTTTGTCAAATACGAACCTGAAACCGAGTTTTGCCGTCGATGTAACCAGTAGCCTTATAATCGCACAGGCTGACGCCTGTGCCACCCATATCAAAAGCAAATGCTAGACTTCCGGAACAACTAGGGTGGCTTCTCCGGTGATAACAGGCTCGTTCTTCTGGTTGCGGCACAGGATGGAGCAAGTGACGGCAGTTTGGCCCCCGCTTTTGGAAAGTTTAGTTATTTGGCCGCTTACGGTAATAGTCTCGCCCGGGTGAGCGGCGGCCTTGAACCTGACATCGAGCTTGCCGCTGGTGAGCCAGTTCCTGCCGAAGGCGGCCGTCATCATCTCGGAAACATAAGCCAGAACGAGCATACCGTGAGCGATAGTGCCGCCGTGCTGGGTTTTCCTGGCGAACTCTTCATCGATGTGAATAGGGTTAAAATCCCGGCTGGCTTCGGCGTAGCGGTTGATATTCTCCTGAATAACAGTCTTGGTTATCTCAGGCAGCCGCCCGCCCTCTTGCAGCTCGACCAGTTGGCTTGCCATTACTGCTCTTCGTCCTGGGGCAGAATGAAGCTGGTTTTGCCGGTCAGCACGGTTTTACCGGCCTGGCTGCGGACATCGAAGTCGATGGCAATAACGTGGAGTTTGCCCCGCTTTTGCGTCCGGCTGAGCCTGGCATAACTGGTCAGGTTTTCGTCCGGGCGTACAGCTTCTACAAAGCCAAGCTCCTGGGAGACATGCACAGCTCCCGCAGGCAGACTGACAGTGTTAGAGAGCGCCGCCATAGCCAGGGCGGCTACTGCCATCGGCGGGACAAGCCTGTTATCCAGATACGGGTAGCTGGCGTCTCCAACGGCTCCAAGGAAAAGGGATACCCGGGCAGCGTCAAGCTTATAGTTGCCGGGCGGAAATTCATACCCGGCTTCCAGTTCGCTGTAGGCTTTCGCCATCTACTGCCCTAAGCCCACCCTTTGGCGATACTTACGCCAGCCATAGCATCCTTGCCATAGGCGTCAGCGCCGGAGAATTTGCGGATTTCATCATCGATTTGCCCGCCGCCAACCATTATCTTCACTTTGTTGCGCAGGCCGGCCGCTTTGATGGCATCGACCGTCTGTTTCATCGAGTCGAAAGCCAGCGTCAGGAATCCGCTCAGGGCGACGATGGAGGCGTCGGTCTCTTTTATCTTATCGATGAATTTCTGAGGGGGAACATCGACGCCAAGGTCGTAGACTTCAAAGCCGTTCATATCGAGCATAAAGACGACGATGTCTTTGCCGATATCGTGGATATCACCGGCGACAGTGCCGACGATAACCTTGCCGGCCTTTCCCGCCTTCGTCTCCGTTTTCAGCTTTGGTTTGAGAATCTCGGCTATCTGCTTGAAGATTTCCGCTGAATAGACCAGTTCCGGGAGAAAATACTCTCCTTTGCCGAACCGCTCGCCGACTAGCTCCATCCCTTCCCGGCTTTCGTTAAATAGCTTGTTAGCATCTTCACCCGTAGCCAGCCTGTCATTAATCATCTTGACAGCTTTTTCTTCCTGTAGGTCAGCGACTGCCTTGGTTAGCTCTCCAGCCATTGTGGTCCCTCCTTAATGCCGATTTTCTCTTATATACAGTCTCAACCTGTATGCTGCGTATTCTATACTAAATAACAAACAAAGGTCAACAGGGCAAAAATCCAAATTACAAAATCCAAATGCCAACTCAAATCTAAATGCTTTAATGCCAAATCTTTTTGTAATTTGGACTTTGGCATTTTTTCCATTTATTTGAACTTTGAGCTTTGGCATTTGAACTTTCCGATTGTTGTCTCGCGCCCAGTCTTGTTGTATCATAAATATGGAGCAAAATATAGACTGTCCCTGATTAGGAGGAAATAGGAATCATATGTGGCTTCAAACCAGAATGTTTTTGTTAGTCGCCGTTCTCTTCGGCATTCTTTACGGCGTGATGGTGGCTGTCGGGAACCTGATGGGAGTCGGCAGCGCCGTGTCTTATCTCATCATGGCCTTCGTAGTCCTGGGCTTGCAGTACCTTATCAGTCCCGCCCTGGTCGGCTGGACGATGAGGATAAAATGGGTTTCGGAAAAAGAAGCGCCGGAACTGCACCGGATGGTTGCCGAGCTTGCCGAAAAGGCCGGCCTGCCCAAACCCAAAGTCGGCATCTCCCAGATGAATATCCCCAACGCCTTCGCCTTCGGCCGCTCGGCCCGGGATGGGCGCATCTGCGTCACCCAGGGCATCCTGAACATATTGAGCCGGGACGAACTGAAAGCCGTTATCGGGCATGAAATGTCCCACATCAAACACCGCGATATGGCCGTGATAACCCTGCTTTCCGCCATCCCGATGATACTCTATTGGCTCGCCTGGAGTATGATGTGGAGCGGCTCCGGTAACCGTAATAAGGAGGGAGGCGGCTACGCGGCCCTGATTGGCTTTGGCGCCTTCATCCTCTATTTTGTCACCAACCTGCTCGTACTGTACGGCTCCAGAATCCGCGAATATTACGCCGACCTGGGCAGTGTCAAACTGGGAAACGAGCCTCATCACATGGCCACCGCTCTGTACAGGCTGGCATACGGCAACGCTCGCTTTAAGGACAGCCGGGAACTGAAGCAGGCGGAATCTGCCAGAGCATTCTTTGTCAACGACCCCGCCCGCGCCTGGTATGAGGTCAGGGAGCTATCCCAGCTTGACTGGGATATGAGCGGCACCATCAGCGCCAATGAGCTTGCCGACCTTCGACAGAAGCAGGTGCGCCTCGGTTTCGCCGACAGAATGATGGAAGCCTTCACCACCCACCCCAACATGCTGAAGAGGATAAAACATCTGTCTACGCTGACAGTGTAGATTCTCGCACCGTACTGTGAAATAATGTAGTAGGGGCGACCGGCCGGTCGCCCCTACGGTTTTATGTCCCCTTAATCCTCTCTCGCAAGGGGAGAGGAGGTAGAGACACGGCATGCCGTGTCTCTACCTTTTTGGCAGCGTCCTGGCGTAGTCGGCGCCGAGCTTCAATAAGTCCAGAAGCTGCTCATCGGTTTCGGCGGCATCCGGTGAGACCATCAGCCAGCCCTTCATCGGCCGGCCTGTAATATCGAAGGGTTCAAAATACTCTTTCTTAAGCAGTTTTTCAGCCTGCTCCGGCGAAGTCCGGAGCACAAGGTAATCTTTGTGTATACCGAAGCACATATTGCCGCCGAGCATGTAGCCGACCCCGCCGAACATCTTCTTCTTGGTCAATTCCCCGAACCGGCTCGCCAGGCGGTCTATCCTGTCTTCCAAGTCAAGATTATAGGGCAATTCCCTCTCCTGTATTCAACCAACATATGTAATCATACCGACCCCGTATCGTGGTACCGGGTAAGCTCCAGTCGGTATCCAGAATGTGAACGTGTCCGACCTGGATTCCGGCTTTCGCCGGAATGGCGACGTGGAGTTCTACCCATTAATATTGAATATGCCCACCAAATCGAAGCCCCTGAGAATCATGCTGACGGCGATGGCCGCCAGCAGCAGGCTGAAAACCTTGGAGCTTGCCCGAAGCCCGCCAGCACCCAGAACACGGAGGAAAACATCGCTGAACAAGAAGGTTACCCAGGTAAGCAGCATATTCAGGATGAAGGATATCAGCACCAACCACATCGGGAACTGGGAGGCCAGCAGCAGCAGCGTGGTAATGGTGGCTGGCCCGACCACCAGGGGGGTGCCGATAGGCACTACGGCCACCATTTCCTCTTTGGTAGCATCGACCGAATGACCGGTCTGCATATACTTGATGGAGAGCACCAGGAGGACTATCCCGCCGGCAATGGCAAAGGCGCCCACAGAAATATCGAGCACCCTCAGAATGAGCTGGCCGAAAAGAAGAAAGACCAGCCCGACGATAGTGGCCGTAACCACGGCGATGTTCACCATCCTGCGCCGCTCGGGCTTGCCCATACCCTCAGTTATCGAGATGACAAAAGGCAAATTACCCAGCGCATCGATGACGATGAGCAGGGGGATGAAAGTCAGCAAAAAGTCTTGTAGAATCTTCGCCATGGTCTCTTTTCCTTAAATCCAAATCCCAAATGCTAAGAGTTAAATCCCTCTCTTTCTCCCTTTTACAAAGGGAGATGTCTACGACGCTTCTTCACTATTATTGCGTGTCCATTTTTGAGAAGTGTGCCCGAGCATCCCCCTTTATCAAAGGGGGATTAGGGGGATTTTGGACATAGCATTTTGTCATTTAGGCTTTTCGCCCTACGAATCCGGTCTCAGCCGCTTCTGCATGATGAGCTTACCGTCACCGGGAGAATAAAAGTCAGGAATAAGGACGAGTGTTTCGTAGCCTTGCCCTAGGTAGAATCGCCGGGTGTTCTCATATGACGGAAGAGATGATGTCTCGATAAAAGCCAGCCTGCCCCCTGCCTCTTCTATCTTTTCCTCGGCCTTCTTCAGAAGGGTGCCGCCGATGCCCTGCCCGCGCTTTTCTTGGGCGACTGCCATCCAGTAGATGTCCCAGGTACCTTCAGTTAGCGGAGTCTGCCCGTAGCAAATGTAACCCGTCAGGACAGAGTCGGATTCGGCAATCAGGATGGAATACCCTGAAGCGGCGGCGTCATCCAGATAAGAATCGATAAGCTCTTCGGCGACGACTACCTCAGACGGCTTGAACTCGGGGGTAGTCTTCAAAATCCGCATCAGGGCCGGTTTGTCCTTCTTTAGCATCGGCCGGGCGTTCAGTGCCATTTGATTCCTTCTCGAGAGCGATTTCGATAATCTTCCCGACGAACTCGGTGTAGGTCATACCGGCCGCGGCCGCCTGACGCGCCGCACCGGTGCCTGGCGAGATATCTGGGTTGGGATTTACCTCGATAACGTTAATCCGCCCCTGCCTATCAACGCGCATATCGACTCTGGCATAGCTCTTGCAGCCGAGCAGCCGGAAGACCGCCAGAGCCGTAGCAGCAATGCGTTCCTTCTCTGCCGGCTTGATTTTGGCCGGACAGACCGCCTTCGTGGCATGAAAATAGGGGCTATCCGGCTCCCATTTGGCAGCAAAAGTAAGGATTCGAGGCATCTCCGGAGGCAGAGAATAGACGATTTCAGAGATTGGCAGCACCGAGTAACCGGATTTACCCATAACCGTAGCATTAAACTCACGCCCATCGATGAATTTCTCAACCAGAGCGCTCCCCCCGTAAGACTCGCTTACCACTCTTACCTGTCTCTCCAGCGAGACAAAATCATTCACCACGCTCTCTCCGGTCAGTCCGTGGCTGGCATCCTCGCCGCAAGGCTTCACAATACAAGGATAGTCCAGTTGGAAGGCATCCACTGTTTGAGGAGTAAGCACCTGGGCATCCGGTGACGGTATATCGGCAGCTTTCAGGAACACCTTGACCCCGGCTTTATTCAGGGATAATCTTATCATCCCTCCCTGGCAACCTGTAAATGGTATCCCCAGTTCCGAAAGCGTCTCGGGCACCAGGGCCTCAGTTTCAGGAAAGCCACAAAAGCCCTCAAAAAGGTTAAAGACCAGGTCGGTATCCAGAGCCTTCAGCTTTTCCCGGGCTTCTTCGAGAGGCAGTGACAGCGGGAGCAGTGTGACCGAGTAGCCAAGCTCAAGCAGCGATTGCTCCACCGCCTGAACGGCATCGAGAACGCCCAGCACCGCCTTCACCTCGCCGGTGGTATCATAGCGAGAGGGTTCCGGTGCATTATAGACCAGAGTTACTCGACTAAACACTGGGGGCACCTCTCAAGCGCAGCATCGAACACAGCGCCAACCAGCTTTTCGTGGGTCCAGCCCATTTTTATCGCCATGATAACCAGATCGCTATAAGTCCCCAGTCCAGGCAATGGATTCACTTCCAGAAAGTAGGGCACACCATCCGGGCTAATCCGGAAATCCAGTCGGGCGAAATCCCGGCAGCCCAACCCCTGGAAAACCTTGAGGCTGGCAGCCGCCATCTTATCCAGTACGT
Organism: Chloroflexota bacterium; assembly: GCA_016190895.1. GTDB lineage: Bacteria > Chloroflexota > Dehalococcoidia > Dehalococcoidales > UBA2162 > JACPPR01. Next base: position 17,801 of record JACPPR010000061.1, on the reverse strand, counting down.
TTTGGCTCAGCCGGGCGGGACATTCATAATCGACCAGGTTAACGTAATCGCGCTTTACCTCCAGAGAGTAAATGAAGTGGCTCTCTTTTTTTCTGGGAATAATCCGCATCATACCGATTATCTCAGGCGGTGAGTTGCCGACCATGCCCACAGTCACTTCATCGCCATCGATAAACTGTTCGACCATTACAGGCTGACGGTACAAATCGAGGACGCGGCCGACTTCTCGCTGCGCCTGCTTCATATCGTGCGCCAGGGAGGTGAGACGGATGCCCTTGCTCGAACCTTCGTAGGCCGGCTTGATAATCGCCGGAAAAGGCATCCCTTCCCAGCCGGCTTGAAGCAGTTCTTGCTTGTTGTTTACGGTCAGCCATTCGGGCGTGCTCACGCCAAAACCGGCCGCCAGCTTCTTGGTGAGAGGTTTGTCCAGACAAATCGCCAAACACTGGGGGTCGGAGCCGGTATAGGGTATGTCCAGCATTTCAAGGACGGCTGGCACCTGGGCTTCCCGCGAGCGGTAGGAGCCCCTGCCCTCGGCGATATTGAAGACGATGTCCACCTTCTCGCGGCGGATGTTATCAAGAAACTCGCGACCGCCGCCGAGCACGACAACCGAGTGCCCTTTAGCTTCCAGAGCCGCGACAATAATCTCTATTGTCGTCGAGGAGTCGTATTCCTCGGCAGCGTCCTCCGGACTACCCGGCTCAAGCGTCACGGCTTCCTTCAGGTCACACGACAACCCTATCCGCATCCACCGCTCCTTTTGTTTGATACTGTTTTTTGGCCGCAGACAGCAGGCTCTCTACAGGCATTTGTCTGGTAGCTTTTCTGTTATTGGGGTTGCGGTAGCGGAACTTGCGTCCCTGGTAGTTTTTCAGTACCAACTCTTCCTCAGTTTGCGAGACAATGTAGTTCGGCTGGAGAGGGACTTTGCCGCCGCCATGAGAAAGGTCGACCACAAAATTAGGTATGGCGAACCCGGAGGTATGCCCGCGCATACCCTCCATTATCCTGATGCCGACCTCGACAGGAGTCCGCAAGTGTTCCGTACCCTGCACCTCATCACACTGAAAGAGGTAGTAAGGACGCGCCTTTATCTTGAGTAGACCCTGACAGAGCCGCAACTGGGTTTCCAGCGAATCGTTAACGCCACGCAGCAGCACCGACTGGTTATTGACCGGCACGCCGGCCCGTAGCAGGCGGTCGATAGCCCTGGCCGATTCGGGAGTTAACTCCCGCGGGTGGTTAAAGTGAGTGTTCAGCCAGATTGGCCCGTGTTTTGAGAGCATGTTGCACAGCTCATCATCGATACGCTGGGGCAGCACCACAGGGAAGCGAGTACCGATACGGATAATCTCGACGTGCTCGATGGCTCTCACCCGGACGATGATACTCTCCAGGTGCTGGGTAGACAGGGTCAGGGGGTCACCACCCGAGAGGATGACGTCCCTTACTTCCTTGTGCCGGCGCAAATAGTCCAGCATCGCCTCGATTTCATCATCGGTGCGCACCCAGCCGCCATGCCGCCATTCCCTCTTACGCGTACAGTGACGGCAGAGCATAGGACAGATATCGGTAAGCACCATTAAAGCCCTATCGGAATAACGGTGCACAAGGCCGGGGACTGCCGAATCTTCTTTCTCCGCTAACGGGTCTTCGATGCCCATTTTGCCCATCGATAGTTCAAGAATAGACGGCACGGCCTGCTTTCTGATGGGGTCATCAGGGTCACACGGGTCGATAAGCGAGAGATAGTGAGGGGTTATTGAGAGGGGGTAACGCATGGTTACCCATCTGAGTTGCGCCTGCTCTTCAGTCGATAGAGGGATGAACTCGTTTAACTGTTCAACCGTGGTGATTCTGTTTCTAAAGTGCCACTTCCAGTCGTTCCAGGTACTATCCGGTATGTTTCCGAACAACCTGCGTCTGTTGGTGGCAGCCGTACTTGGAGGCTCGTCCTCCAAATTGCGAAAAATGCTGCTTTTACCGGGGGGTTCAGCTTCCTTTTCGGTCAGGGTACCGCTTTCTATTGTGGCAATGTTTCTTTTGATCTGTCCGTCCTCCTTTTTCTTATTATTCCTATTTCTCTTTACATTTAATCAGATACTAGCTTTCAGAGCAAGCCTCAAGCCCGAGGTTGGCTAACAACGTCATTCTCCGGCTTGACCGGAGAATCCACAATCTACCGCTCCTATAGATTCCCCGCCTGCGCGGGGAATGACAGGGGTGTTGTTAAACACTCTCAACTCTTGGACCGGCGACCTGCCGTAATCTTACCGCTCAGCCAGATAATTCTGTCTGAAACAGCTTTGGCTGCTTTTAGCCGGCTGACGCCCTTTCCCAAATCCCGAGCTAGCTTCTCATCTCCGATGACGTCTCTAATCCAGTTACTGAAGTCTGTCTTATCGGCGTTTGAATGATAGCTATAAGTCCCGTCATTCATTTCATTGAGAGCTGAAGCTAATTCCCCGAGGTTCTTCAGCACCCTGCCGTCAGAACAATAAAATCGCTTATCTTCAGGAATATCGCCCAGCATCTTCCGGGCAATTTGCTCATTTATGATTGCCATCGGCATCACTCCTGATAACGGAGAGACACAACTCCTCTTAATATTCCTTTGCTTAGTATCCTTGTTACTTTGCTTTGTTCTGTGTCAGCTGCGGATGTTTCCAATCCGTGTGCTTCTTCAGGGTGACAGTATCATCACAGGTGAACGTGCACCCTTCCACCGGGCACTTTAGCTCAGTGCTAACACTCTGCTGTTTCTTCTTGCTGAATAACCCCATTGTCGCCTCCTCCGATTTCTCCGCTTCTATCCCTGAAAGCGCTCCTTTTCTTGCGCTCACCCCGGTCAATTCAACCGAGCCTCACCACCAGAAACGGCTTGACAACGCATCTAGCTTCTAGTATATTTCTTCTTGAAGCAAATTACCAGTATTCCGTTTCCAGAACTTTGCTTCTACCTATATCTTTAATTTAATTATACATTCGTATAGTTGTTTGTCAATAGTTTTCTGAAAATTTTCCGGAGGTAGGCATTGGGCGAACTGAGATTCATTACCAAGCATGGCCTGGTGCTCTTGTGCATCGCTAAGAATCGGGGCAAGACTGCCAGAGAAATCGGAGATGAGGTCGGCGTTACCGAAAGAACGGCTCACAAGATGATACTAGACCTTGAGGCAGAAGGTTACATTACCAAGGCCAAAGCCGGTAATAAGAACACCTACCGGGTCCGCCCGGAAGTGCCGATTAAAGCCGCCGATGTCGCCGTTGGTGAGCTACTCGAAATGCTCGGCTGGAAAAGGCGGGGGAGAAAGACAGCCGAAGCCTCGAATAAACCGGAAAGTAAAGGCGGCTAAGGTGGCAAACCCGGGCCTACGCCGCTACCCTCATCTTTACGAAATCAATACCTGCCTCTTTGTTCGCCGGCTGTCTCAGAAATACGGGCGAACCCTGACACTGATGACTGTCCCGGATGAAGAATGGCAGGCGTTGGCTAAGCTCGGCTTCGACCTGGTCTGGTTAATGGGAGTCTGGCAGCGCAGCCCCGGCTCCCGGCGGGAAGCCCTGCGCCACGCCGGTCTGCGCGAGGAATACGCCCGCGCCCTGCCCGGCTGGACTGAAGAAGACGTCGGCGGCTCGCCCTATGCTATTTACGCTTACGAACTCAATCCCTTATTAGGCAAACCCGGCGAACTGGCTCAGCTCAAATCTAAGCTCAACAGGCTGAGTTTGAAACTAATTCTGGATTTCGTGCCCAATCACCTTGCCATCGACCATCCCTGGCTTGCCCTGCCTGCCCTGAGCAAAGCCGAAGGGAGCAAAGCCGAAGGGACACTCTCCCATCCGGAACGGTTCGTCCAGGGGAGAGAGGCTGATATCCAGGCTCACCCCGACTGGTTCTTCTCCCCGGACGGCAAGAATCACCTCGCCCACGGCAGAGACCCCTATTTCCCGCCCTGGACGGACACCGTCCAGGTAAACTTCTATTCAACAGACCTGCGACAAGCCCTGACCGACGAGCTAAAGAAAATTGCCGAAGCGGCGGACGGGGTGCGATGCGATATGGCGATGCTCGCCCTGAACGAGGTATTCGAGCGGGTCTGGGGACAATTCGCCGGTTATCCCCCACCCAAAACAGAATTCTGGGCCGAAGCCATCGGGCAGGTCAGGCAAGAGCGGCCGGACTTCCTCTTCCTGGCCGAGGCTTACTGGGATTTGGAACGCCAGTTGCAGCAATTAGGTTTTGATTTTACCTATGACAAGACCCTCTACGACCGGCTGAGATACAAGAATGCCGGAGAGGTTCGGAATCACCTTACAGCCGACCAGGCTTACCAGCAGCGCTGCGGGCACTTCATCGAGAACCATGACGAGCCGCGGGCCATTATTGCCTTCGGGCGGGAACGTTCGCTTGCCGCTGCTGCGGTGATGAGCACAGTGCCGGGTCTTCGCCTGTTCCACGAGGGGCAGCTTGAAGGCAGGCGGATAAAAATGCCCGTCCAGCTAATCCGTCAGCCGGAAGAAGCTGCCGACCCCGAGGTCTGGCAATTTTACCGGCAATTGCTGGCAATCTGTGACTCGCCCGCTTTTCACGATGGGGATTGGGGGCTGGCGGATTTCAAGCGGGTCGGCCGGGACGGCGACAACATTCATCCTGACGTGCTCGCCTGGTACTGGCAGCACCGACAACAGTTCAAAACAGTGGTGGTAAACTACTCGGCGGAACACGCCTACGGCTGGCTGCAATTACCAGCGTCAGTCGCAATTTCAGAAAGAACCACTTTGCGTGAGGAACTGTCCGGCAAAACGTTACCCCACGCCTCCAGCCGGATTGAGAAACAAGGTCTCTATCTTGAACTCAAGCCGTGGGAAGCACAGATTCTTGATGTCACGCCGGTTCCGGCGCTTTGACAATGGATGGGAGAGCATTGCTTCTGAAGGCAACAATGTCCATTGGGACTTTACTATAAGTGTAATTCTTGATACCATAACTCAAAGTCTTTTTTATTGGACTGTTAATATAATAAAATTATTATATTAACAGTTTATCCTTGACTTATATAAGAAAAAGCTGATAATATGGGTAATGAGTTCACCTTCTATGATTACATTGACGCCGACGGGGATGGAGCGAATGTCATAAAGGATTGGCTGAATGGAGATGGGAAGGACGCAAAAGCACATTTCACAAACATAATGCCCCAATTGGAAGTTTCTGCTCCAGCGGTCTGGCGGAATTACGCGAAACCCATGAAGACCATAAAGGGACAAAAGTGGCATGGCTTTCAGGAACTTCGTAAATTAGGGAAGGTCAATTATCGGTTAATATTCAAAATGGAAGGCCATAACGTATTTCTGGTAGCGTGTGCGATTCACAAGGGTCAGAACTATACAACTAATGTCTCGCCCCAAACAGCTTTAAAGAGAGTAGCCCAAATGATAGATAACCCTGCAAAGTACAGGAGAGAACATGAATACAACTAATAATAAACGTAAGCAAATATGGGAAAGTCTGCATGACATCGAGTTTCGTAAGCAATTCATTGACGAACACATAAGTGTCGGTATTGCTTTCCAGATTCGAGCACTCCGTGATCGACAAAAATTGACCCAAGCGAAATTGGCTGAATTACTCAAAGTAAAACAACCTTTGCTTTCAGCATGGGAAAATCCAAACTACGGCAAGTATACATTGAAAACACTGAAAGAATTAGCGAAGGCGTTTGACGTAGGGTTATTGGTGCGATTCGTACCGTTCAGTACATTGGTTGATTGGGCAATCAACCTGCCCGGTGATGTCATTGCACCACCTAGCTTTAACGAAGAAGAAGATAATCATCATGTCGCACTGGCGACTTTGGCATCTGTTAAACCTTCTCCAGAGAATATGAAACTTGTGGTCACAGATACTTTAGTTGGTTTTGTTAATTCAAAAGTCCCGGGTACGTTCGCATCTGAAGCATTAATCACAGAGGAGCTAATCAATGCATAAAGAAGTTCGTCTACGTTTGGCAAAGGAATACCGCTATGCTGCGACCAAAATGCAGGAAACACCGAACCCGGCTAGAAAACTATTCTATTTCAGTGTTTTGTTTGGAGAGGCGCAACGTGTGCTTAATTCGGAATGGGATAGTGACCTCGCACTCTTACACATGGTTACCCATCAAACTCATACCCAAGTCACAACCCAGATTCCTTTGATCGGAACAAGTCTCCCTATTGAGGGGGCAGTTGTATATGAAAAACTAACCGAAATCGCCTCTGACCTTGCCACTTGCTTTGAGAAGCCGGAGAATACGGGTAGCAGGGAAGAATTGTACCAGGCATTGGGTCGTTTAGCTGAAATAGGCTATGCAGTCACAGGGAACGGAAGTTATCTGTATGAGAAAGGGTTTATCAAGTTTTAGCGTTCCCAGCGTGCTTGAGCAACTTTTTGGGCAATTTCTTTTGGCTGTTCTGGTATTAATTTTTCTGCTCCGGCATTACCGCCCATTAGACCGCCCTTATGCCCTAGCAGGGTGCTGAAAAAGGGCAAAATGGGTAAAAATGGCCTCGATTTCGTGCCTAGCTAACAGCCCTTTTTAGGCGAAAACGGGGTTTTTCAGCACCCTGCTAGAGCATCAAAGTCTTTCTTCTTTCTGGTTCAGACTCTGCTTGTCCAGTCGCTTCTTGAACCACTCTGAAAGCATTGACAGCTAAATCGTGTTCTTTCTTCTTACGCTTTACCATGACTTAAGTGTAATGTGTCGCTCAAGCATTTTCAAAATGATAACCTCCCCCTGCTCGTTTTCCTTGACTTTGGCGGCGGTGTGTTGGACAATATATTAATAGACGGAACGGGGCGCGGGTATGTTGGAGAAGGAACTCTTCTCAACGAAGCTAGATGGGAAGGCAGTCAGGACTCAGCCGGCCGAAAGCAGCTACACAGGGGACGGTATCTTCACCATGCTTCAGGAAGGCGAAATCACCGGTTGCCAGATGCTGCCCCGGGGTTCCAACTCTGTCTACCTGCTTTCCCTGAAGTGGCACGGCGAGAGCGCGAGGGCAGTCTACAAGCCCCGCCGCGGAGAGGCGCCTCTGTACGATTTCCCTGACGGCACTCTCTACAGGCGGGAATGCGCCGCCTACCTGGTCAGCCAGGCCCTGAAGTGGTCTCTGATTCCCCCAACCATTATCAGAGACGGACCGTACGGGGTCGGCATGCTGCAGCGCTTTATCGCTACAGAACCGGCCACCAGCTACGAGAGGCTATTTGAAAAGCATCTGGCTGAGTTCAAAAGGATTGCCGCCTTCGATTGGCTGGTGAATAATGCCGATAGGAAGGGCGGGCACTGTCTGGAGGGGCTGGACGGGCAGCTCTGGTTTATCGACCACGGCCTTACCTTTAATGTAGTACCGAAGCTGCGCACGGTTATCTGGGACTTTGCCGGGCAAGCGGTGCCCGAAGACGTGCTGGCGGACCTGGAATCGCTCTTTCGCCGGCTAGATAATCACAGGAGCGCCTTGATAGCGGCGCTAGCTGAATTAATATCGGCCGAGGAGATTCAGGCTTTGAAGGAACGGCTCGGGATGATTCTCGCCGAGCGGGTTTACACGAGCACTTTCGGCTCGTACCGCCGGGTCCCCTGGCCGCCATATTAGTGCTAAACTGCATAGATAAGTGTATATTTCCTCTCCCCTTGCGGGAGAGTCCCGACTTCGTGCGGGATCCCGTATGGAATCGGGAGATTAAGGTGAGGGGTAATATCAATTTTCACCCTCACCCTGACCCTCTCCCGTCAAGGGAGCGGGTACAGATTAGATGACGGGCTGAAATAAAAGGGCTAAAGAGGTGTTGAAATGGGCGAATTTAAGTATTCGGAATGGGATGGCAGCCAGAACTTATTCGATATGGATGCCGATGAGCTGATGGATAAGGTCGGCAATGACCTTATGTCAAATGAAAACCTGGCCGATATTATGCGCCGGATGATGCGCAACGGCATGCGTAACCGCCAGGGCCAGCGCTTGCCCGGCTTGCAGGAGATGCTCGAGCGGCTGCGCCAGAAGCGGCAGCAGCAGCTTGATAAGTACGACCTCGGCTCGGTGGTCGATGAAATACGTGAGAAGCTGAACGAAATCAAGAAGAAAGAACGCGGGGGCATCCAGGAACAGCTTGACAAAGCCCGCGAAAAAGCCGGTCAGAAGCCCGGTCAAGACAATCAAAACCGGATGGATAAGGCGGGGCAGAAAGCCGGACAGCAAGCGGGCGAGAGCGGCCAGGAAGGGCAGGAGGGCGCCGGCGAGATGACCCCGGAGATGCGGGAGCGATTGAACCAACTGAGACAGCAAGCCGGCCAGAACGGCAAGGGGCAAAGGGGCAAATCGGGCCAGCCGCAATCCGGCCAGCAAGGCTCCCCGCAAGGCGGCCAGCAGGGCGATGGCGGACTGAATGAAGAACAGATGAAGAAGCTGCTCGAAAGCCTTGAAGAGCGCGCCCGCCAAAACACGGAGAAACTGGACGGGCTGCCGAAAGACCTCGGCGGCCAGATAAAAGAGCTGACCGATTATGACTTTATGGATGCCGAAGCCAGGCAGGAATTCCAGGAACTGCTGGATATGCTCAAGAAGCACGCCATGGAATCTATGGGGCGTGATATGATGCAGAAACTGCAGAGCATGGACCCCCAGGCTCTAGCTAATATGCGTAATATGATTGAAGCCCTGAACCAGATGCTGGAACAGCGGATGCGAGGCGAAGAGCCTGATTTCAACCAGTTCATGGAGCAATTCGGGGACTTCTTCGGAGATAACCCTCCCCAGAACCTCGATGAGCTAATCGAGCGCCTCCAGAACCAGATTGCCCAGGCCCAGAACTTGATGAACAGTCTCTCAGCGAAGGACCGCCAGGCCCTGCAGGACATGCTGGATTCTATGCTCGATGAAGCCACCAAGATGGAGATGGCCAAGCTGGCCCGCAACCTGGACACTCTGTTCCCCCTCGATGACCTGCTCAAGGAATATTCTTTCGAGGGGGAGGAATCCCTCTCCTACACCGAGGCTCTCAAGCTGATGGAAGAACTGCAGAAGATGGACAGGCTCGAACAGCAGATGAGGGAAGCCCAGCGCGACTCTATGGACAGCATCGACCCGGAACTGTTCAAAGAGCTGATGGGCGATGAATCCGCCGAAGAATTAGAGCGCCTGCGCGAGCTGATGAAGAAACTGGAGGAGGCCGGCTACATCCGCTGGAAGAACGGTAAGTATGAGCTGACCCCGCAGGGAATGCGCAAAATCGGGCAAAAAGCCCTGCAGGATATCTTCTCCCAGTTGCGCAAAGACCGAATTGCCGGGCACAGCATCAAAGCCAAGGGCCGGGGCGGCGAAAAGGAAGAGGAAACCAAGAAATTCGAGTTCGGCGACGATTTCGACATCGATTTCCAGAAGACATTGATGAATGCCCTGCGCCGCGGTGAGACCAAGCCGCCGATGAAATTAACGCTCGATGATTTCGAAATAACCCAGTGGCACAGCGCCACTCGCACGGCCATCGTTCTGATGTTGGATATGAGCCTGTCGATGTTCATGCGCAACTACTTCGAAGCCGCCAAGCGCACGGCTATCGCGCTCGATTGCCTCATCCGGAGCCAGTTCCCCAAGGACGTGCTGCACATCGTCGGCTTCTCGCAGTACGCCCGGGTGATTAAGAAAGAGGACCTCTTCTATGTCGGCCAGAACCGCTACGAGCACGGCACCAATCTCCAGCACGCCCTGATGCTGGCGGAAAAGCTGCTGGCCAAGGAAGGCGCCACCAACAAACAAATCATCCTGATTTCGGATGGCGAGCCGACGGCTCACATCGAGAACGGCGATATTTATTTCCAGTATCCGCCCACACTGCGAACGATGCAGATGACCTTAAGGGAAGTGAGAAACGTCACCCAGAAAGGCATCACCATCAACATGTTTATGCTCGATGATTCCCTTTTCCTGAGCAGTTTCGTCAACCGGATGGCGTCCCTGAACAAAGGGCGGGTCTTCTTCGCCGACCCCTCCGACCTGGGCAAATATGTGCTCCATGATTACATCACCAAAAAGAAAAAACTGATTTCGTAGGGGGACGGTAGCGGGTGACAAAAATCACATAAAAATAGAGCGTGGCGAAGTAAAATTAGATGTCATTTAATGTCAAATCCACGCATGTCCTTTTTATCCGTCAGCGCAGTGGAAGTTGTGGGGAGGTGGTTGCTTGTTTCTCTCGTTTTTCAGGTCTGCTAAGTTCAGATTTCTCTTCACCCTGTCGGCCCTTTTGACTCTGGGAGCTTCTTTGCTCAATCCAGTCCCTCAAGCGGCGCTAGCCGCGGCAAACGTTCTTTATGTCAACCCGGACGACCAGGCGCAGGCAGCGGGAGCATCATCTGCTATTTACTCTTCGGAAATCTTGAATCTTGCCAATTGGAAGCTACAACTTCCAATTGGAACTCAAGGAAGTGTTAGAGAAATCAAACAGCCCGCACTGGACACATATTCAATTGACCCGTACTTTCTCGTTAACTCTTCCGGCAACGGAGTGCAGTTCAGAGCGCCCGTCAACGGAGTGACAACCAGCGGTTCTAAATACCCGCGTTCCGAACTCCGTGAAATGAACGGAACGAGTAAGGCTAGCTGGTCCACCACTTCGGGGGTACACACAATGTATATCGACCAGGCGGTGACTGCCGTGCCGAAAACCAAAAGACATATCGTGGTCGGACAAATCCACGACTCAGTCGACGACGTGATTGTTATCCGCCTTGAATATCCGAACCTATTCATCGATATCAACGGCTCAGCCGGTCCGACACTGGATTCCAACTACACATTGGGTAAAAGATTCAACGTCAAATTCGTGGCGGCCAACGGACAGATAGAAATTTATTACAACGGAAGTTCGACGCCGGCTTACACCTTGAGCAGGAACGGCCCCGGGAATTATTTTAAAGCCGGAGCTTATACTCAGGCTAATACCTCTACGGAAACGGATGATACCAGTAACAATTACGGAGAAGTATATATTTATGGCCTTTGGGTAACACATCAAAGGGCTTCCCCCGACACTACACCCCCAACTCTTTCTAACGTTACAGCATCGGGAATCAGCGACACCTCAGCAACCATCACCTGGCAGACGAATGAAGCTGCCGACTCCTTTATCGATTACGGGCCGTCCGCTACCTATGGCTCAAGCCAGTCCGCACCGACTCTGGTCGGCAGCCACAGCCTTACTCTGACAGGACTTGCCCCGGCGACCGCCTACCATTACCGGGTCACCTCCAGGGATGCGGCGGGCAATACGGCTGTCACAGGCGACCTTACGTTTACTACGGCTGCGGCTACCTCATCCACAGTGCCTACCGCACCAACAGCGCCTGCCTCATCGGTTACGACCACCGTGCCTGCTGCCCCTGCTGCATCGGTTCCCGTACCGACAACGCCTACTGCACCAGTTGCCCCTTTACCGCAAGCAGGCGGGGGAGGCTTCAGTAGCGGTGGCGGAACTATGGGTGGCGGCGGTGGGGGTTTGCCAACAGTCAGCCTCATCGGTCTGAGCGGCTCGCTGCCGATAGGCGCCCTGGGACATGCCATGGCCGCAACTTCTTTGAACAGTTCAGACGGCTTGCTGAGCCTCGATATTGCCTTCAGTACCCAAATGCTCGGCGCCAACAATCAGCCGATAGCCTCGCTGACTGCGGAGCCGACGTCCTCGTTGCCAATGCCTCCATCCCTTAATGCCATTGTTCTGGCCTACGACCTGGGTCCGAGCGGCGCTACTTTCAGCCCGCCGATAACTCTTACTCTGAATTATGACCCGGCCAGGCTGCCGGCCGGAGTTGCCGAGGATAGCCTTGTCATTAGCTTCTGGAACGGCTCCGAGTGGGAAAATCTGGCGACCTCAGTAAATTCTGAAGCTAAAGCTGCTTCAGCCCCGATAAGCCACTTCTCCACCTATGCCCTGCTGTCACTAGCGCCTGCTCCGGCGCCGGCACCAATTCCCACACCAAGCCAGGAGCCGACGACAACGCTCGCACCTGAGCCTCCGAAGTCTGAACCCGTGCCCGAACCCACGCTGACTCTCGCTCCACCACTCTCTTCTGAGGCCGTTCAGACACCGGTTCCGGTCCTTCCAGTTCCGGCATTGTCACCTGCCGCTGTTCCTGAGCCACCTGCTGCTGATGTAATGCTAGCTCCCGAGACGGGTCTAAGGGCTTCAGAGCAGGCCTCGGCACCCAGAACACAGTCTGATGCGAACCCCACGCCGATTCCGGGCATCATCATCGGTCTTCCTGCCTTAGCAGTAATCGGATTGGCTTTCCGCTTCGCGAGAAAAAGGCTCGTTTGACAATGCCGACCGCCGCGGCAAGAATTCAAACCCCAACATCGTGGAAACCTTGGAAAACTAATCATGTGGATGGACATTCGTGACAATTCTGTTGCATCCAAGTAATAAGCTACTGATATTTTGACCCGGGTGGGTAGCGGGTCAAAATATCAAGCCCGCCGGGGCTTGGGTTTCTCCTGCAGCTGACCGTCGATGTAGAGCATCGGTATGCTCAGAGGCTACCTCGTTTTACACACATTGCGTCATGCCCGCCGCCCGAACCCTTTGAACCTGTAGCCGAGACCCCTCTCGCTTAGAATATATTTCGGGTTTTTCGGGTCTTTTTCGATTTTACGTCTTAAATAGTTGATATAGAGGCGGACGTACTGGTCTTCATCACGGTACTCGGGGCCCCAGACCCGGGAGAGTAAAGTGCCATGCGTCAGCAACCGCCCGGCGTTTGTCACCAACTGGTAGAGGAGACGGTATTCTGTCGGCCTCAGCCTTACCTCCTGGCCGCGCGCCACGACAACACGCTGGTTGAAGTCTATTCGTAACTCATCATCCACGACAACTTCCTGTCCTTCACCGCTCGGCTTGGCTCTTGTCCTTCTCAAGACCGCCTTCATTCTCGATACCAGTTCCTTGATGCTGAACGGCTTAGTAACGTAGTCGTCGGCGCCCAAGTCTAATCCTTTCACCTGGTCAAGCTCCTGCCCTCTGACGCTCAGGAAAATGACCGGCACCTGGGAAATTTGCCTGATTCGCTGCAATGTTTCGAAGCCGTCCATTTCCGGCATCATGATATCGAGCACTACCAGGTCGGGCAAGTCCTTTGAAACTTTTTCCAGCGCTTGATACCCGCTAGCGGCGTTGACAACGCGAAACCCCTCCATCTCCAGATTAGTCTGGACAAGCTGGATAACACGAGGTTCATCATCTACAATCAGTATAGTCTCATCCATTGGTTCATAGCCTCAGCACGTCAGGTATCTTCCTCAACGGGCAAGCTGAAAGTAAACTGCGAGCCTTTCCTCGGTTGGCTAGTTGCCTCGATGGTGCCCTTATGCGCCTCGATGATAGCCTTGCAGATATATAGTCCCAGTCCCGTGCCCTTCGCCAGACGCATTCTCCCATCTTGCACACCATCGAAGCGAGTGAAAAGATGCTCCATTCTATCGGCGGGGATACCTACTCCCTCATCGCTGACGATTATCCTGGCCAGCCCATTCTCCCAGCTTCCGGAGATTTTTATCTTCCCGCCCTGGGGAGAATACTTGATGGCGTTTTCCACTAGATTGCTGACTACCTGTTCCATTAGTCCCGGGTCAGCCACCACCGGAGGGAAGTCCCGGGCGAAGCGAGTTTCGAAGGTGTGGTTACCGCTCAGGCGCTTCAACCGGTAGACCACCCTCCGGACCAGGCCGGCCATATTGATTGCCTCCTTTTCCAGTGTTGCGGTGCCAGTTGAAATGCGCGAAGCGAAGAGGAGTTTATTCACCATACGGCTTAGATGGTCGCATTCCTCCTCGATGACCTTAAGCCCCTGGGATAACAGGTCATCGTTTCGTTCAACGGTCCTCCGCACCAGAGTGCTGGCATAACCCTTGATGATAGAAAGCGGGGTCTGCAGTTCGTGCCCCAGCATTGCCAGGAAAGTCTCGCTGAGAGCGTCGACTTGCCTCGAAGCTGACTCTTCTCGCACGATTGCCACGGCGCTGGTGGGCCTGCCTCGGGGAGACCGCGCCACTGAGTAAAGCAGATTCACGTTGATTCGGCGCATGTCTTTTATCCTGATACTACCCTGCTGCTCGAAAAGTTGGCCGCTCTCCTTCGAAGCGAGCGACAACGGACATTGAGTCGAACACGGGCTTGTTCCTTCGCCGCCCCGCAATTCGAGAACCACCGAGCATTCTTTACCCACGACTTCCTCTCGCGCGTAGCCGGTAAGGCTCTCCATAGCGGCGTTGAAGGCAGTAATCTTGCGGGCAGCGTCGATGGTCATCACGCCATCGTGGAAGTTTTCAAATACGGATTCCACTTTTGTCGCTCCTCAGTCACAAGAGAAGGACTGGTGTGCATTCTGTGGAATTAAATGCATATCGACACTATCTAATAGTTAAGTATAACGCTTAAGTAGCCACAATTCCAGCAAAAGCATCTTCGGTATTCCGAATAGGCAATTTCTAACACAGTTCTAACATTTTTCTGACGTGTTTCTAATGCAGCGCGGACTATAATGAAAATGGAACCGAAAGAGCGAGACGGGAAGGAGGCATGATATGAAACCCATTCAGAAATACCAGTATGACCAGCTAATCAAACAGCTCCTGCTGCTCCAAGACCATGCCGTCAGCCGTACGTGTCCCTATACCGTGGGCGGAGACTACTGCATCAGAAAGCACCTGATGACCATCGAGGGATACTGCGAGGAAACCTTGCCAATGGAGGGGGACAAAGCGGACCACGAGCTCTTAGAGGCTATCCAGACCGAAGCACGTAGTCTCCGCCTCGAGGAAGAAATGAGTCTCTGTGGGGAAAATGTACAGCACGCCGAAGACCTTTGCGAGTGGGCACGACGGCGCCGCAAAGACGTAGAACCGCTGACTCTGATCTGTGAACCCGTGGCGGTTTAGCACAGAACGGCTAAGTACTTCCAAGGAGGTACACAATGAAAAGAGATGAAGAAATCAGGTTGAGAATCATGGATGAACTGCGTTGGGAAACCGGGATAACTAATCCTGTCGCCATCGGGGTTGCTGTCAGAGATGCCATCGTCACGCTCAGCGGTTATGTTGATAACTTCAGTGATGCTATGGCTGCGGAAGAAACTGCAGCCAGTATTCCGGAGGTAAGAGGAGTAGTCCAGAATATAAGGGTTCGCTCCCCATCCCAACCTGAGCGCAATGATTTTGACCTGGCGGAGGCCGCTTGCGCAGCCATTGCTCTGAACCCGGCTGTCCCGCCCGACCAGGTAAAGGTGGTCGTTAGATACGGCAGGGTCACACTCGTCGGAGAGGTCCAGTGGCCAAGACAGAAAGAAGAGGCCGGGTCCACCGTCCGCAGCGTACACGGCGCTAAGGAGGTGACTAATGACATAACAGTCAAGCCGCGGCTGGCCCCGTCCGATGTCAAAGGGCGAATTGTGAAGGCTTTCGAGCGGATGGTAGCCCATCACGTAAGCCATCTCGATATCACTGTGCAGGACGGCAAAATCACTCTAAGTGGAACGGTACATGCTCTTATCGAAAAACTGGAGGCCGAAAAAATAGCCCGGGAGATGCCCGGCATCACAGAAGTTGAAAACAGACTGACCATTTATCCTCTAGCGGAGGAAAAGGAGAAACTCGAAGGAGAGGAGAGATTCGGTGCGCCGGCGGCGTGACAGGCAAAGCGTGGTATGACAGGATAATTCTCCAGGGAGGCATACTATGACTGTTCCCGAGCTACAGAATTTGAAGCGAGAGCACGATGCTATTAGAGCCTACATCAACCAGGTGAAGGAATGCCTTCGCCAGGCAGATGCTATTCCGCTCGATGCGCCGGAAACGCAGCTAAAGTTCATGAAGGATAAGGCTTTCAATCTATACAACATGCTGTGGTATCTCGAAAGCGGCGCCGAGAAGCATGACGAAAGGGAAGAAAATATCCTGTCCTCCCACACCGATGCCAACGTAGTCAGGATAATCAAGAGCCAACATGATGACATCAAACGGGAGCTTACTCAGGCTACTGAGTGCATGGCTCATTGCCTGCACGAGAAAGCTACAGGAACTCAGTTCAAAGAGTCTGTTCTTGCGGCAAAGAAGATACTCACCCCGCTGTTGGAAATGTGGCAAGAGCACATATCGACCGTCAATCTGATTGTCGATACCTTGTCAAGCGATACGGCCCGGAAAGAAGAGGCTCCTCATTCCAGGTAAGTTCTGCATCTGAACCATCCGGAGGGTGACAAAATATCAAGCCCGCCGGGGCTTGGGTTTCTCCTGCAGTTGACCGTCGATGTAGAGAGCATCGACACGCTCGTTGTAGAAAGCTATCTTCCCGGCTATCTTCGAGACCTCCGTGGTCGGATAGCGGTAGTACCAGGCAATATCCCGGGCAATCTTGTCACCCACTCTTACCGAGTAATAACCGGCTTTGCCTTTATAAGCGCAGAGGCTCGTCGTATCGCTGGGTTCGAGCAAATCCTCCCGCACATCGAGCCGGGGTAAATAGTACCGTGTGACCAGCCCGGTCTCAAAGAGCATGACGGGCTTGTGAGTATCGGCCACCTTTTCGCCCAATACCACCACTTCCACATGCCTGGCGCTCTCCAGGACGTCTATCCGCTTATACGGGTCGTGAGGATGTCCGTAGACCTCCTCCCCTTCCTCGAACCAGGCGTCCATCTTGTTCCAATCGAAGGCAATGTAACCGCTCAGGTCGACCGATTCCGACACCGGCCGAGTATACGTCCAGGCGCTTTTCGTCGCGATACGGTCTCCGACTCTCACTGTCCAGAAAGAAGCCTCGCCCAGGGGCGGGTTTTGCTCATTATCTCCTGCTGGCTCCAGCAAATCCATCCGGACATCTTCCTTGGGGAAGTAGTAACGGGGCGAACCGCCGGCAAATAAAAGCCTGACCCGTTTGCTATCAGCGATGAACTTGCCACCCAGCATCACCCGCACCCACTTCGGGCTGGGTTCACATTTTATCTCGGTGAGGCTCTTAGCACGCATCCGTTCCATCATAGTCACCCATTTCTACTCTTATTGGTCTAGTATCAAGAGTACATATTTCTGTCATTCTGAGTCCCGATTTTATCGGGACGAAGAATCTGAGAGTGGTGAGGCTTGCTCCAATGTTTCCCCCTCATCCAAAAAACCTCGCTGCCGTTCTATAGGCGTTGAGATAGACCGTCTTGATACCGTCAGCGACCTCAGAGAGGGGAGTACAGGAAATCCGGTTACCTTTAAGAGCCGCCATCTGGCCGAGCTGCTTATTCTGGATAAGCGACACCGCTTTGACGCCCAGGGCCGTCGCCAGGCTCCTATCGTAGGCTACGGGCGTGCCTCCCCTCTGGATATAGCCGAGCGTGGATACGCGCGTCTCCAGGCCTGTTTTATGCTCTATAATGTCAGCCAGAGTCGTGCCCACTCCGCCCAGCCTCTGGCGATGTCCCACGCCCGGGGTCTCGAGAAACTCCTGAGACACTATTTCCCCCCGTATCTTGGTGCCTTCGGCGACGGCCATGACGCTGAAATTCACGCCTCTCGACCTTCTCACCAATAGCATCTGGCACAATCGCTCAATCCCGGCATCATCGAGAGGAATCTCCGGAATAAGGATGGCATCAGCGCCGGTGGCCATACCGGCGAAGACGGCAATCCAGCCCGCATTCCGCCCCATCACTTCAAGCAGCATCACCCTGTGGTGACTTTCCGCCGTAGTGCGCAGCCTGTCCAGGGCTTCGGTGGCT
>JACPPR010000058.1 GCA_016190895.1 Chloroflexota bacterium | reverse complement strand
GCCAGGTTCACCATCGCCTTCGCTTTCAAGAATGGAGAGGAGGAGAAGGGGGCATAAGCGTCTTTGGTAACCATTCCGTTGAAAAACGGAATCCACTGAGTCTGGATACCGACCCCGTATCAGGTACGAGGCAGGTTTTGACATGGAATCCAGGTGGGGTGGGACGCTGGATTCCGGCTTTCGCCGGAATGGACGTGTCATCGGCATGTGGGTGTCTTTGGTAACCATTCCGTTGAAAAACGGAATCCAGAGGAGATATGAACAGCTATTATGTCTACATTCTTGCAAGCAAACGCAACGGTACTCTTTATGTTGGATTCACCAGCGACCTCTTGAAACGAGTCTATGAACACAAGAACGATTTTGTCGATGGATTCACCAAGAAGTACGGAGTTCATACGCTTGTGTTTTATGAGACATGTGATGGTCACGACGGCGCTCTTCAGCGTGAGAAACAGATTAAAGAATGGAAAAGACGGTGGAAGATAGAGTTGATTGAGAAGGCAAATCCCGAATGGAGAGACCTGTACAAACAGCTTGTAGAGTCCTGAATCTGAAGCCTATTACATGGTTTACTATCGTGACTTGTTTAAGTTAACATGTAACAATAAGTTGCCATTCCGTACTTGATGCGGAATCCGGGGTCGGGAGACTGGATACCGACCCCGGATCGAGCACGGGGCAGGCTTTTCGTCGGTATGGAGGTACCGTCGGTAACCATTCCGTTGAAAAACGGAATCCAGGTGGGGTGGGACGCTGGATACCGGCTTTCGCCGGAATGGAAATAGATAATGACCCTCGTAGAAGGAGAACGTGGTGCCAGAAGATAAAGCAAGAATCTTGATTGTTGAAGACGAGGCCATCGAGGCTCTGGATTTGCAGAGCCGGCTGGCGAATCTGGGCTACCCGCTGCCGAATGTCGTCCATAGCGGAGAAGACGCTGTCAGGCAAGCCAAGGAGACCTGTCCCGACCTGGTGCTGATGGATATCATGCTGCCCGGGAAAATAGACGGCATTCAGGCCGCCGAGCAAATCCGCACCTTCCTCGATGTTCCGATTATATTTTTGACTGCCTACGCCGACGAAAAAACATTACAGCGCGCCAAGATAACGGAGCCTTACGCCTATATCGTCAAGCCTTTCCAGGAAAAGGAAGTGCACATCGCCATCGAAATGGCTCTCTACAAGCACGCCGTCGAGAAGAAACTTAAAGAGAGCGAAAAATGGTTCTCGACGACGCTGCGGAGCATCGGGGACGCCGTCATCGCCACGGATAAGGACGGGCGGATAACCTTTATGAACCCGATTGCCGAGGAGCTAACGGGCTGGACGCAAGGGGAAGCTGCTGACAAGCGGCTGGCCGAGGTATTCAGAATAATCAACCGGGACACCCGCCGGACTGTCGAGGACCCGGTAGCAAAGGTGATGCGTGAAGGCGCCATCGTGGGACTGGCGAACCATACCGTCCTTTTGACAAAAAGCGGCGCTGAAATACCTATCGATGACAGAGCTTCACCGATTAGAGACGACCTGGGTAACCTGGTGGGGGTGGTGCTCATCTTCAGAGATGTCACCGAGCGCTATCTGGCCGAGCGTCTGAAAGACGAGTTCATCGGCATGGTTTCCCATGAAATAAAGACGCCCCTCACTGTCATTATCGGCGCTCTTCAGACGGCGGCGCTCCCGTCTATCTCCAAGGAGCAGTTCCGCGAACTGGTCAAAGACGCTGTCGATAGCGCCGATACTCTCAACGACATAGTGGAGAATTTGCTGGAGCTAACCCGCGCCCAGGCCGGACGCCTGGAGCTGCATACCGGGATGTCGGACTTCAATGAGATAGCCTGCCGGGTAGTGCAGCACCTGGAGAATCAATCGGCCCTACACCGCCTTACCCTCGACCTGCCGGAAGCATTACCGGCCATCCGCTTCGATTCAATCCGCATCGAGAGGATTCTTCATAACCTGGTGGAAAACGCCATCAAGTATTCACCGGGGGGTGGTGAAGTGAATGTATCTGCCAAGCAGGAAAATAGCGACCTGGTCGTCTGTGTCAGCGACCAGGGCCCAGGAATTTCGGCGGAAAACCAGAAGCGGCTCTTCCAGAGCTTCGAGCGGCTGGGTTTACTGAATGGACGCGCGATGCAGGGGGTGGGGTTGGGTCTCAAGGTATGCCGCCTTCTGGTCGAGGCGCACGGCGGCCGGATATGGGTTGACTCAGAGCTGGGCAATGGCTCGGCTTTCTGTTTTACTCTGCCCTCGATGGGCGCGTGGGGGGGAAAGCGTGACAAGCGATGAAAGAAATCCCCGCTTCTCGCCTAATTAGGGGGGCGAAAATCCCCCTAATCCCCCTTTACGAAAGGGGGAGGTACGAAGGCCTATTGTATCTAAAATGCGTAACATAATTAGAAGCGGAAACAGTTAGCAGGCATCTCCCTTTGGAAAAGGGAGAATGAGAGGGATTTTTTCAAGGATACTAAGGTAGCGAGACCTCGCTGGTAGGGAGGGGTGAATTATGAAGACAACAACGGTAATCGCCGGTTATGAAATAATCGAAGAATTAGGGGACAGCCCTCAGGCGACCGTATATAAGGCGTACCCTGAAAAGGGGACTACCCGCCTGCTGACGGTCAAGGTGCTGAAAACCGCTTTCCTTTCGGACAATAAAAAGGCTCAATTCCGTCAGAAAATCGAGCAGTTAAAAGTCTTGAACGACCCCATGGTAATCACGCCCAAATCATTCGATGAG
>JACPPR010000057.1 GCA_016190895.1 Chloroflexota bacterium | reverse complement strand
GAGTCCCGCCCCACCCGCCAGAAGCCCTGGGAGTACAACTTCTACCTCGATTTCGAAGGCCACCGGGAAGACAAAGGTATCAAAGAAACCCTCGCCGAGCTTGAGCGCTCAGCGCTTTTCCTGAAGGTATTGGGGAGCTATCCGAGGGCGAGGTAGACTACATTTCCGCCAATACGAGGAGGGTTACTCTGACTGATTTTTGGTGGCTCTCTTCCGAATACGCAGACAAGTATCAATATGTTGAGTTGGTACATCATCGGCCGCTGACTGATGAGGATGATGCTCCTCACCAAGCGTTTAGTAGTCCTCGTTTTATGCGAATTCAGAGCATATCCGATTGGTCCAATAAGCATCGGAACACCAATGTATACCGAAGCTTAAGAATTTGGTCAGATAGTTCAAGAAGGGAAACACTATCAGGTCCTTTCGTGATAGATATTGATAACGAGCGCGAGAACCTTGATGATGCACTGGTCGCGACACGAAATGCTGTTGAGTGCTTATTTAGCTGCTATCGACTCAACGATAGTAATATTCGATTATTCTTCACTGGTCATAAGGGGTTCAATATTGAGATTCTGCCTACAGCCCCCGGATTTGCTCCTATGCTATGTGAACAAGACAAAAAAGCCAATGAAATAAGAGAAGTAATCATCGATGAGCTACAACTGAAGGCTGGTTTGACTTCTAAGCAGGGCAGAAATCGTGTTAGCCTAGAAGACACTGTCATAGACGGAACGCATGATTACGTTCGGTTACATGACTCCATCAATATGTGGATCGAGAATGCAGGACAAAAAGCCCGAAGGAAAATAAGCCTTACTCGTGACGAGCTTAACAGCCTGTCATTACGAGAGATAATTGCTAGGTCAAAAGCATGAGGGCTTCCGCCCTTCTTTTCCTCCCCTTCCCATACAGATTGCTTCGCCCCGATAGAATCGGGGTCTCACAACGACAGAAGGGAAAATGACTTTGTGTAATATCTTGTGTATAATATTGTGTAACTAATTGTGGAGGCACCATATGGTCAAGAAAATAATACAGGTCCCTGTCGATGAAGAACTGCTCAAAGACCTGGATAGGTTAAGCAAGAAGCAGCGCAAAGCCAGGTCGGAGGTAATCCGCGAGGCCTGCGTGATTTATCTGGCACGGGTAAAAGAGGAGGAGCTGGACAGAATCTACCGTGAGGGATACAAGAGAATCCCGGAAGACCCGGCAGAAATAGAAGCACTCACCGCCCTGGCAAGCGAGGTCTTGCCCAAGGAGGAGTGGTAAATGCATCGTGGCGAGGTATGGTGGGCTAACTTGACTGGCCCAGCCGGCAGACGCCCGGTACTCCTTCTGTCAAGAGAGTCCGTTTACAATGCCAGAAGTTCGGTGACCGTCGCTGCGATTACCCGCACGATTCGGGGAATCCCCGTAGAAGTGCCTCTAGGCCCTGAAGATGGAATGCCGACGAAATGCGTAATAAACCTGGACGAAATCACAACCGCCTTAAAATCGAGATTGACCGAGCGAATTACAACCCTATCCCAAGAGAAGTTGACTATGGCTTCCAAAGCGGCCATTTTCGCTCTTGACTTGAAAATCTGACAATGGATGAGACCAGCGACATCTCCACAAACAAACGTTTTCGGCCGCTTTGGCGCCGCTCATTCGCACTACTCCTAATCGCCTCCCTTCTGCTTGCGGGATGCGCACCGAACGGAGCGACTTCTTCTCCCCCGACCACGCCAGCCCCGGCGTCACCTTCTATCTCCGCCATCACAGAAGAACCGCCCGCTAGCGCGAATACAACAACACACGCGCCAATTTCCATTCCTGAGCCGTCTGCTCCCATCACACCGCAACCGACAACTCCGGCGCCGGCGTCACGTCAAATAAACACAGCCATCCCGCTGATGGATATGACGGCCGCCGACCGCTACAAGGGCGAAGATGGCGGACTTTATGGCGGCGGACTCAATACTCCCCCGGCCCGCCACCGCGAGGCTGCCCTGAAAGCTCTCGGCGAGACAAAGCCGCTGGATGCTAACGGCAATCCCTCGCCGGAAGGCAAGATTGTGCTCGTTTCGCTGGGTATGTCCAACACCACCCAGGAATTCTCGGTCTTCAAAAAGCTGGCTGACGCCGACCCCGAGAAATCGCCAAACCTGCGCATCGTGGACGGCGCCCAGGGAGGTCAGACCGCGCTCGTCTGGGCGACCAAAGAGGACCCCTGGCGGGTGCTGGAACAGAGGTTAAGCGCTGCCGGCGTAACGCCATCGCAGGTGCAAATTATCTGGGCAAAACAGGCTAACGCCCAGCCCAGGAACGCTTTCCCCGCCGAAGCCAAGGCTCTCCAGGAGCAGTTGGCCATAATTATGAGGCGCATCAAAGAACGCTATCCCAACGTAAAAATAGTCTATCTCTCGAGCCGGACTTACGGCGGCTATGCAACCACGGCGCTCAACCCCGAGCCGCACGCTTATGAGAGCGCCTTTGCCATCCGCTGGCTCATCCGGAGCCAGATAGACGGCAACGCTGATTTGAACTATGACCCGAACCTCGGCCCGGCCGTCTCGCCGCTTATCCTCTGGGGACCTTATCTGTGGGCCGATGGCGCCAATCCGAGAAGCGACCGACTCATCTGGGAGCGCAATGATTTCGTAGAAACGGACAGGACTCACCCGAGCGACAGCGGCAGAACGAAGGTAGCCAGATTGCTGCTGGATTTCTTCAAGACGAACGAGCTAGCGCGCTCATGGTTCCTTAAACCGCGCTAGTGGGCGAGGTTCACCACCCCCGACCCGCTCCGCCGCCTCCCGAGCGGCCGCCGCCGAAGTGAAAACCGCCTCCTCCCCCACCAGCGTACCCCCCACCAAAGCCGCCCCAGGTGTTACCCCAGCTAGTGGGCTTGCTGGCCGACTTCAGGGCTTTATAGTTCCGTGAGAGCACCCAATCGAGAAACAGCCCGAATCCGGTCACTCCCAGCGTCACCAGAATCAAGCCGATTACTCTGCCTGTCGCCAGACCGAGAAAAGCGCCTACCAGCACCCCCCAGACACCGCCCAGCCAGAAGCTATTGCTCCGGGCCGCAAAGCCAAAAAGGTAGATGCTGAAGATGCCCAGCCCGATTAAGATTGGAGCAAGAAAATCAGGCCTGAACAGGTTCTGCACCGGGTTCATCGAGAGGGGGTGGCGTTGCTCCTTTCTGAGAAAGTCTTCGATAGCGCCTACCCCGTTCACAATGCCTGCTTCATAATCACCTGTCTTGAAAGCTGGCACCACCTCGTTGTCCAGAATGCGCCCGGCCCGGCCATCGGTCAGCACCGGCTCCAGCCCGTAGCCCACCTCTATCCTCACCTTACGCTCTTCAAGAGCCATAATAAAGAGCACGCCGTTATCCTGACCTTTCTTGCCGATTCCCCATTTTTCAAAGAGGCCGACGGCGTAGTCGTTGATATCCTCGCCTTCGAGAGTGGTGATGGTGACCACCGTCACCTCATCTGTAGTATCTTTTTCAAGCTGGAGGAGGCGAGCTTCCAACTGGGCTTCTGCCTGCGGAGAAAGCAAGCCGGCAAAGTCATTGACCAGGCGTCCGGTGGGTTCTGGGAAGGTCTGCGCGAAAGTGACACCGGCGGTGGCAAGGGTTGCCATCAGAAGGGCGAAGACTGTCCCAAGACCAATGCGCTTCACAGTCAATACCTGCTTGCGAAAATATCTATACATTCCTGTCACTTGAATTTCTATTGTAGGGCAGGTTTGTAACCTGCCCGCCCGGGCGGTCGGGTTCGAAACCCGACCCTACATTTGCCAATTTAGCTTTGACCTAATAACATCACACGTCCGCAAGGGGGAGGGAAACACCTTCGTGCCCATGATAAAAGACGCATTAGAACTCCACTTTCGGCGCCTGGTCGGCGCCGGATACCGATTGGAAGTAATCTCTCGGCCCGAAGTTAAACATCGAGGCGATGATATTGGTGGGCACCCTCAGAATAGTGGTGTTGTAGTCACGCACAACTTCATTATAGCGGCGGCGCTCCACGCTGACGCGGTTCTCCGTGCCAGCCAGCTCATCCATAAGCTGGGTAACCGTCTCTACGGAGCGCAGCTGGGGATAGTTCTCCATGATAGCGATAAGCCTGCCCAGGGCAACCTCCACCTCCCCACCCGCCACCGCCTTCTCGTTGACCGTAGTTGCACCGGCGTACTTAGAGCGCGCCTGGGCGATATTATCGAAGATAGTCTGTTCCTGCGCCATAATGCCTTTGACCGAATTGACCAGGTTGGGAATCAGGTCGAAACGGCGCTGGTACTGGGTCTGCACCTGCGCCCACTGGGCGTCTATCGCCTGCGATTTGGTCACCAGCGAGTTATACGTGCCCCAGAATATCCCGATGATGATGAGAATCAAGAGGACGGGTATACCAATCCCGAGCAGCAGACCTAAGCGATTTTTCACTATTTACCTCCGTCAAGATAGTAAGCTTCTTGCACTATCATGGTACGCCGTCTTATTCTTATCTGGCTCACTATCAATATCTTACCCCTCACTCAAACTCAGGGGAAGTCTGAAGGGGCTATGCCCCTTCAGAAATACTATATTTCCCCTTCCCTAAAGGGAAGGGGGGTCAGGGGGTTAGGTCACCTCTCCAACATCTCTTTCATCGGCGTCCAGTAGTAGTCACGCCAACCCTGGGAAATGTCCTCATAGTGCTCATCGGGAACGCCTCTCTGAGTAAAGGCAAGGCGGGTGCCGCCTTTAACCTCTTTCAGAGAAAAGGTAACCCTGGAATAATGTCCCGCCGGCCAGTCGCTAGCGCGCCAGGTCTGGACTATCTTCTCATCCGGCACCAGTTCCAGATTAACGCCTTCGAGCGACCCATCATAGGCCGAGAATTTGCCCCCGACCTTACGGCTGATTGAAGCTTTACCGCCCGTGAACTTCGAGTGCTTTCTCGAATCCATCAGGGCTTCATAGACCTGGTAAGGGCTGGCTTTGAACGTGACCGATTGCCTGATAATCTTACCTGCCATTTGGCGCCTCCGGTGATATTTTATACTGGCTTACATACTAGCACTTTCCCACCGGTTTGCCTATAGAGGGAAGCACCTCACCCCCTGACCCCCTCTCCTAAAGGAGAGAGGGGAAATAGTATTACTTGAGAGTGCTGAACGCCCTCTCACACTCTCCCGTCTGCAATCTAAAGGGAGTGGGGACGCTGAGCGTCCCCACTCCCTTTAGATTCTTTAGCCAATATTTTGACCCGTTACTCTTTGGCCGGGCGTTTCCTTGTCAAGAGTAGGGCTGCCAGGATAATGACCACTCCTCCCGCTATCACTCCCCCAATCAGTCCCCAGTTAGTCTGAGCGGGCGCCTCTGCCGGAGCCGGCGGAGCCGGAGCAGGTGCCGGGGACGGAGTCACTGCTGGAGCAGGTGCCGGGGCTGGCGCAGGCGAACTAACCACAGGAGGCGTCACAGCCGGAGCCAGTGCCGGGGCTGGAGCGGATTTAGGAGCCGGGGTCGGAGCTGGCGCTGGCGCCAGCAAGGCAAAAGTAGAGAAGTGGCTCATCGGGGCTGAGGCCGAACGAGTTGCTATGTTTACCGTAGTCGGCAGGTTTTCCCACTCGGAGCCGTCCCAGTAGCTAATAACCAGACTCTTCTCGTCGGCCCCTTGCAGCTTGTCCGGGTCATATTTTAGAGTAAGGGTGACCGCCGGGTCCAAAGTAGTGCCGGCTGGCCCAAGGTCGTAGGCCGAGAGGATGGTCTTAGAAGACGGAGGGTTCGGTAACGATGCCGTCCGCTGAACTGTAAGCGATGACGCTGGCAGTTCATTTGGGCCGAGTACCTTAGTATTAAAGGCTATGTCGATGTGCAGCCTGCCGTCCGTGCTGTCAAGTGTGACCGCAATCAGGGCACGCCCCAGGGCATCTAAGTTTAGAGTGCCACTCACACCACTCAGAGTAATTGTCCGCCCGACACCACCTCCACTCCCACTGCCGCCAGCGACGCTACCGCCTGACGGAGCTGCGGCCACGAAGCTTCTCTCATTGCCAAGGCTCATGCCATTGACGCCTCCGTTAGCCTTCGCTCTGAAGAAATAGGTAGTGCCAGAAACCAAGCCGGAAATAGTGGTGCTGAAAGTTCCGGGCGCTGTTTTCGCCATGACTGGGGTCGAGTTGGGATAGACTCCAGGCATCGTGCCCCAATCGAAGGAAACATCCACCGATGCGGCCGTGCCCAGATTACCCAGCCCGCCATTAAGGACAGCCGAGGTAGCGGTAATGCCGCTAGCCTGGCTCGTCGAGACCGTAGGCGCTTCGAGCGGGGCTGTAGTAAAGGTCATATCCACGCCTGAGTCTCCACCGTTCCGGACGCTGCCATCGGCCTTAGCCCTGAAGTGATACGTGGTGGCCGGCTGTAACCCGCTTATCGAGGCGTTAAAGGCGCCGGCGGAAGTCATCGACACCCGCGGAGTTGAAGTGCCATAGGTAGTATTCGTGCCATATTCAAAATTGACTTCGACCGAGGCGGCCGAGCCTATCTGTGCCAGATGTCCGTTCAGTGTGGCGCCCACGTGGTTGACACCGCTAGCGGCATCTGTAAACACATCGGGCGCAATGATGATGATGGCGAATTCCACCGTCACCGCCGAGCCTTGACCGAGTCCATTCTCGATAACGGTCGGCCCCACCCCGGACGCCCCGGCGTCCATAAGGATACCAAAGTCCACCGCAGCGCCGGCAGCAGGCGTAACAGTCCAGGCTGCCGTGCTATTGGCGCTTACCGTGCCGTTAAACAGGAAGGCGGTAGTCACCGCCGCCGGACCCTGCGCCACAGGCGCCGGGTCGATTTTGGTGATAAACGAGGCGACGATTGGCCCCGCCGCTAGAGTCCGCTTGCCGACGATTCTTACCGCATCGCCGACCGAGGTATTGGCGGATATTACCGTACTGGCGCTTTCGTAAACGAATACCGGCTGGCTGCCGATGCGCCACTCGCCGTTAGCAGCGTCGATTGCCCCGACCCGGCCGCCAATCACATAAAGAATGACGGTCGAAGCCGGCAACGCGGCGTCAAAAGCGGTAGTATTATTAGTTATAGCGCCGGCCGACCTGGGGGTCAGGACATTCGGCTCCTGGGCAAATATTTCCACGGCGTCAAAGGCCGGGCTGACCGAATACTGCCCCCCGCCGGTCGGAAAACCAGCCGGTTGGGGCACGGCCAGCGCCGCCGTCGGCAGCACGAATGTGACCATCAGGGCTGCCATCAGACCTGAGAATAATTTCGTTAAGATTTTTTGCTTTCCCATTTTATGGGTCCTCCTCTTTCTTCTCTCGCTTAGCTATCCAGACAGACGGCGGTTTACGGAAGAACGTCCGGATGTGGCTTCCGTCGACCCCTGATGAAGCCAAGCGTCTGATTAGCGCCGATTATCGTCACATCGATTGACGTCGGTGAATAATAATAGGCCAGGACCGAGGGTCCATTCGTGTCGCCAGGCGTCCCGCCATTGCCAGTCAACTGGTTGCCGGCTGTTACCGTGTAGTTGCCGTCAGGCACCCCGGTGAAGTGGTAATGGCCTTCGGCGTCGGTAAGTATCTTCCGGTCCGGCGTCCCACCCCCGCTGAGGGTCATAATAATATTGGGGATACCGGTTGCCTCGCCCCGGGAGCTGACCACGGCGCCATTTATTACCCAGAGACCCGGGGTTTGCGTTGCCGTGAAGTTCTGCCCGGTTAAGGAAGCGCCGCTAACTGTTAAGTTCAAGCTCTCCGGCGTATAGCCGTAACCGATAAGGGAAGGCGTAACCGTGTATGCCCCGTTCAGCAGCCCGCTAAAGCGGTACTTGCCGCTCCTGTCGGTGATTGTCGTTCTGTTGACATTTCCGCTGAGGCTGACGGTGACTCCTTCGAGCGCCACGCCACTACCATCAGTGATGGTGCCGGAGATGGCGTAGCCGATATTCATAGGGATGCGGCCGGTGAAAAGGACGGGTCTCGCAAAGCCGTTCGCTGTGCCGCAGCGGGTATCGGTAAAGTCCACCTCGGCAAAACCATTGATGGCAGTATTTACACGAATCAGGGCGTCGAAGCGCCGGGCGACACTGCTGTGGATGGGCTGTCCGGCCGGCACAGTGTAGGCATGGTTGTAGGCATTGAAAGGCTCCACCCCCAGGGCGCGTCCGTCCCAGGCGATGACGGTGACATCCACAGGGAAACGGTAGGTAACATTATTGTACGCCCCATCGAGGGCGCGAATCAGGATTGTCTGTCCCACCTCGGCTTCAACGGAGACCTGGGTCGCCGTGCCGCAGATGAGGGATGGCGGGATAACTATGCCGGCAGGAATGGTGCCGCTGCCTCCCTTCGGACCCGGGAAGTTGACGCCGGTAACATACCAGTAGTCCGGGTTGAAGTCATTGAAGGCGAAGAACTTGGTTGAATCCGTTCCGCCGCCGGCGTTGCCGCGGAAATTATCGTTGTCGCCGACGATGCTGCCATGCTTCGGGTAGGTGGCGCGGGCATCGGGCGCCTCGTCGCTCCACCTCGAGTCACGGTCATCCACCACCCAGAGCGCCTCGACATCGTAAGGCACGGTCTTGGCATGAGGGTTGACCGGGAACTTGAGATACGCGGGCAACGCGGCGTTACCGGCTTCCGGGTCCGCGTCGGTAATCAGCCCGCCCATGTAGCCAGGCCACAGGACTTGTACCTGGGCGTCGGTTCTGGTGGTGAGGGTTTCGAAGCCGGCGCCGCTGATGCCCTGCCCGCTCCCGAGGCTGGTTTCCGTGCCGATAATATTCAGATT
This sequence comes from Chloroflexota bacterium, assembly GCA_016190895.1. GTDB lineage: Bacteria > Chloroflexota > Dehalococcoidia > Dehalococcoidales > UBA2162 > JACPPR01. Next base: position 16,493 of record JACPPR010000057.1, on the reverse strand, counting down.
GGCCGCAATGCGCCGTTTCCTGTCCCGCCCGGCGCCCAGTGGAATCGTCCGGTCCCACTGGGTAGCAAAGAAGGCGTCCGGCGGGTCGATGAGCAGGGCCTGGTAAAGGCCGAATTCGAAGTGCTGCACCGTGTTCCGGTGGCAGTGGCAGAAGTAGAAGCCGATGAAGTTAGGCTGCCACTGGTAGGTGTAATGGCCGACTTCCATCGAGCAGTGACCCACGCCATCGTTGATGGGGGTCGGCTCGATGCCGTGCCAGTGAATGGTATGGGGCGGCGGCCCGTGCCCCAGGGTCTCGCCGTGAAACCAAACGCCCCTGGGCACCCGGATGGTCGCCCCGGGAAAGTTGCCGCCACCGGTGGCGGGGATATCCGCATCCCGGAACAGGTAGAAGTTTATTTCCTTGCTATCCCAGGCGCTCAGACGGGCGCCGTGCAGCAGGTCCCTCTGGACGGTATGGGACGCGCTCGGTATATCCGCGAGACCGGCAGCCGCTATCACCTCCGGGACAGGATTGGTCGGCGACCGTTTGTCCGGTGTGGAGGGGCTTACCGTGGGCGGGTCCCACATCTTGGCGAACATGCCTTCCATACCAACGATGGACTGGCGTGGTATTCTATGAGCTGGGCTTGAGAATGACATTTTCGTTTCTCCTTACTACTCTATTTTTCTGTATATTAGTGGTGTTCTGGCACCGGCTCGCCGATGGGGTACGCTGCCCGTTCTGTGCCGTGTTGAAGACCGCGCATGTTCTGGAAAGCCATATAAAAGTCCTCGTCCATCGGGAAGTCCATCATGGTATTCCGGTCGCCGGTGAAATAGATGCCGGCGATAAGGCCGGTGTTGTAGTTGCCGCCCTGGCTTGTCTGGCTCGGCTCGGAATGGTCGTGCATCGGGTAGCATAAAGGCGACATCCGCTGGCCCAGTTCGACCTTCGTTCTGCCCAAAGGGTCTCCCGAGGGAGCATCTGCCAGTGTGTTGAGAGGCGGCATATGCACCTCGAACTCTTCGATGGGCGGCCACAGCGGGTGGCCGTTGTCTGTCTGGAGCGGCGTCTCCGGTAGTCCGATGCCCTTGGGATGGCCGACATCCGGAGGTCTCATAAAGGGCACCGTGTAATCGATGCGGTCCATCGGGTCGACCCGGTAGACGTCTACCCAGATGGGGTTGGGATTGACCACGCCGTTGACGCTGGTTATCCACATATGGTTGGCATGCAGGTGCATGGAATGGGTCCACAGTCCCGCGTTCAGGATGTGTACTACGCATGGTTCACCCACCCGGCCGATCATAGTGACGTGCGTATTGAAGTGTGAGTAATAGCCGGACTGGCCGTTGATAGTGAAATACTGGGGTATATAAGAAACCGCGTCGATTCCGGCTGAGTGTGAGTTGGCGTTGTTATGCAAAACGAACGGCCCTCTCAGGAACTTGTCCATAAACTCCTGGGGGTTGTAAAGCTGGCCGGCCGGCAGTTTGCCCACCTCGGCAAAGAGCCTGGGGCTGGCCTGGTGCGTCAGCCAGACGTACTGCCGGAAGGGCGGGCAGTTCGGGTAGCTCACCGTAAGATGATTACCATTGGTGTCCATAGCGTTGGCGAAAGGAGCGCTGCGGACGGGGTCGCCGGTGCCGTCGTTGTTCAGCGCCCAGGGCGTGCTATCGCCCTCGTGCCAGGCCAGGCCGGGGAAATGGGCGGAACCGAAGTCATTGTAGAGCTTCTGCACGCCGTGGTTGGCAGCCAGGATGCCGTACGGTGTTGGTTTGAGACCACCCACGGGGGCCGTTTCCGCGGGCATAACGATGAAAGCGCCGTGCAGGCCCATTACCCGGTTCACCGGCGCATTCAGGTTGTCATAATACATGTGGGCGCCGGGCGCGGCCGCCGCCAGGTCGATGACGCCATTCCAGCTAGCGCCCGGGGCAATGGACCCGCTGTTAACGATGCCCGGGATGTAGAAGGCGTGCGGCTCATCCAGGTCGTTTCTCACGGTGATGTTACCCGTATCTCCCTTGGCGGCGACGATAGTGGGGCCGGGGCAATCGGGCGGGTAATCAGGAATATCGCTCTTGTAAAGCCAGAAGTAGCACTCGGCGGGATTTGTATTGTTGTGGGTGTGCATCTCCTTTATGGCGTCCGTGACGCGAAAGTTCAGGGTCTGGACTGCCGCGAACGCCTGGTTGCCTGTCAACCAGCTTAGTTTATTGCCGACCACGATGACAGCCACACCCCCGGCAACGCCACCCGCGGCCAGCTTCAGAAATTCCCGCCTGTTCATAGCTTTTACCATTTCTCTATATACCTCCCTCTTTGCGATGTATAGTTTGTATAGTTTTGGCCATTTTCTATTTCTCCTCCGCTGTTAACTTCCTTCTTGGCTGCTCCAATCTTACGCATTATTAACTTACGTATTATTAATTTATTTGCTTACGTATTATTGATAGGCAAGCCCAAATCGGACAGCGATTTTAGCATTATTAATATTTATTAAAGGTTATGTCAGTGTATTGGTATATACGTAACCATACTTACTTGGGGTAAGAATGCCGCCTTATTAGGCTATAGAGGATACCCGCTTCCTGTAATGAAATTGTTTACAAGACAAACCTAAAATCCAAATTGCCAATCAAATCCAGATGTTTGAATAAAATAGCGAGTCCCCGATGTGTCATTCCCCGCTTCAGGCGGGGAATCCAGAGGGAACAGAAGGCGACGTAGATTCTCCGGTCAAGTTTACCCCGTGCAGCGACACGGGGCCGGAGAATGACAGAACCCCGATAGAATCGGGGCTATTTTCATATTTCGTGGTGCCCCGATTGCATCGGGGCACGGAGAATTCTCACGAAAATAGATGTGTTGGCGATTAGGTGTCCTGTAGAGACACGGCATGCCGTGTCTCTACCTGGCCAAGAATCTCGATGGGTGAAACCCATTCACCGTTTTGGCCGTAATACGTATTCGTGCTAGAGGGGATAAGTATCCTTACGTATTCCAGCCGGTCTGGTATTGAGCGAAAATACAATCTGAGCCTGTTAAAAAGAGAGGAGGTACTTATGCCATTCAGATTAGGACCGCTCGAAATCGGGCTGATACTGGTCATAATCCTGATTGTCTTCGGGGTAGGGAAACTGCCCCAGGTCGGCAGCGCCATCGGCAAGTCATTGCGGGAGTTCCGCAAGGCCCAGCGGGGCGAAGATGAAGAATCGTCAGAGAGGCCCATCGACTCCGCTCAGGGTAAACCTGCGGAGAAATCAGCCGAGAAACCGGCCGACTCTGCTCAAAGTAAACCCAAAGAAATAGGTAAATAGAAAGCTCAAATAACAAAATCCAAATGACAATTGAAGTCCAAATATCCAAATAATCCCGCGAGAGTGTCATTCCCGCGAAGCTTGTCCCGTACCTGATACGGGGCACGGAATGGACAATCAACTACTGAAGGAAAAGGAAGGAGAATAAAGGTTAGTATGAAAATTTCAAAGAATCTGTTGGTCGGTACATCACTTCTGGTCGGGCTGCTGGGCCTGTCACTTTTGTCAGGCTGCGGCTCCAGGTCGGAGGATATCCAGGGCCTGCTGCAATCGGTAGAAGGCAAGGAACTGGTCATCAAGCAGGATGATGGCTCGACGACCCGCATTTCAGTCAAGGATGACAGCGCTGCGGCACAAATGGTCGGCTCCCAGGTAACGGTTACGGCACATAAATCCGGTGACGGACCCGAGATAGAGATGGAAAAAATCGAGCTGCGCGGCGAAGACTCGACGACGAGCGGCGTTATCGAGTCCATATCCGGCGATACCTGGGTTATCGGCGGCAAGACTATTAAGGTAGTCCAGACAACGATTTTGGATGACGGCCTGGCAGTAGGCGTGACGGCCAGGGTAGAGTTCATCAAGCAGGCCGATGGCACCCTCATCGCCAAAGAAATCGAGACCGATGCGGACGATGACGCTGCTGATGCCGATGAAGACATCCATTTCGCCGGCCAGATCCAGTCTACCGGTCCCGGTGGTTTCGTTATCGGCGGCAAGACTTTCAAGGTCGACTCTAAAACAGTGCTCGATTCCGGACTGGGTATCGGCGTCAACGCCCGAGTTGAGTTTATCACTTTACCCGACGGGACGCTGCTGGCGACTGAGATTGAAACGGATGCCGATGACAGCGTGCTCGACAGTGTGCTTGGCGATGATAAAGGTGGCGGGGACAAGGCTGAACCGGGCGATGACAAAGGCGGCGGCAGTGGCAGCGGGAGTAGCGGTAAATAGAGGTTAAACATGGCGATAAGAGCGCCGGCAAATATGTATCGAGAGTGTTTAACAACATACCATACCGACGAAGTCGGTATCCAGAACTCGTTCTCAGCCTGGCTGATGGTTCTCTGGATTCCGTGTCAAGCACGGAATGACGAGGGTTTGTTAGACGACATCTTTCAATGAATATGTAGATGCCGACGCTGCGTTTTCCGTAGAGACACAGCATGCTGTGTCTCCGTGTGGGTTAGTTTACCTGAGCCTGTCGAAGGGAAGCATGTCGGGACGAAGTGTGTCGGGACGAAACTTGTAGGGGCGCAACATGTTGCGCCCCTACACCAACCCCTCCAATGGGGTAAGTTTGAGAGGGCAAAGCCCTCTCAAAAAAAACTACTTCCCCCTCTCCTGAAAGGAGAGGGGGACTGATGGGGTAAGGTTATCTATCAATCATACCCCGGGAAATAATCCCGTTTGATTTGTTTCGGAGGGATATTGGCCTTAGCCAGTTGCTCTTCCAGGGAAAGCACCATACCCTGCGGACCGGAGACGTAGAAGGTGCGTTCCAAGTAGTCCGGTATCAGCTCGGTGACCACGTCCCGGGTGATGAAACCCTTTTTCCCCTGCCAGCCCGGGGGGAATTCGGGGCCCGCAAGCACGTATTCGACACGAACGCTGCAGTTTTGGGCTGGGATTTTGCTGCTATTGACTTCCTTTTTGCCATTGCTCGCCGCGATACTATCGAGTTCTTCGCGGAAAGCGGTATTTTCCAGGCTATTAGTACCATAAATGAGCACGATATCAAACGGCAATTTTCTATCGGCTACAAAGCGCAGCATACTGCGCAGCGGAGTGATGCCGATTCCGCCACTGAGAAAGGCGAGATTGTGCTGGCGGCGGGGCAGGACAAAATCGCCCTCGGGGCCTCGCAAGCGCGCCCAGTCCCCCGGCTTCATAACATCGAGCGCCTGCGAGTATTCGCTCTTGGTGATGCGCTTGGTAAACTCGATATAGCCATGTTTCAGGGTTTCCGTGGGCGAGCTGGAGAGGGTAAAGTGATGCACCGCCTCCTGGCCTTTAATCTTTATGGTAACGAACATAAACTGTCCGGCCTGGTAGCGGACAGCATCGTACTCTCTAACATCGAAGCGGAACGTTTTGACATCCGGGGTACGCCGGATTACCTCGGACAGCTTAGTCTCAAACTGCCACATCTTGCGCCTCCTTGCGGGCTAAACAGGTTTTGAGTTTTGAATTTTGATATTGTTTAGAGTTTAGAAATTAGTATTTGGAATTTTCTTGCTACGCCGCTGCCCCCTGACGGCAGAAGTAGAGCTTCGGCTTACTTTGGGCTAGTTTGTACTGCATATAAACAGGGCAGGCGATACAAATGCAGTCTTTCTTGAAATCGAGGTCCTGGCAAGCGGCCTTGCCGGAAGAGCAAAATAACCCTGGCACGTCTGCGGGCTTCAAAGGCTCTTGTTTCGGCGCCGAGAGAAGGGCCGCCGTACACTGGCTTTTGCTTTCAACCGGACAAGACGGGCAGATACACTGGTTCACTTTTTCCCGGGTAAAGGGGACAGCGGTCATATAAACATCTTCCTGCCTTGTCATTGCGAGGAGTCCCGCCGAATCGGGGCTCGCAATGACTGATGCTCTTTCCAAGCATTTATGTAATCAGTCTAGCACCGCCTGCGCCTGACAAATATACGTAAGGTTACTTAATTACCCATACGTTCAAAGACTTATCAACACAAACGCTAATGGCCAGTTAGGTGTGGCAAACATCGATAGCTAAGTAATGATACGTATTCCAGTCGCAGGCGCTACAACCTATCATCAAAATTAGCACGCAGGTGTACCACCTCCTTTTTAGAATCGCCTCTTCGCACCCGGTGGTATAATATAAAACATCAAGTAAATGATAACGGAGGTCAACAATGGGCAGTATTATACAGGCAGCTGAATTCATACCGGTAGCGACCACCGAACAGCTCAAGGATGGCGCCTTGATGGAGGCAAAAGCGGGCGACCGGCGAATTCTCCTCGCCAGGGTCGGGGATAAGTATTACGCCGCCGAAAGCAACTGCCCGCACATGGGGGCCAGGCTGGCGGATGGCGCCCTGGAGGGCACGGTGCTTACCTGCCCCCGCCATGCCTCGAAGTTCGATCTTACGGACGGAAGGATAATCCGCTGGACAGATTGGACGGGCATCAAAGCATCGGTGAGCAAACTATTCCGCTCACCGCGCTCTCTGACCATTTACCCTGTCAAAGTAGAGGGAAACAATATTCTGGTCAAGCTCTAATTTTTGGAATGAAAATACTAAGGTAGTCATCCCGATTACGGCCCGTTTGCATTGTAGAGACACGGCATGCCGTGTCTCTACGGGACACCTAATCGCCAACACATCTATTTTCGTTAGGATGAAAGGAAGGTTTGCCGGGAGGTGCAAGATGACCATGCAGCCGCCTCAAGCTTCAGTCGTAGCTTATTTCTCAATGGAAATCGGGCTTGACTCGTCGATACCGACCTATGCCGGCGGCCTTGGCATTCTGGCCGGAGACTCCCTGCGCGCCGCTTCTGAAATCGGCATCCCGATGATAGGGGTAACTCTGCTTCACCGGAAGGGGTACTTCCGTCAGCACCTGGACAGCGATGGCAACCAGACCGAGAGTCCGGTCGAATGGAAGCCCGAGGAACACCTCCAGAAACTGTCAGAACGTTGCTCCGTGACTATCGAAGGCCGTCAGGTCTGGATAGGAGCCTGGCGCTACATCCTGCCGAGTCCGATAGCTGACGATGTGCCCGTAATCTTCCTGGATACGGCGCTGCCGGAGAATAGCGAGTGGGACCGCACGCTAACCGATTACCTCTACGGAGGTGATAAACACTACCGTTTCTGCCAGGAGGTAGTGCTGGGACTAGGCGGCCTGGCAATACTGAGCGCCCTGGGATATGCGAACGTGACCGTATGTCACATGAATGAAGGACACTCGGCGCTGCTCACCCTGGGCCTTTTGAACAGAGAAATGGAACGCACGGGGTTACCCGCGGACGACCAGAGGACTCTGGACGTAGTGCGGGACCGGTGTGTCTTCACAACGCATACGCCGGTGCCGGCCGCATTCGATAAATTCCCTACCGACCTGGTCAGGCAGGTTTTAGGTGAAGAACAGACACAGAAGCTGATGTCCATCGAATGTCTCAGCGACGACACGCTCAATATGACTTTTCTGGCTTTGTTCTTTTCCAGGTATATTAACGGAGTCTCGATGCGTCATGAGGAGATTTCAAGTAGTATGTTCCCCAGCTACCCGATAAACTCGGTAAGTAACGGCGTTCACGCTCTCACCTGGACTTCAGAACCTTTCAAGCGGCTCTACGACCGTCACGTGCCCCAATGGCGAGATGACAACCTCTACCTGCGCTATGTGGTCAGCGTTCCCCTTCCCGAAATCCACCACGCCCACCTCGAGGCAAAGGAAGCCCTCCTCTCGGAGATAAAGCAGCGCACGGGCATCATTCTGAACCCCTCCGTCATGACACTTGGTTTCGCTCGCCGAATGACGCCCTACAAACGCGCCGACCTCTTGTTTTACGACCTGGAACGTCTGAAAAAAATCGCCAGTCAGGCCGGCCCCATCCAGATAATCTATGCCGGGAAAGCTCACCCTCAGGATGAAGCCGGCAAAGTCATTATCAGGAAAATCTACCAGGCTGCCAAACAGCTGAGCGGGACGATACCCGTGGTTTTCCTGGAGGAATACGATTTGTCCCTGGCCAAGTATGTCTGCTCCGGAGTCGACCTCTGGATGAACACTCCTCAGAAACCAGAGGAAGCCTCGGGGACCAGCGGTATGAAGGCCGCTTTCAACGGCGTTCCCAGCCTGAGCGTGCTCGATGGCTGGTGGATAGAGGGTCACTTCGAAGGCATCACCGGCTGGTCGATAGGACAGCCTGCTGAAGCCAGCACAGTCAAAGAGGCTGACTCACTTTACGATAAGCTGGAAAACATCATCGTCCCTATATTCTACCAGCATCCGTCAGATTTCGATACGGTACGCCGGTCAGCCATTGCCATCAATGCCTCATACTTCAACACAAGGCGCATGATGCTCCAATACCTGGAGCACGCTTATATGCCCGCATATTAATTTATCCCCCACGACACGGCAAGGCTAGAGGAAACGGGAGAGTTTGAGAGGGCGTAGCCCTCTCAAGAAAAACGACTTCCCCCTCTCCGCTTGCGGAGAGGGGGACAGGGGGTGAGGTTGTTGAACAGTCTCAGACAGTCCGGCTTGAGACTTATTCCTCCAGCTGATAGGACATCGGCTGCCGGGCCAGCTTGCTTTTCAGATAGTCGATTCGGTGCACGGGGGTCGGGTCGGTCCCATTGAGCATAGCCAGATATAAGCTCACATAGTCGCCGAGTAATACCAGGCTCATTATCTGGCTGAGTTGACTGTTGCCCCAGGCATCGACCAGGCGGTAGCTGACTCCGGCTTCTTTCAATAGCTCGCAAATCACGGGGTAGCGCAACTGCACCCGGCTCGAGAGACTGGGCGCCTGCAGAAGCGCCACTTCGACTTGCCGGGCAAGTTCGGGAGGAAACTGATAGCCCTCGATTGCGTTATGGTTCAGTTCGGTAAAGACCTCATAAAATGCCCAGGCTTTGCTGTTCTCATTGAACTGGGTCTTCCAGCGCCGTGCCACTTCAGCCAGGATTTCTGCCCCGTATATGACCGGCAGGCGCCCATGCATCTCCTGCGCTATCTGTTTGGCGAGATTGTCACTCACAGGTACCGATTCATTGAGCTGACCGTAAAGCTGGTCGATGATAGAAAATGTCTCTCTCACGTCAGGCGATTTGTCTTTCACGAAGCCGAGTTTCTGAATAAAGCAGAGCAGGGGCAGAAAACTGAAAGGCAGGGCCGCCCGCGGCTGGGCCGGGTAGCTGAAAACAAAGGCAGGAATCTTCTCCTCGTTGGCTCTTGCCTGGAGCTTACCGCCGGTAGTAATAACCAGACTCTTGGCGCCTTTTTTGATGCTGCTCTCAAAAGCCGCCAGGGTCTCTTCGGTCATCCCGGAATAGCTGGAAGCAATCACCAGAGTCCGTTTATCGACGAAGGCCGGCAAAATATAACCCCGGCAAACCATCACGGGCACCCTGGATTCTGACGCCACGAGACCGCTCAGCAGGTCGCCCCCGATGGCAGACCCACCCATGCCCAGGACGAGGACATTATCCACAGCGGAGTAGCTCGATGGTAACGGGAAATCGAGAGCCGCTGCCCAGGCCTGTCGGCACATCAACGGGAATTCATTGATTTTTTTTATCATGCCCTCGGGGTCAAGGGTTCGATACAACTCCGACCCGTCGAGTCCGTTTCCCGCCATAGCGCCTCCTCTTAAAGCCCCACCATCTCCTGTCCCCAATCGAGCAGGCTGTGCACGCCGTCCGGGCTGCCGCTTTCCGCATAAATACGCAATAACGGCTCGGTGCCGGAAAACCTGACCAGCAGCCAGGAGCCATCTTTCAGTATGTAGCGGAAGCCGTCCAGGGTATCCGTTCTCACCACCTGCCGCTCTCGCATTTGCTGCGCCCCGGGTTTCCACGCCTTTTCCGTAATCTCGGCCCGCCGTTCTTCGGGAAATTCAAGGTCACGACGGTCGAAGTAATGGGGTCCCACCTTCTTATAAAGAGCGGATACCAGTTCGGAAGGCGTTTTGCCGGTTCTTACCATCAGGTCCAGAAAATAAAGGCTGGCCAGGACGCCGTCACGTTCCGGAACGTGCCCCCGGAAGCCGTAGCCGCCGCTTTCCTCGCCGGCCAGAATAACATCTTCACTGAGCATAATCGGGGCGACGTATTTGAAACCTACTTTGGTCTCCTTAACCGGGCATCCGTAAAGCTCACCGAGGCGGTCTATCATTCTTGTTTGAGTCAACGTTCTCACTAGCATGCCCCGCTCGCCCCGTACCTCCAGAAAATAATAACAAAGCAAAGCGAACGCCTGCAGGGTACTGAGCACGGTACCGTCTTCAGTGACCGCCCCGAAACGGTCGGCATCGCCATCGGTGGCCAGGCCGGCCTTTAAGGCATTGAACTTGACGGTGTCCGAGAGTGCTATCAGATTAGCCGGCACCGGCTCCGGCTGTTTCATACCGGGGAAGATGGGGTTACGTTCGCCGTGTATTTCTGTTATGTCAAGTCTTCCACCCTGGAGTATATCTCTCAGATACCCGCTGCCGGCGCCGTACATCGGGTCGATGGCTATCTTGAGCTTTGCCTGCCTCAGCCGCTCGATATCAACGATGTCCTTGAGGTGGGTCAGGTAGAGCGGGGCAATATCATACTCTTCTAACAAACCTTTTTGGGTGGCATCCGGCAGCGTCATCCTCCTGACGCCGCTCACCCGGCTGATAGCCTGCTCGATTCCTGAGGCGACCGCGGACGGCGCGCTGGCGCCATCGGCGGTCTTATATTTGAAACCGTTCCAGATGGGTTTGTTATGACTGGCTGTTATTACGATGGCGCCGCCCGCTTTCCTGGCAACGACTCCGTAGCTGACTACGGGAGTCGGCGCAGCTTTCGGGCAGAGGAAAACTCGGACGCCATTAGCGCAAAGCACCTCGGCAGCCGCCGCGGCAAAACCCTCGGAGGCAAAGCGGTTGTCATAGCCGATAACCAGCCCTTTGCCAGCCACTTCAGTGCCTCGAACGTAATCAGCCACTCCCTGAGCGCAGAGCCGCACGTTATCGAAGGTGAAATCCTCGGCAATTATGCCTCGCCAGCCGTCGGTGCCGAATTTGATGGGCGACTGTTTTGGCACCCCGACGTTTGTTTTCGAGTTCTCTTGAATAATGGCTCGCCTCCTCCACGTCTATCTCAAGACGAAATCAATACGACAGGCACCAATTCCCCTTCCCTTGCGGGAGAGGAGGTTAGACGCAAATTTCTACAGCTTAGTACTAAGAGTAATTATACCAGCCGCTCTGGAAGTAATTTATCCGTATTCATACCTAATTTCCAAACTTAGTTAAAAACGATAGAGATAAACCGCCAGAATAATCAGAGCCAGAATGCCAGCCGTGCCGATGCGGGCCAGCACCAGCCCGAAGTTGGCGTCTCGTTTCCGGGCGCCCCGGGTCAGCCAGTCCTGGCGGTTCAGCGTCAGCAAGGCGTAAAGGCGCACGATAGCCATACCGAAGTTAGTCACTATGTAGACGGGTATCAATCTAATATTACCGGGACGCCGGGCCAGATTCGGCGTTATCCTGATTCCCCGGCTGACCAGCCACCAGGCAACCAGTATCCCGACCGGTATCCAGAGCCGGAGATACAGAGAGACAAAGAAATAAGACAGGCTCAGAAGCAGGGTAAGATTGGATATGATACGGTCTACCAGTATGAAGGAGAGAAACTTGCGCCGCCACACCCAACCCTGCCATATCGCTCTCAAATCTGCCCGCCAGGTATTCCTCGCCCAGCGGGTGCGCTGCTTGAACAGGGTAGCCAAATCGGGAGACCCCGGCGTATAAACCTGGGCAGTGTGCTGGTAGGCGGTCTTCCAGCCGGCCGCTTCCACCAGATAGGTCAGCCGCTTATCATCCCCCCCGATACACTGCTTGCCCCAGAATTTCTCATTAACCAGGTCATCCAGCATAGGCAGTATTACCGGACGTCGATACAAAGCCGTTCTGCCGGACAATACTGTGAAGGCGTTACCCATCACGGCCGCAGGCATCATATCATCAGAAAACCGCAGGTCGAGCTGGATATCGAAGATATTCTGAGCTACTGATTTCGGATTGAGCACGTTCTGCCGGGTAGCCACGCCAGCTACCCGCTGGTCGGCGAACGGCTTCAAAGCCTCCTTCAGGACAGAATCGCTCCAGACCGTATCGCTATCCACCAGGGCGACGATTTCACCGGAGGCGGCCCGGACGCCATCGGCCAGAGCCGGTCTCTTCCCAGGCGTTTCGGTTACGATGAGCCGGGCGGCGGGGAAATCACGGCTGAACGATTGGAATTCCTGGATACAGTTTTTATCAGTATGGTCGATAACAGCGATTATCTCGTCGGGACTGTTCGCTTTCCATGATTCCAGCGCCATACGGAAAACGGCCGGGTCTTCATTATAGACGGGAGTAATCACAGAAACCGTGCTGAGATAGTTATGTCTATCCGGGCGGTAAAACCAGCCGATAGCTCTCCTTACCAGCCAGCTGCTCCACCGCCAGACCCCGACCACCCCTAAAGGCAGATAGAAGAGCAACAGGGAAGTAATATCTTCCATCAGCCACGCACTCAGGCCCGCGCCGCAGGCGGCGCAGAAAGCTCACGGAGCCGCTTGTCATAGATATCATTTACTTCTATGGCGGCTTTAATCATGCGGGCGTTCCAGCCACTCCGCTCAGCCCAGGCCACGAAAGCCACAGTGTCTTTGGGCAGACACTTGCCGCCGAAAGGCCCGTAGTCTTTGGTGCCATACTCCGGATTCCACATTGCCTCGGCGCTCTTCACCACAATGGGGATTATTTTTTCGGCTTTCACTCCGGCCTGCTCGCAGATTAGCCTCATCTCGTTAAAAAATGATATTTTGGTGGCATTGAACAGATTGTGTATGAACTTTTGCATTTCGGCATCTTTCAATGAAACGCGATACAGCGGAGCCTTGGACCAGGTGTACACCTGCTGCAGCATGGCGCCAGACCTCACATCGAGTTCACCGATAACGTTGACCCACGGGTTGGCGATATCCTCGACCGCCACCCTCTCGCGCAAATATTCCGGATTGACGCAGACTCCGAAGTCCGCGCCAGCCCGCTTGCCTGATTCCTTCTCCAGTATAGGAATAATCACGTCTTCGGTGGTACCGGGTAAAACGGCGCTCCTCACCGTCACCAGCTGATAACGGTCGGCGCCAGCCAGCCACTTGCCGATAGTCTCGGAGGCTGACTTGGTGAAATCGATGCCGATATCACACCATTCCAGGGGACTCATCGATTGCTCGAGCTTGTCGGCTTCAGCCTGGTCTTTACAGAGGTCCAGCGGATAAGTGGGCACGGAAAGCATATAAATATCCGTGACCACTTTTTTCAGTTCCTTGGTCTCGAAGGCCCGAAAACCTTTCTCTTTTAGCCGACTGACTACCCCAGCGCTAACATCCGTAAAAGTAACATCGAATCCGTGTTGGGAAAGCACCATTCCGGTTGCCCCGCCAACCACTCCGGAACCAACTATCAGTATCTTGATACTCATCGCGGCCTCCAGACAAATTTCGCCTTTTTACCACTATAACAGTTATCCCGGCTTCGCAGAATAAGTAGTCTTACGTATTATTCAAGGAGGCATTACCTAAATTGGTCAACAAGAACCCCTTGTTTTCAGCTACACACAGGTCAGGGTATCCGATACTACGTAGTTTATGCGCCACTAGCTAAGTATCTTTACTAATATAAAGAGTGCCGCAAACCCTGTATTCTAGGGGTGTCATGAGTAACAGGGGATTGTTTTCAAATCCGAGTTTTGCCCGGAGCATACTGTGAATCGTAGGATGGTAAGCCTTCTGTTGCCTCTTGTCATACTCCTGGCGGGTATTGGTTGCGTCAAACCGCCCGAGGCGCCACCTCCTCCGCCACCTCCACCATCCGTGACCCCAGGCGCTGAAGTGGCACTGGAACTGACGGTAGAAAATACCAGCTTCGATAAGAAGACGCTCACAGTAGCGGCGAGCGCCCCGGTAAAAGTGCTTTTTGCCAGCAAGGAGCAGCCTTTGGACTATCATAATCTGGCTATCTTTAAAGACAGAACGGCGAAAGAGCCTATTTTCGTCGGGGAATACATCGATGGAGGCGAGAGCATTACCTATCGATTCACGGCGCCGAGCATACCGGGGAGTTATTTTTTCCGGTGCGATACTCACCCGTTCTTGATGAACGGACAGTTCATAGTTCGATGAGCCGGGAGAACTGGCACGGGCTGGTTGACAAGTAAAAACCGAAGAATGGAGAGCGATGAAAGAACGCAGCGATGACAATAAGAAAGAACGCAACACCTCCGCAACAAGCCCGGGGCGCAGACAGTCTGTCAAGCAGCCGGTCCGTGAGAAAGACTTGATTTCAAGAAAGTTTCTGGAGACTGAGCAACGCAACCGGCAGATAATCAGCCACAATCTTTATGAAGCTATCGGTCAATCCCTGGCTGTTCTTAAGCTCTCCATCGACCGCATTGAGAAAACCTTGATTAATGAAATCGAATCAGCCTCTGCCGAGACGCAGGCCAATACCGACCGTATTATCGAACAACTGCGCCTGATATCGGACGCGCTCCTCCCCACCACGCTAGACGATTTCGGATTGCTCAGAACCCTGGAGAATTTATTTCACAAACATGCTGAATCGACGGGTATAAGAGTGCGTTTCCACAATGAAGGTCTCGAGCAGCGCATGCCGCTGGTAACAGAGGCGGCGATATACCGCATCGTCCGTGATACCCTGCTTCACATTGTCAGCCAGGCGGAGACAGTCCAACTCAGGGTCAATGCCAGAGTCAGAAACAATACGGTCAGCCTGAGCATTTCCGCAACGGGTGCCGGCTTCGACACGCCCGAAGATGATGGCATTCAGACCGCCTTAAGGCAGATGGCTACACTCTTAGGAGGCCGCCTGAAAATCGAGACGCTTCCGGAGAGACTGCGCTTGACGTCCAGACTGCCTGTAGCCGGTGGTTATGGTGAGGGGTTAATCGACCCTGTCAACCAGTTACTTCAGAAGCCGGAAGACCAGATTGGAGGCAAACTCAAAGGGCCTCGCGAGAAAGAAACCGGCCCTGCCTAGTTTCTTTCTCGCTCTGAATTGTATCTTTCCTTTAAGGATGGCAAACTTGAGTTTACCTTCGGAAAAGTCTGATTGAAAGGTAAGCGTATGTTCGCTGAGGAGACTGTTCATGGGATTCCAATTACGGGTAATCTGTTGCTTCACCCGTTCGAAAAGAGCCGTACCGGGGATGGGATAGGGCATCGTAAAAGAGAGATAGTCCAGCGGCAATGAGGAGGCGAACTTGACCGTCTCGAGGATAGTAGTTTCGGTATCACCGGGGTAACCAAGGATAAAAAAGGCACCGGACTTGATGCCCGCCCGACGGGCAATTTCTACCGCCCGGCGGGCTTTCTCAACGGTAATGTTCTTCCTCATTATCTTCAAAACGGACTCATTGGCCGACTCGATGCCGAAGAACACCCGGTCGCAACCCGCATCTCGCATCAATCTGGCCGTTTCCGGGTCCATCGAGTCTACCCGCGACAGACATTCCCACTCAAAGCGTAGCCCCCTCGACTTGATTTCATCGATTATCCCTAACAAACGGTCTTTTCTGAGTGTAAAAACGTCATCGGCGAAATGCACCCTATCATAACCAAGCGCCAGCGCCTGCTCCATCTCATCGACTACGTTTTTGGGTGAACGCTGCCGGTAGGAGACCCCAAAAACGGCGTTAGAGCAAAACTCACAATTGAAAGGACAACCCCGGGTGGTGATTATCGAGGTAGTTGCCTTGCCGAACTTCTGCCTGCCCTGCCGGATGTACTGCTCGTTAGGCAGAAGCTCCCGGGCCGGAAAAGCGATGCTGTCCAGGTCTGGTTCGGGAAGCCGGGGCGTGGTGAAAACAATATCCGCTTTAGCCCCCTGCGAATTCTGCCGGTAAGCGAGCCCGGAGATTGACTCAAGGCTGCGAGCGCCCTCATAAGCCTGGGCTATCTCCACAATGGTGCGCTCACCCTCTCCCCTGACCGCCAGGTCGAAGTCATCCAGGAAAGAAACCGGGTCGGACGAGGGGAGGGGACCGCCGGCGACAAGCATCTTGCAGCACTGCCGCAGGTTTCGCGCAAACCACGTAGCATCATCCTTCATGGTCACCATGACATAGATGCCGACAATATCGACTCCATTCTCTACCACCCTCTTCAAGGCATCTTCTCTGTTCAGAAAAGTGCAATCTAACACACCTACTCTGTAGCCGTTTTTCTGAAGGGCGGCCGCCAGGTAAGCGATGCCGAGAGGCGGGAATCTGAAAATGGAGCGGTCACGGCTCGGCCTGAAGTAGGGGTAGATAAGTAATACCGAAGTCATACTCTTAACTATAGCATTTCCTGCAATTGTCCCAAAAGGTATATAATGTTACAAGAACCATTATGAACAAGCCTAAGCGGATTGCCCGGAACAAAGCCGATAAGACGCTGCAGAG
>JACPPR010000060.1 GCA_016190895.1 Chloroflexota bacterium | reverse complement strand
GCGGAGCCGCACCCTGGAGGAAGTCGGACAGGAATTTAATGTCACCCGGGAACGGATTCGCCAGATAGAAGCCAAGGCTCTCCGCAAGCTCCGCCACCCATCCCGCAGCCGCAAACTGAAGGACTATCTGGAATAAGGCAAGGTTCACAATGATAAGAGGCTACACTGCCAAGTATACCAAAATAAGCTCCGGTTACATGGGACAGGTTGTCGAGTGGCCGGAGGTCATTACTGAAGCAAAGACCATCGATGAATGCAGGGAAATGGTCAGGGATGCTCTGCACGAAATGATTTTGGCATATAAGCAGCAGAAGAAAGAGATTCCCCTCGGTGGAGACCTGCTGGAGCCAATGCTCATCGAGGCTTAGAATTGTCGGTCAAACGCCGGGAGCTGGTGGACTATCTGAAGGCAAACGGTTTCTATCTACTGGTGAGGGTAGGAAGCACGCCATCTACACTAATGGTGCCAAGATATTGCCGGTGAAAAGGCATCGCACATTCGACAGAATAACGGCAAACGAACTTTGCAAGCAAGCCGGGCTCGCCCCCAAGTTTTGAGACTGCCGTTACTTGTAAAGGTACTATCAAAGAGGGCAAATGCCCTCTTTTTGTTATCTCCCCCCTATTTCGGTGCTATAATTAGATTGGGAGCATTCTTAAGAAAAGGCACTAAGGAGCGCTTTAGCATGAAAGTCATGGACTATATGAAGAAGTACGGCCACGAGCAACTGGTTTACTGCTCCGACCCTCAGGCCGGGCTTAATGCAATCATCGCTATCCATGATACCACCCTCGGTCCGGCCCTGGGTGGGGCAAGAATGTGGCCATATAAATCGGAGGATGAAGCTGTCCTGGACGTTCTCCGTCTCTCTCGCGCTATGACCTATAAAGCCGCGGTCGCCGGTTTGAATTTGGGTGGGGGGAAAGCCGTCATTATCGGCGACCCGACAACGGACAAAAGCGCCGGCTTGTTCCGCTCCCTGGGCAAGTTTATCGAATCTCTCGGCGGCCGTTATATCACTACCGAGGATGTCGGCACGACGGTCGGCGACATGCAGCAAATTTACGGGGAAACAAAACACGTTACCGGACTGCCCCTGGGCTGGGGAGCCAGCGGCGACCCGTCTCCCCCGACTGCGTTGGGCGTTTACCAGGGTATGAAGGCGTGTGCCGAGGAGGTCTTCGGCTCAGGCTCTCTCAAGGGTAAAACCGTTGCCATTCAGGGGTTTGGCAAGGTAGGCTCGTATCTGGCCGTACACCTTCGAGATGAAGGAGTAAAAATGATTGCCGCTGATGTTAATCCGCAGGCAGTCAAAAAGGCCAAGGAAGAATTCGGGGCGACCATAGTCAGCATCGACGAAATCTTCGACGTAGAATGCGACATTTTCTCGCCCTGCGCCCTGGGCGCTATCCTTAACAAGCAGACCATCCCTAGACTCAAATGCAGTATTGTGGCCGGCAGTGCCAACAATCAGCTTGAAAACGATGAAGATGGCGACCTGCTCATGCAGAGGCAGATTCTTTATGCGCCTGACTATGTGATAAACGGCGGCGGCATTATCAATCTATCGCTCGAGCTGACCGGGTACAATGCCGAGGCGGCTATGAGCCAGGTGGCCGAGATTCATAATACCATCGAAAAAGTCATCAAGCTGGCTAAAACCAAGCAGATTTCTACGTCCAGAGCCGCCGAAAGCCTCGCCGAGACCCGTCTTCAGGATGCCAAACGGGTCAGAGCGATGTACCTCAAAGGGCGCTAGGCCGGCGGCTTGGCGGCGGGTAATTCTTTACCGATCGCGTAGGCGTTGGCCACGACTTCCCCGATAGCTCGGTAGCGACGTCCGACAAAGGCTATCGGCTTGATTTTGTCGGCATCCGGCCTGCCGTCTGTCAGGCATTCTTCAGAAACGTAGGTCTCCTCGATTCTGCCGACAACAAGCTCGTGGCTGCCTAAATCGAGGATATGCAAGACCTTGCATTCCAGATTGACCGGGTATTGCTCAATCAAAGGTGCGGTAGTCAGCTTACCATAAAATACCTTGAAATGGCAATCGGCCACTTTATCGGTCTTGCTCCCGGAGACGATACCGCAGTAATCGGTCTCTTTGACCAAATCTACCGAGGGCACATTGACTGAAAAGGTCATGTTCTGTTTCATGCCCTTGAGAGTGTGGCGGTGGTGCTGCAGGGCAACTGTAATCATCGGCGGATTGCTGCCGGCAATCCCCGACCATGCCGCTGTCATAAAGTTCGGCTTGCCATCGACATTCGCCCCGATGACGAAAGCAGGCATCGGATAAACCAGTGTCTTATTCTCCACGGTAACTTTAGCCATATTTACCCCTCTCTTAAGAAATGTATTGGTAAGATTATAGTCTGCCCGACCTTCGGAAGGCAAATGAATGAGGAGAGTCGTTTAGACACTGCGTCATTGCGAGGGCACATTCGCAGCGAATGTGCTCGCAAAGACGGCGTGAGCAGGTTGGCGTGGCAGTTATTGGACCCCCCTTTTCTTAAGGGAAGGGAGGCAGGGGATGGGTTAGCGATAATCGCGGAAGTTCGGCATCTCCTTAAGCAGAAAAGATTGAGCGGTCAGACGTGTGCATTACGTATCTTTTCCCTTGACAATCAGAGGCTAAAAGGTGTTTAATAATATAAGTTAGCAGTCTAAGGCTTTGACTGCTAATCAGGAGTTATATGCTATCGCCTAGAACAGAAATCATACTTAAATCCCTCGTGGGACAGTATATTACCAAGGCGACGCCGATACCGTCACACAGTATCACTAATGACAGTGAGCTGGGTGTCAGTCCGGCGACTATCCGTAATGAGATGGTGCACCTGGAG
>JACPPR010000055.1 GCA_016190895.1 Chloroflexota bacterium | reverse complement strand
GATACGGATGCGGTCAACTCTCAGGCCTTTCTCTCCTCCTGAAGTCTCGATGATTTCTGATGCCGAAAGACGGATAAGATCTCCCGAACCTCTCCCCAGGAAGATTCGGCTGGAGGCGCCCCGTCCGGTGCGCACTACGTTGACCACGTTCAGGTCGAGGTCCAACTCATTATCCTCGGCCACCGTATTTTCGACAATGACCCTCACTACATCTGCGTCTATTTTCAACTCCTCGGCATCTACCTTAGTGAAAGACAGTGTACCGATGTTTATCTTGCCGCTCCCGCCTCCGGAAGGCTCATGCCCTTTGATTTCCAGCAGGGGGCCGCTGATGTTGCCGCTCGGGTCGATGACCAGCGCTTCTTCTATTTGTATCAACTTGACCGGGTCGTTCGGGTTAAGGAAAAGCTCGATGGTGTGATGCTCCGGCGGGCGCGAACCATCCGGGTTATCGGGCAGGACGGTCTCAGTTACTGTCTTAAGCCAGCGCTCCTCCCCGGGGTCATAGCGAAAGCTGGTTACAGTATCTACGCCGTGACGGCCATTTGCCCCCGCCACAGCGGTGACTGCTAATAGACTAACCACCACCAGGCCAAGTCCGGACATCGCCCACAAAGAAACTGTCTTGAACAATGACTGAGCATGCACTGTGTCTACCCTATTCACAGCCGTGTTCCCTTTCCCGAGAGAACCTAGTCTGAACAGAGACTTTGCATTCAGCATGTTTCCCTCCCCCTTTTTCCAGCTAATGTAATTAACCGAGGCCGGACATTCTCATCCGCTCTCGATTGTAGTTTACTACGCTTGCGCAGACAGATTAATCAGTAGTGATACGTATTAGGCGATGATGCAGCTACCTAACTGGACTGTGAGAATGCTCGCTGAAATCAGCGCGCTACTCCCAGAGCTTGACACACGCCACATAGTGTAGAATCATTAAAATCAGTGACCCTATGAGTTTTGTATGGGAGCTAAAGGATTGAGCGCATGATTCGATTAAGAATAGCCCGGGCTTTATTGCGGATACTATTGCTGCTTCTTCTGGTCAGCGTGTTCCCCGTCCCGGCTCTGGCACAGGCTGAACCGAGCATTATCTACCAGGCAGACACCAACACCATCGAGGTCAAGAAACCGGGTTCGGTGGTAAACCTCACCGATATCTATAATGTCCTGCGGGATGACAAGCTGTTGGCGCAGGTCGGACCACGCCAGTGGCTGCTGAAAGCCAACCTGAGAATATATGAGCTGGTGCGGCTCGAGCTACACGGGGGAAGCGCCGGCGGCGATGTCGACTGGTTGAAGCTGAGCAGCGGGCCTTCGGGCTACGTCAACATCGAAAGCTCTAACGGTCAAATCAGCATACGCAGCACCAGGATTACATCGTGGGATGAGAAAGCCAATGCTTTCGACACCGCTTTTCTCGATGGCAGCAAGCGGGCCTTTATTGCGGCCAAGAACCGCAGCTCGATTTACACGACTAACCGGATGGATGTCATCGATAGTGAGATAGCCTACCTGGGTTTCTTCGAGGAGACGGCTTATGGCATCTCCTGGAAGGTCGTTTCAGAGGAAGACGCTCAGAACCCGGGCATCCTGGGGAGAGGCATGACCGGCACCGTCAGCGGCTCGAAGTTTCACCACAATTACTTCGGCGTCTACGTCTGGGGAGTCGGTGGCATGGAGGTGCGCAACAACGAGTTCTACGATAACTATCGATACGGTTTCGATGCCCATACCGTCACCCAGCGGGTGACTGTCGAAGATAACTACTCGCACGATAACGGCTCGCACGGGATAATTTTTGCCGACCGCTGCACTGAAAACGTGATACGGAACAACCGGTCGATCGACAATGACGGCCACGGAATAATGCTGCACGAGCTATCGAACAACAACATTGTCGATGATAATGAAGTCATCGGTAACGATGATGGAGTGGCCCTGTTTGAGTCATCCAATAACGTTGTCGCCCGTAATATCATTAGAAACAACGTCACCGGAGTGCGCATCTACGGCCGCGTTAATGTCTCCTCTGAGAACCTCATCGAGGACAATGAGATTAGCCGGAGCGACAGCTACGGCGTTTTCATGTATGACGCTGCCGAGGACAATAAACTCAATCAGAATCGAATCATCTCCAACAGAGACAGCGGCATATATCTGAAGAGCGTCTCCGATAATCAGTTCAGCAGCAATGAGGTGAATAATAACGAGTTCGGCGTTCGAATAGATTCTGACCAAGACGGTACCCCTTCCTCGGGCAACCAGTTCATAAACAATACCATCCAGCGTAACCGCCGCTATGGCGTCTACAGTTTTCCCGCGGCTGATAGCAACTCATTTGCTTCTAATCTGATTGCCGCCAACGGTATCGGTGACGTTGTCTTCTCTGCCTTTTCTCCAGCGCCGGAAGAAAGAGGCGGCAGAAGCATCCTCGAAACTGTCCGCCTTCTTCTGCTTGGTATCATAATAGCTGCCTCGCTGATAACAGTGGCAATTATCCTGCTCAGGCGGCGCCCGCGGCCCCCGTTAACGGGGGGAAGCAGTTAACCGTTTCATACTCTCGGCGGAAATCCGCCCTTAATCCGTGAGCTGAATCTAAGAAGCTCACCCCAGAAGTGTCGTTGCGAGGGAGAAGCCCGTGGCAATCTGGGTGGGGAGCCGGTAGAGACACGGCATGCCGTGTCTCTACGATTCTTGATGTCTTCACGTTTCGTAATGACAGGACAGACTGGTTCCGAGAATCCACGGATTACGGACCTATGCATCCACTGGTAAAAAACGAAGAAGAACGGTAAAATAGTCCAGACTTTACAGGACAGTTAAAGTAATGAGAGTAGCCATTATCGGCGGTTCGGGGAAAATGGGGCGGTGGTTTGCCGGTTTCCTGTCTCAAGACGGCCATGAAGTGGTCATTGCGGGCAGGAACGAGGAGACGCTGCTGAAAGTCAAGCAGCAACTTGGCGTTCAGGCCACGACCGACCTCCCGGCCGCAGTCGAAGGCGCCAAGGTAGTTTTGCTTTCTGTGCCTATCGACAGTTTTGAAACAGTTGTCAAAGAGCTTAAACCCCATTTGAAACCCGAGCAGATAGTCCTCGATATCACCTCGGTCAAAACTCTACCGGTAGCCACTATGCAGAAACATCTGGGCGACGGTTCCGTCCTCGGCACTCATCCCGTCTTCGGGCCCGGGGCTAAGGGTATGCGAAACCAGAACGTAGTGCTGACTCCCACCAACGAGAAGGAAACTGCCCTGGCGGAAAAGGTCAGGCGGTACCTGGAAGAACGGGGCGCGAAAGTATCTGTGATGACCCCCGGGGAACACGATGAAATGATAGCTATTGTTTTGGGGCTATCTCACTTTATTGCTATCGTCACTGCCGATACGCTACTCAACTTCAAACGGCTAAGAGAGATGGCGGCCGTCGCCGGCCCAACCTATAAGGTCTTGCTGACCCTTGCCGAGAGCGTTCTCACCGAGGACCCCGAGCTATACGCTGCCATCCAGATGAATTTGCCCCGGATGCCGGAAATCGAGGAGCTGTTCCTGAAAAGCTCAAAAACCTGGCTGGATATGGTCAAGAACCAGGACAGGCAGGGATTTGCCAGCCGGATGAATACTCTGAGAGAAAAGATGGCGCAAAACGACCCCGATTTCGGCAAATCTTATGACGCCATGTACAAGCTCCTGGAAGGACGCTAGTCCTTAGTTGCATAATTGAATATACGTATTTCCTCTCCCCTTGCGGGAGAGTCCCGACTTCGTGCGGGATCCCGTATGGAATCGGGAGATTAAGGTGAGGGGTAGGCTTAAAGTCACCCTCATCCCTTCGGCAAGCTCAGGGCAGGCTCTAACCTTCTCCCGTCAAGGGAGAGGGGATTGCTATGGTACAGGCATTTCCGCAACTAAGCGCTAGTGTGGTGTATCGCAAATAACGTTAGCCCCCGCACTCTCCCATTCCGGCGGAAGCCGGAATCCAGGCCGTATTATATGGATTCTTCTGGATACCGACCCCGTATCGGGTACGGGGCAGACATTTCGTCGGTATGGTTACGGTGATGAGCTAACGAAGCGTTAGATGCGCCACACTAGCGCCTGAAAATCTTCCCGAGCCGGGCTTCTTGACAATCAACTTTTTGCGGTCGTTTTTAGACTCTCACCGGTCACCAACTGGCCGTAATAAACCTGTCTGATAGCTTGAGACAGTTCACGGCGCTTGATATCCTTCAAGAGGTAACCACTCGCTCCGGCCTCCATAGCCTGAGTCAGGTACTGGTCATACAGTGTCAGCATAATGATATTGCATAAGGGGTATCTTCTCTTCACCTGTTTTGTCAGTTCGATTCCATCCATCCCGGCCATCTTGATATCCATAAGTACGACATCCGGGGAGAGTTCCCCAATCCGGGATAAGGTTTCTTCGCTGTTGGCGCCCTGGCCGACCACCTCAAAATCCTCTTCCTGTTCCAGCATATGCTGGAGTCCGTCACGAACCACCTGATGGTCATCGACAAGCAAAATACGAATGCTTTTCTTCATCGTTACCCCCCTCACGGGCACACCCACTGCTAACGGAGACAAATACCCTTAGCTGCAACGCCCTTGCATAGATAATACTAGGATATTACGCATAGCCTGGGAAGGCTCAGGGGGTTTAATTAGTTGAGCCTTTCGGCTCAACTTGATGAGCCGAAAGGCTCAAAATGCCCGCGAATAGCTGCTCGCTGTGCAAGACATCGGCAAGAAAGAAGCTTCGGCAGGCGGGCTAAATCAGCTTTCTTTTGTAAGCTTCGGCGACCGCCTCGGAGCGATTACGGACGCCCAGCTTTTCAAAAATGGCCCTGGCGCTTCTTTTCACCGATGCCGGGCTCAAAAAAAGCTTACTGCACATCTCGCTGGTAGTCTCCCCTCGAGCCATCAGGCCGAGCACAGCCAATTCACGCTCGGAAAGAAGGGGGCGCTGTTTGCTCTCGGCGAAGCTGACCATCTGAGACAGGCTCTCCCGGCTAACCGAGAGACCCAGAGGGAATCGGCCTTCGCGGACAGCCCGGATAGCCCTCACCAGCTCTTCTCGCTTAATGTCTTTGTTCAGATAACCGACCGCCCCGGCCTCGATAGCCTGGGGCAGGTATTCATCATAAAGAGTCAGCATGATGACATTACAGGCAGGACACTTTTGCTTGACCTGACGGGTGAGTTCGAGACCATCCGTCCCGGGCATCTTGATATCCATAAGGACCACATCGGGCGAGAACGCCTCTATCTGGGCCAGCGCCGTTTTAGCATCGCCAGCCTCACCGGCCACTTCGATATCCTCCTCGAGCGCCAGCATGTGACGCAAGCCATCCCGGACAACCTGGTGGTCATCTACTAACAGTACCTTGATTTTATCCGTCTACTTTTCCTCCACGGGAGACTGAATGGGGAAACTCAAAGTTATCAAAGTGCCCCCATCCTGGCTAGTCCTGATTTTGACATCGCCACCTAAAGCCTCCACTCTTTCTTTCATCCCCAGCAACCCCATATGTCCCACTGAGATAGCGCTATCCAGTGTCCGGGAAAGGTCGAATCCTCTGCCGTTATCACGGACCTGGACCTGAAGCCTGTCTTCCCTGTACTGTAAGTGAAGACTTGCCTGGGTCGCTTTAGCATGTTTACGAATGTTATTAACAGCCTCCTGAACGACTCGATAAACGGCTATTTCCACGTCAAGCGGAAGGCGGAAGGATTCGCCCGTCCGGCTAAACCTGCACTCCACTCCAACGGCCTGCAATTCTTCAAGGCTCTGTTTCAGGGCATGGTTAAGCCCCAGTTCTTCCAGTGCCGGAGGGCGAAGGGCGATTACTACCCGGCGCAATTCTTTGAGGCTTTTATCGATGGTGCTTTCCATAGCATCCAGTTCATCCCGAGCTTTATCATTGACGCCACCGCGCGAAAGCAAGGCATTGACAGTTTGAGCCCGATATGAAGCCGCCGCCAGCCACTGGGCGACACTGTCATGAAGGTCGGCTGAAATTCTCTTTCTTTCCTCTTCCTGGGTATTGGATACCTGCTCCAGGAGCCGCTTCACCCGAAGCTGTTCGATTCTCAGGCTATCGAGCATCCGGGCGTTTTCTATTGCCACTGCGGCTTCATTAGCCATGGTCATCAGTAAGTCTATTTCCTCATCACTATATGGAATGCCAGATTTTTTCGCCCCCACAGCCAGGATACCGCTCAGCCGACCCTTACTTCTTATCGGACAAAGCAACGCCAGTTCCAATTCATCGAGAACCGCCTTCTCTTTCTCCCATAGCCCCTTTAGCTGAGGTATGACATCGATAAGCTCTCGACGGAGAGTCTTACCTTCTGTAGTCAGCCAGGTTACAATAGGGTTATCCCCGGCAAATCTCAGCTTGACAGAAGTGGTTCCTTTGCCAGCCTGCTGGACAAATTGAGCGTCGAAATCACCACTCTCGATTTGAGGAAAGAGCAGGGCCGCCTGTTTGGCGTGCATGGCTTCGACTATCGGGACCAGTATGCTTTGCGCTACGTCACCCAGGTCAAGGACGTTGCTTATCTGGTCGGAAAGGCTGAGCAGCATCTGCCTGTAGTCATAGGTTTCCCTGTAAAAAAGCCGGTCAATCCAGTTCTGAATCAGATTCCTTAAAGGGTTGAATAGCAGGGCTACCAGGACAGCTAGTAATGCAGCCAGCGCCAGGCCGCCCTGGGCCGTCCAGTCAGTGAAGAACTCCTGTAAAATAAGAAGAAGCAACAGGTACTGAGCCGTAAAGATAATAGTCAGGCTGGAATAGACAAGCCCTCTCCGCAATACCCGCTTGAGGTCAAGAAGCTGATATCTGTGGATAGCATAGGCAACGATGACAGCATTAGCCAGGCTACCGAAATGGTCCAGGGGCAACCCGGCCCAGGCGGGAACAAGATTGCTATAGCCGAAAATTACAAGTATGCTCCAGCCGGCTAACAGGTATCCGGTCCTGTTACGCTCGATGGCATCCGGAGAAGAGCGATATCTCCGGATTAGCTGGTACAGACCGGCGCCGACAACAGTAAGTGCAATAGCCCCGATAAAGTAGAGTGAAACACCAAGGTCGTGATGCAGGACTCCATTTTCGACATGAGCAAATTTGACGATAAAACCGCCAAGAGAAAGCCCCAGCAAGAGAGCTACCAGTGCGTAACCGATAACTACGCCCATCCCGGCCCGCTTATTGCAATAGGCACGAATGAAGTGGTAATAAGCCAACAAAGTCCAGACCAATGCTGCCGGCAGGAGTTCATTCCAGTACAGCGCCTGCTCGGGAAAGAGATTGATGTGGAGCATAAAGGAGGCAAAGCTCCAGATGGCCGCAGCGCCGAGATAGAGAGCAAATACCCGGTTGACGCGCCTCTCTAACGAAGGCACTGTCAGTATGAGCAAAGCCAGATAAGTCAGAAAGGTGATAAGCGGGATAAATGCCCAGATAGTCACTATTATGTATCCCTATTCACTGATTCGCTCACTTGGGGAAATTATGGCTCATAGCTTGAGCCTTGTCAAATAAGGGGGGATTAACGAGGTTGTTTAAATGCCTTTCGCCATTCCGTGCTTGACACGCTTGCGTGCCGTAACGTCTGTCCGCCGCACAGCTCTGGAAGGCGGGCACTTCGGCGTGCAGGCACGGAATCCAGTAAAACGAGCCAGCGAACTGCCGGGCAAGTACTCTGGATACCGACCCCGTATCGGGTGCGGGGCAGGCATTTCGTCGGTATGGCGCAATGTTGCTAACCGCCCTCAGAGGAAAGAGTGTTCATTAACCTCAAAACCGGCTTGTATGCGTCATTACCCCGAAAATAGCGAGTCCCCTATGTGTCATTCCCCGCTTCAGGCGGGGAATCCATCTCAAATAGGTACGTGGATTCCCCGGACAAGCCGGGGAATGACAAGACGGCGTTATTTCCATACTTCGTGGTGCTGGCTGCAAGCCAGAATGACGGTTATCGCAACCCAGGGAGAAAATAGCCGCAATAGAACGGAAAGTCAGAGGGGGCGTTAGCCCCCTCTTTAGCTCTGCCTATTCAATTGCGGCAAACAGATGCCGATTCAGGCTTCCACCATTTGTCCGGCTTCTTCTGTAGCCGCGCCAGCGGCCTTGACAAGAAAGTTGATAGTCTCATCCGCCGGGTTGATATGAGGCGGTGTTAATTGAGTCAGGTCGGCGCCGGAGGCTTGCTGTCTTCGCTTGTAGAGTTGGAAGGCGTTCTCAGGCAGAAGGGTCACCTCCAGCGGGTGTAAATGAGTAAATGACTCCAGTTCGGCATACGGAGCATCGAGTATCTTGAGCTCCTCGTGGACCAATGAAGCGACCTGCCCGGCTGTAACGTGTCCATTGTTCTTAAGCTCGATATACAGGTGGAGCCGTGGGTCGCCATTAACCTCTTTACGCGCCGTCCAATCCTCATAAGACAGTCCGGCGTTCTCTATGGCTTGCCAGATAGTCTTTTCAGACAGCCTAGTAAAGCCGGCAATGTCAATCTGGTCATCCACGCGGGAGAGAAAAACCATCTGAGGAATATCTATGTTCAGCTTCTCATTGCGCAAAGAAGTTATCTTAACCAGATGCCCCAGCCTATACCTGACGAACGGGCCTCCGTGCAGACTGGTGATGACCAGCTCATAATTACCCGGTTTAAGCTCATCGAGTAAAAGAGTCTCCGGCTGGTAGGTGAAGTCTTCTCTGGATTTGATACTTTCTTCCTCAGGGATAAACTCAAAGAAATTAAGACTGGGGATGAAGGTCATCCCCTCGTGGTCCCAGGTCTGCATAGCAATTAAGACGGCCTCGGTACAACCATGAAACTCAAGCGGCTCGACTCCCCAGGTGTCTCTAATTTTTTCCTTATAGATAGAACTGTCTATGCCGAATGTAATCAAGCCCCGCAGCGACCACAAATCCCGCGGCAGCAGGGGCCGGTGGGCAAGCTTACTTTTTATCAGCCCTTTAGCCAAACGGGGTATAGCTCTTGGTTTTTTGAGTAAGGCCTTGAGGTCAGTCTTGTTGCCTTGCTGGCGAAAACGGTCCCCGATGGCCACAGCCACACTGGAAAGAGCCAGAAAAACATCCAGACCTTCCGAAAGAGCCAGGTCGAAACCTCGCTGCATTCGCTCTTCAAAAGACTGCTTCTCAGCTTCATCTACCGGAGGCAAGAATTTGAATAGCTGGTATGGAAAGACACGAGCCATAGTGCCGGTAGCATATGGGGGCGGCGCCATTCCGTAGAGAATTTTGTCATCCTCCCTGAAATTAATATCGTTTCTTCGCTTGCAGCCGGAGAAAAAGAGCAAAGCAAATAATAGCTCTTCTATCTCTTTGAGTTGTTCGGCAGTGACCGGAGCCCATCGGAAAGGGTACTCACCGGATTTTCCGGAGGTATACTGCCACAGGGCTGGTTTCTTGGGTAGCGCGTTCGCTCTCTTGTTCAGGAGAAAGGGAGCGTAGTCGTCGTAAACGGTGAGAGGCACTTGCTCTCTGAATTCTTCCACACTGCCGGGTTTAGCCCCGTTTATGATGTAGCGCCCCAACTCGCATCGCCGGAGCAGTTCCAGTTGCTCGAGCAGTAAGCGGTCCTGTATCTTCATAAAATCTTGCAGACTGAGGTCGATAAAACCGCAGCACTTCTGCCAGACCTCTTCATCCCTACCCTGTCTCAACAGTTCAACTATTTCGGCCACTTGTTCCTCCCTCTGCCATAATCTGAACCTTGACATTCTGTTTTATCGAACTAATGAAGATATTCAGGCTATGTCGATTCGGCACCAGCATCGGAGTCTCTCTTCGGTAGGCAGCATAGCCGTCGAACATCTTGCCGAAGAAAAACCTATCCTGCACAATGACCAGGATGATGTCCAGAAAAATAAATAGCGGGGCGGCGATAAGCATTAAGCTCGCCCTTGAAACCAGAATCAGGGAAATCATGAACAGGGCGAACCAAAGCACCCCCGGATGGCGCACGAGCGAATAAAGTCCGGTAGTGACAAGCTTATTACTGACACCGGTAGCGATGTACGTCTCGCGGAAAGGAATGTTGAGAAACAGCGAATACAGTAGCGGTAAGCCAGAAATTAAGAGAAGCAGCCAACCCAATGCGGTGTAACCAGGAGACAGCGGCAGCTTGGCGGGTTGGAGGCTGACCATAACCAGAGAATAGACCAGCAGCCCGATACCCGGAATCCAGGTAAATGGTTTCACCCTCGAAGCCTTCTTCAGAGAGACGATATCGAGGAGATGAATTGCCACAAAGCCAAGACAACCGATGGCTATGTAAGTCATATAGTCACCCAGATTCACTATCGCAGTTTGTCCTGGCAATGGGAAGGTATTATCTACTAGAACTATGTTCTATCATGGTCGGGGTGTGCGGCATTACGCAAACAAAAATCCCTTCTTCATTGAAGAAGGGATTCAAACAAGGGGGAGGAATATTTGTTCAGGCTATTTAGAGAGCCGGTAAGCTATTTCCACTTGATAGTAGCCCGGCCTTTATCGCTAGCAGGTCCTTTATCTTTATGCTCGAGCTCTTCCAATTTGGCGGCTATTCCTTCAAATTCACCCTCTTTTGGCTGCACCCCCATCTCAAGCCCGTAGTTAACGAAGAAATCAAGGAAGCTTTTGAGCAGCTTCTTTAAGTCCTGCTCCAGAGACTGGACTTCCTCTTTAGTCGCATACTGGACGGCCGGCTTTTCTTTCTTAGCTTCCGCATTCTCTTTCAACTGATTATCTATCAAGAATTCAATGAAGTCGCTCCGGCTCATCTCGCCCCGGTTATCATCAATCCTTTTCGCAAGCTCCGCAGGCACTATCAGCATCCTTTTTTCAGCCAAGATATTTCTCCTTTAATCGGTCTCTTTCAATACGATTCTGCATCACGGGTTTCAGTCTTCCTCTCCTGCTTCAAGCACCTGCTGAATACTATCGATATTTTTCAGCAGCTCGAAACCCTTTTCAGTCACTCTATAGCTCACACTGGGATTCCCCAAAGCAACCTCATCGATAAGCTTGAGGTGAAGCAAATATTTAAGATACTTCTGCAGTTGGAAGTAGCTCATGTTGGCGCTGTACATCATCTCCGTCTTGCCCGCCTCACCCAGCCGCAACATATCGGCGATTATCTGGATATTAGACCTTCTATTATTTATCTTCATTCCATTCACCCCTTGAGCAAGCTCCTGTTGCTATCTACACTAGTAATAACGCATTTGCTCTAATTGGCGTTGATAGCAACTTCTTAGCCGAAGGTGTCAATTTTGTGAGACTAAAGGCTCAGTTAAAACGATACGTCTTTGTCCGTCTATTGTCAACGGGCGTTTCAGCTATCCTCAGGCGGCAGCACGGCAATTTGGGAGCAGAGAAGTCCTCTGCAGCCACTTATTTCTACCCTTTTCTTTACCAGAGATGCTTTCCACGACTGACAAATTTGCGGGATTTGCTTGAATACTCCTGTGGCAGGTATAATTGGACAAGACCCAAGGCAGGTTAGTTTATGTCAAAATGGCTCACTCAGCTATTTGAGAAAAAGAAAACCAGGGCCGAAGAAGAAGGTCTGGACGAGCAACAGGCAACCGTCTTTGTTAACGACCTGCTTGCCTGTTATGATGCTACGCAGAAAACTGCGGTTGATTCGTCGGTGAAGTCAGTAACGGATGTGGCGCAAACAACGACAAGCTCCGGCCTAAAAGCGCTAAGAGCTGCCGAAGATGAAGCCGCCAGAATTATCGAGAAAGCCAAACAAACAGCCGATGAAATAAGGCGGCGCGCTGAAACAGTAACCTTGAAAGAAGTCGAGGATATCTTGTCAGTTGCGGGCGCTGCGGGCCGGGATACTGCCGAAGAAGCGAAACAGAGACTGCAAGCGTACCTCATCAGGGCTAGAGAGGAAATAGAAAAAGAGGTAAGGCAAGAGCACATGCGAACCAGTTTTCGGGCGCTCTCTTCCCTGGTGAGCAGAATAAGAAAGGCATTCCCCTCAGCTAAAAGGGCGACTCGCGCGCAGATTGAGCCGGAACTGCCGGCAATCCGCTCAGACCGGGCAGCCCAAAAACGGGCTGTCAGAGAGGCAACCGCCTCCCAGACCACGAAGCCAAGCACGGAGGTCTTACCGGAAAAGGAACCAGTCCGACAAGAGCCGGCTTCTGTCCAGCAAAAACTGGACGCCTGGGCTATCTACGAGGGGGAAATAGAACTGGCTATCGCCGTCCCGGTAGACCTGGCAGCCGTCTCTAAGTTATATAACTACCTGCAGACGACCACCGATATCAAGATTCTCTACACTAGAGGCTCCTGGGACAGGGGCACTATCATTACGGTTACCCTGGATAAGCCCCTCCCCTTCTTCGGCATGATATCAAAGATACCCGGTTTGAGCATAACCCAGGCGTTACCTCAAAAAGATAACTTAAAGACGCCATCAGGCTCACTGCTCGGGGCGAAGAGAAAAGCAGTCACCCGAATAAATCTGAACTTGAAAACCGAGTAACGCCATAAAAAGCCATGGGTTTTGAATTTAGCAATATCAGGGATTGGCTGGAGGAGGTAGAATGAAGTCTCCAGAAAAGCCTCCAACGAAGGACCTCGGGCAATTGCTGGTCGAGGCCAGGCTGATTACCGAGCAACAACTAAAGCACGTCAAAGAGTTGCAGGCTAAGGGAGTCAACAAGCTTGAGCGCATCTTGTTGCAAGAGAGGTTGGTCACCCCTCAGCAGCTGGCCTTTTTTACCAGCCTGCAACTGCGCATACCCTTCGTCAACCTGAGAAAAGAGGGGGTCAAACCTCATGCGGTGGCGCTGGTCCCGGAGCCGGTAGCCCGCAAGTATGGCGTTATTCCGGTTGACGTGATGGACAACACACTGGTCTTAGCTATGGAAGACCCCAGCGACATCCAGGCAATTGAAGAGTTAGCTACCCTGACCAGGAAAAAAATCGAGCCGGTACTCTCCACTTTTCAAGATATCCAGGAGATGGTAGACCTCACCTACCGGGTCGGCGGAGAGATTGAAGAGCAACTCAGTCAAATCCCGGCTCGCTTCCAGAAAGCAAGAGCGGCGGAGGAGCGCGTCTCTGCCGAGGCGATTGCCCAGGCTCCCATTGTCCGCGCCATAGACCTGCTCATCAAGCAGGCGGTAAGAGACCGGACCTCCGATATCCATATCGAACCTCAGGAGGACAGGCTGCGGATTCGCTACCGTATCGATGGCATTTTGCACGAGGTGATGTCGCTCCCTTTGAGCGTTCACCCGCCGCTACTTTCCCGTATCAAAATCATGGCCGGTCTGAATATCGCCGAGCGCCGCCGTCCTCAAGACGGCCAGATAACCTTCGACATGGGCGATAAAGCTGTCGACCTCCGCGTGGCTACCACCAATACCGTATACGGCGAAATGGCGGTGCTCAGAATCCTGGATAAGTCCTTTGCATTTCTGCCTCTTTCTGAAATCGGCTTCCTGCCCGCTACTCTGGAAAGATACCTGAAGATGGTGAAGACTCCCTTCGGCATGATATTAATCAGCGGTCCGACCGGTTCCGGTAAGACGACCACTCAGTATGCCACGGTCAACCAGTTGGACGCCGTCGGGCGTAATATCCTGACCATCGAGGACCCTGTAGAATACCGATTCAACAATATCAACCAGATGCAGGTTAGCCCGGCTTCAGGTCTGACCTTTGCCAGCGGCCTCAGAGCGGCGATGCGGCTCGACCCGAATGTCATTCTGGTCGGAGAGATACGTGATACCGAAACAGCCCAGATTGCCACCCAGGCATCTCTCACCGGCCATCTGGTAATGTCCTCTGTCCATGCCAATGATACGGTGAGCACCATCTTCCGTATGATGGACCTGGGAGTAGAAGCCTTCCTGCTTATTTCAGCGCTGGTCGGCGTTACCGCCCAACGCATGGTGCGCCGGGTCTGCCCTTATTGCTCCCGGCCGGCCACCGTCAGCGCCGATGAGCAGGAAGCCTACGAAAAAGAAATGCATGAGAAACGCTCTGAATTCCTGGTCGGGTCCGGCTGTAATTTTTGCGCTAATACCGGCTACCTGGGCAGAACCGGCATCTTCGAGGTCCTGGTAATGAGCGAACAAATCAGAAGATTGGTTCTGAGCGGGGCCGGTTCCGATGAAATCCGTGCCCAGGCGGTCAAAGAGGGCGCCGTCTTGCTCTGGCATGATGGCATGCAGAAAGTTAAAGCCGGCCTGACCACTCCTTATGAAGTAATCCGTAACGTTTTTTCGATTAGCTAAAGGCATTACGATGGCAAGAGTTATTAACGCTCCCGCAAAAGAAAAGAGAACCGCATCTTACCGCTACCTGGCGACCAATGCTCAGGGCAAAACGGTAAAAGGCTCTATTAACGCTACCGGTGAGATAGAGGCAGAACGCCTGCTTATCGATAAGGGACTTCGCCCGCTGAATGTCGAGCTAGTCCCCTCCATGTTCACCCTGGAAGAAGCCTTACCCTCCCTTTTCCAGGTCAAGCCGAGGGATGTGATTATTTTCTCGCGCCAACTGGCTACGCTGCTCAAATCAGGCATCTCGCTGTTACCGGCTCTAGAGATTCTCGGTGGACAGACTGCCGGCAGCCGGGTATTTAAGAAGATGATACAATCCATGGTCAGCGACCTCCGTGCCGGAGGTTCTTTTACAGACTCTCTGAACAAGCACCCCACCGCATTTAACGAGCTTTATTGCAGGACGATTGCCGTCGGAGAGCAGACCGGTAATCTGGAGGCAGTTTTGAACCAGATGGCTGCCTACCTCGAAAAGCAGGGAGCCACCCTGCAAAAGGTGCGTAAGGCATTGAGCTATCCGATGCTCCTATTAGGGGTCGGCGTAGTGGTGGTAATCATCCTGATGACCGTGGTAATGCCTCAATTGATGGGCATGTTTACATCTCTAGGGGTAAAATTGCCCCTGCCGACCCGGATTCTCATCTCCATTTCCACTTTCATCTCTACCGAGCCGCTCTATCTTCTCATCGGCAGCTTGCTATTGGGCACCACGGCGTTCTGGCTGGTCAAGCAGCCCAGCGGCAGAAAATTACTTGACCGCCTGCTGATAACTGCCCCTCTGATTGGCACTCCTATGCTGCTGGGAGAATTAGGCCGCTTTGCCCGTACCACGTCGGTACTGGTTACCGCCGGATTGAGTTTGCAGGAAATCATGGAGTTGGCCCCCCAGACCACCACCAACTCCGTCATCCGCAATGCCTTGAACCAGGTGAACGAGAGGCTGATACTGGGAGAAGGGCTGGCAGAACCAATGTCGCGCATAGATATCTTCCCACCCCTCCTCGTTCAGATGGTAGTCGTCGGCGAGGAGAGTAACAGCCTTGGTTTTACCATGGGGGTGGTGGCTGATTTCTATGAGACCACCGCTGAAGAGAGGATGAACGCAATGGTAGCGGTGATAGGACCTCTCAGCACCATCGGCATCGCTCTGATGGTCGGCTTTATCGCCATATCGGTGCTTATGCCGATATACTCGATCGCGGGGGCGTTCGGGTAGGAAACAAATGTCAAATAACAAAGCCCAAATTACAAATAAATGACAAGGCTAAAAGTTCATATGACAAATGAAGTTCAAAATCCAAGTAACAAAAAGAGATACGACCTTGAAGAACGAACCGCACAATTCGGTGAAGCTATTATCGAATTTGTAAAAACTCTTCCCAAAGACACTATCAATAGTACGCTCATCAGTCAAATAGTCAGGTCGGCAACCAGTATCGGGGCGAATTACGTGGAAGCAGATGGCGCAGAATCTAAGAAAGATTCCCAGCATAAGATTGCTATCTGCAAAAAGGAGTCAAAAGAAACGAAGCATTGGCTCAGAATGACGGCAAAGGCAAACCCGGCTAGACAAGATGAGTGCCGCGAATTATTCCGGGAAGCCCAGGAACTCACCCTGATATTTTCTGCTATTCTTTTACCCAAGAAGGAGTAAGTTTGTCATTTCAGCATTTGGATTTTATTTGTAATTTGGATTTTGTAATTTGGATTTATCTATGAACCAACCATCAAAAGATAGGTCAAGATTATGGAGGCGCCGGAGCCTCGTTTTATTGGGTGGTCTCGTCGCCGCCGGGTTCGTCCTGGTTATTTTAAGAAAATTGCTTAAAGGAAAAAGCCAGGGCAGACAGCGGGGCTTTACCCTGCTGGAAATGGTACTCGGCGTGGCTATCATCGCTCTTATCGGTACCGGCGTCATCAAGGCTGTCGATACCAATGCCAGGGCCGTCCGCATCATTGACGAGCAGGTACAGGCAACCAACCTGGCGACAGCCTACCTTGAAGGCATCAAGCAATTGGCGTACGATGACAGCGCCAGCCCCTACGCCAGCGTCGGCGATACTATTATCAAACCGCCTCAATACAATGTTGCTGTCAACGTCGCTTACGGCTATTTGGTCGATGGCGTCCTTACCTGGGCAACCACCAACAATAGCGGCACATACAAGCTCCAGAACATTAGCATATCGGTATCGCGGGAGGGAGGCAAGCTGGTCTTAACAACGTGCACCTTCAGGACGACAAGGATACGGTAATGAAAGAGAAAGGAAGATTCCCGAGCTCATTCGTCAAGCTCCTTCGGCTTCGCTCAGGACAAGTCAGGGCAGGCAAATCCGAGGGATTCACCCTGATTGAACTGGTGCTGGCGCTGGCGGTGGGTAGCGTGATATTGACGGGCGCCGTCATGAGCATCTATTCGGTTTTGGTGACAACCGGCCGCGGCACCAGCCAGACAGTAGCGCTGACAGATATCAACCGGGCCGCCCTGGCAATCAAAAATGACCTGCGGATGGCCCAGACCACGGACTTCTTGGATGGTGTGCCCAAAAGCTCAGCCAACCTGACCTGGGTTGACTACACATCCAGCTTTGGCGGGACCGGTTCGGCATCCCATTCCAGCGCCTATGTTCTGTCAGGTAAAGAACTATGGCGCAACTATGACGGCACTAATAGCATTGTCGGCCGGAACGTCACCTCCATCAGCTTTACCCAGAGCGGTAAGGCTATCACCGTAGTCATTTCTTCCGGCAATGCCACGGCTCTTTCAGGGATTGAGACCATCACATTTAGCGCCCATCTGCGGCCCGAGGCTCTACCATGAAGAGAATAAAACGGTTGGTTCGGCTTCCCTTCGGCATAGTTTACACTGACCCTGAACGTAGGGAAGGGGAACGTGCTCAGGATAAAACCCCGGGCTTTGCTTGGGATAAACTCTCACCACAGGTAGTTCGGCTTCGCTCACCACAGGCTGGGCAGGCCATGCTGTTCGCCTTGATTCTGCTAGCCATCGGGGCGCTGGTGGTCGTCCCGGCGCTAAGACTGAGCAGCACCTCGCTCAAGTCCAGCCAGGTTATCGTCCAGCGTTCGAAAGCTCTTTATGCTACCGATGCTGCCCAGGAGTATGTCATGTGGAAGCTGCTCCACACCGACTATACCTCTAATTTCACTTATAACGGCCAATCGGACAATTTCACCATAGACGTTTGCGGGTCGCCAGTACCGGTCACGGTGGTCATGCGAGCTATACCTACCTGGCGCGGGGTTACTCTGATAAAGAACACTCCAATCAAACCGACAAAAACAGTATCGGGGCCCGTCGATGGCGTCTACACTTACACGATAAAATTGGAACAGATAAGCAATAACACTTCCCAGGGTCTCGATGCCGTCTACGACGTGCTTCCGTCCTTCACCAGTGGCCAAGGCTCGTACGGTAGTCCCTACTACGACTATAGGCCAGGCTCCAGTTTCCTCCGTGTCGATGGCGGTCAATGGCAGCCCTTTGCCGACCCCTCCATTGAGAACGGGGGTAGCCTCTTGCATTGGCCGGCCACATATGTTTGGAACAATACTACAAAGACCGGCACAGGTGGCTTCACCTGGCCGACGAGCAATTTCACCGTCGGGCAGGTTAAAGAAATAAGATTCGATATGAAACCGAGTATTAACTTGGGCAATTCTACATACTATAACTGGGTTGTACTGAAGCCGTGGAATACCCTCAGTGGTCCATCCGCTCCCATCGTGGCCGGGAGTGGCGCCACGCTAAAAGATGGACTGCTAAACTCCAATAAGACGGCTGTTCCATCTGTCATCCTGCCTGGAGCAACGACCACTATCTCATACACAATCTCCCTTACAAGTCTGCAGCAGTCTACGCTCCACACAGATAACATTACGGATTATCTACCGCCCGGCTTTAGTTATATTCTCGGCTCTACAAACAGCACCATCACGGGTTTGACAACGGCCGACCCGACTTATCCTCCGGGAACGGTAAATGGTTTCGCGTACGTCAATGGCGTTTACCGTCAGACACTCATATGGTCATTCTCCGGGCAACTCGCTTCGGGCACTACACGAACGTTAGCTTTCAAAGCTGTCACCTCACAAAACGTGTCTGGGAGCTATTATAACGAAGTTTCTGTTGCTATTAGTCCGACAGACTTACCACAGGCCTTTAAGGATATCGACATCAACGCAACGGACTTTAGCAGCGGCTATACCTGGAACAGCGCCCCGGTCATCGTGCCGGCTTATGATTCCAGCGCCACTTCCGGGAATGTCACCACCAACGCCAATCTGTCGATTTCAACGGGAGGTGGAGCTATCTCTTCCTACCAGATAAGATAGGCAAACGTTATGTGCAGTGCTATAATAAGCCGATGAAAAGCTCAAATACCAAAGCTCAAATTACAAATAAATGCCAAAGCCCAAAGGACAAATGACGCCCAAATATCAAACAGCCCCGCGAGAGTGTCATTCCCGCAAAGGCGGAAATCCAGAAGGGCGGGGTTCCTGGATTCCGTGTCAAGCACGGAATGACAGAAGCCTTCCGCGAATCTGTCATTCTGAGCGAAGCGAAGAATCTCAGGGTGGGGAGATTAGATTCCCTGCCTTAAATAATTTGAGAGTTTCGCGGGACGCTATGGCAGAAGGTTTTGAGCTTTGGATTTCGTTTGACATTTGCCTGCCCGCCGCTCCTCATGAGCTATGGCAGGCGGGGATTTTGAAATTTGGATTTCCCACGGAGGTGGCAGATGGCTAAGAATAAGGGTAAAGCTGTTGAGCCGCTGGTAAGCCCGGAAATAAAGCGGGTAGCCGCTCAGAGAGCCAGGGACAAAGCGATGAATGCCCGTTGGGACCTGAACATCGCCATCTTCCTCTTTGCAGTGCTGATTCTGGTCATCATCCTGGTCCGGTATACCACCGTAGGAATCGAGATAGTGGCTACAATTGCCTCCTACGGTCTGGCGATGGTCTGGTTGGTGGGATGGCAACGTGGCAAGCAGCTCTATGAGCGTTTCTACAAGGAAGAGCTGGCAATTCTCGAAGCGGAATCAAAAAGGGCGGCAAAAATAGCCCTCGAGGAGACAATAGAAAAGGCAGTCGAAGCGCAGGTTCAGAAGGCGCTGGGCCGGAGATGGCAACGGTAAAATACTAAGCACTAAGCACTAAACCCTAAACACTAAACAATGTCAAATGACAAAATCCAAATGACTAAAATCCCCGCTCGCCCCCCCCCCCTTAATAAGGGGGGGGGGGAATTCGGAACTTTGAGCTTTGAAATTGGGGTTTGTTTAGTATTTAGGATTTAGACATTAGGATTTGTCTTAAAGTATGGAACGTATCAAGACCCTGTTAGCCAGGTACCGTCAGACGGCTTTTCTATTCTTCGCCGGTCTAGCGCTCATTGTCGATATCGCCCTCGGCGTCCTCTATTTTCAGCAGGCTCCGGAGCGCCGAACGCTCCAAGCCCAGATTAACACATTGAACGTCTTACTGCGCAACCCGTTGCCCGACCCCAAAACCCTGGAGGCAGAGCTTGAACCCATAAACCTGGCGCTTACCCCGATAGCCGATAATGTCAGTATCGCTATGCTCCTCGATATTGCCCGAAAGAACGGCATCGATATTAGCGAACAGAGCGGCAAGTTTTCCGTGCCCATCGCTTCACACAGTAGCTCGGGCACTTTTCAATTGCAGTCCTTCAGGGGCATCCAGATGCAGGGTGACCCCGAGGCGGTGATGGCATTCATCCGCCTTCTCGACTCGGATGAGATGCTAACCCCGCCCGGGTCCAGCGCCCCCAGGACGGTAGTCAGGGCAGTTACCCGCGTAGCTATTGAAGACAACATCGAGGTTACTCCCGGAGACAAAGAGGCAGAACGAAGGGCTGAATTTCGCGGTATCATCGACGCCGTAAAAAGGATGATGTCTGATAACCGTATTATCAGGCTGCCCCATCCCCTCAGCATCAGCCTTGGCAGAGCCTCTAACCGTATGGGTGATGACCCGAACACACCGACGCTGTTGGATGGCTTCCCGGATGTCACCACCACGGCTGCCGAAAAAGGCTATACCGGTAACGCCACCCCCAGGAACGGATACCTACTCTGGGAACATGATAAGATAAACTCGGATAATACCACGCGGTATACAACGACGAACTATACCCAGACACTTAACACCACCTACTATTATACCGCCGAAGAGGACGGCACCGTACGCCAATGGAGCAGCTTCAACGTGTTTAGCTCCACAGAATATACTGACAGCGGACCGACTAAACTGGAGCTTAAAGCAAACCTGGACATCGATTTTTATTTTAAGACAGAGTAATAAACGAATGTCAACACAGCACAACTAAAGGAGAGGACTTAATTTGGTAACCCTTGAAATCAGCAGCACCGATATCAGGCTCATCGAGGTTAACGGCGGAAAAATAGTAAACTGGGCCAGCCGACCTCTTGAACCTGGTGTCTTTAGCGAGGAAATAATTTCAGAACCTCAGGCCCTGGGCAATGCCATCAGGGCGCTGATGGCTTCAAGCGGCATCAAGGGTAAGAAGGTTGTTACCGGCGTCAGCGGCCTTTACTCGCTGAGCCGCATCTTGACGGTGCTGGTCGCTCCGGAAGAGCCAGTCACGGAACAGGCAATTCTCGAGGCAACTGAGGCAATGATACCCATCTCTCCTGATGAGCTCTACCTTTCGTGGCAGATGCTAGCCGCCGGGACCGGTGAACGACAGGCGCTGGTGGTGGGAGTGCCTCGCGATATA
The DNA here is from genome assembly GCA_016190895.1 of Chloroflexota bacterium. Taxonomy (GTDB): domain Bacteria; phylum Chloroflexota; class Dehalococcoidia; order Dehalococcoidales; family UBA2162; genus JACPPR01. The sequence goes on along the minus strand of JACPPR010000055.1, from coordinate 7,493 downwards.
GTAGATAACGAAATACGCGCCCTGAAAATAGCTGGAATTAACCCTGATATTCTCGACCTCAAGACTCTGGCGCTAGCCAGAGCTGTGAACAGGCCGGAAGCCATTGTGCTAAACATCGATGCCTCCAGTTTTGATATCGTTATCCTTGACGGCGGCACCCCTGAAATCCTGCATACTACAGCCTGGCAGCCAGGCGCCCTCCCCGTGGAAGAGAAGGCAGAACAGCTGATTTCGGCAATCGAGCTAACGGTGACTTTCTACAATACCCGTCACGCCGGCTCTCCTCTTGACCCGGCAATTCCTCTCATCATCACCGGACACCTCTCGGGTGATACTGTGTTGACGGGGATAATAGGAGACGGAGTGGTATATCCTATCGAGCCATTTACGCCGCCGCTCGAGTATCCGGAGCACATGCCTGTGCCTCAGTTTGCTGTAAATATAGGGCTGGCCATGAAAGCAAGTGCCACGCCTGGACTCAATCTCAAGCTCAAATTGGCTGCCAGGCGGAGAGCGCCAGCCGCAAATACTAAAGCCCTGAGTCATTCAGTCCCCGACCTTAACCTCCTGCCCCAGACTTACAAAGCGTGGCGGCCATCGGCAAAACAGGTCTATTCTTCTCTAGCAGTAGCGGTCCTTTTAGGCTTACTCTGGCCCCTTTACCAATTGGCCACGATAGCAACGAGCGAGACAGCTACGGCAAGACAACAATACACAGTTGTTAATACGCAGATGGAAAAAAGGAGGCTCGAACTGACTAGACGCGAGCCGATACGGAAAACCATCGACCAGTATAAGTCTACTGTGGCGATGGGTGGCGGCTTTGTCGACGACCTGGCTGCCATCAGAACAATCGCCGGGGAACTCGATGTCCGGGTGCAGGGAATTACTCATTCCGGCAGCAGCATCACCTTCGCCTGCGAGGCCGCTGATTATGTCACCTTCAGACAATTCATCGATGCTCTGGGAGAAAGCGGCCGCTTTACCGTTTCTGCCGTCCCCCCCGAAGGCTATCCCTATATCAAAGGGGGACCTATCTCACTGAAGCCCAAACGGTAGGCCACAAGCTCAAATTTCAAAGCTCAAGGGTCAAAAGAAACCCAAAGCCCAAAGTTCAAAACCCTCTGTCAATTCCGTGCTTGACACGGAATCCAGAAAACCTTGCCTAGCAGGGTGCTGAAAAAGGGCAAAATGGGTAAAAATGGCCTCGATTTCGTGCCTAGCTAACAGCCCTTTTTAGGCGAAAACGGGGTTTTTCAGCACCCTGCTAGGAACTACAGCGGATTCTGGATATCGACTTTCGTCGGTATGGACCCCCCCCCACCTCTAGATTCCCGCCTGCGGGAATAACAAATAGTGGAAACTCCACTTGGTTCCTTGGGCTTTAACATCCGGACTTTGACATTTATTTGGTATTTGGATTTTGGACTTTATTTGACATTTGAGTTTTGTAATTTGAACTTATTGTGAAACGCCGAGGGGCGCCCGTTCTGTCTCCGGGCGCCTCTCTTTTACTACGAGACTTTCAATGTGCCGTCACAGCTAGGGCACGATAACCTGGAATACCGTTCCATTAGTATCAATCCAATAATTATGCGCGGTCGTGTTGGTGGTAACATAGTTGATGGAGGTGCCGCTACCGTAATTAAAGAGGTGGATACCATTATTATCGATATCGGGGAAGTCGGCCATATTATTAGTGGCCTCAACTGCAGTATCTCTACCTGAAATATTTCCGGACGGCAATGTGGCTAATGACTGTTCAGTCATCATGGCTTGCACGGCTGCCTGGATGTTTGCCAGCTCGGTTGCCGCTGCCTCCGTCTTGCCCTTCCCGATGAACCGCCCGACATTGGGGATGACCACCGCTGCCAGCACGCCCAGGATAGCCACCACAATGAGCAGCTCAATCAGGGTAAAACCTCTCTCGCCTCTTTTTGGTAATCTCATTTTCTCTTGCTCCTTTTTGAATTTCCTGCCTTGAAAGAGGGAAAGTTAGCCCTTCCTCTTCTCGGTAAGATACAATATAGGTCAGGCTTAGAGCTGTGGCAATCCTGCATTAGGGTGATTTTGGCGGGAAAAGACTAACCCTTTCGGGTGAGAGGGAAAGAGCCTTTCGGCTCAAGACCGTGATACTAAAGGGTCAAGGCCAAATGCGAAATTCCAGAATTACTTCTCCAAATCTCCCCTGTCATTCTGGCACGTCCACTGCGTTCAGTGTAAACTTCGGACAGAATTCAGGTCTACCCTTTCCCCACCAATGGATTCCAGCCGAGTTTACCCGTACGCGAGACGGGGCTGGAATGACAGAGGGGATGTCATTCTGAGCATAGCGAAGAATCTCACGTGAGACCCTTCGCCCCAATGGAATCGGGACTCAGGGTGACAGAGGGGTGAGGTGTAGTATCATTGCTTCGCCCCGACAAGTCGGGGCGAAGCAATCTGGGTGGGGACAGAACATCCCCACACCTCCCGGATTGCCACGGGGGCTCACGACCCCTCGCAATGACAGCGGGGATTATCCTTTATCCGTCACCAGCCCTTTCTTAACGGCATAGGCGGCTGCCTGGCTGCGGTTAGCCAGGTGCAGCTTATCCATGATGTTCTGCAGGTGGGTCTTCACAGTGTTTTCAGAAATAAAAAGAGCATCGGCGATTTCTTTATTGGTCGCCCCTTTAGACACCAATTGCAGCACCTCTCCCTCACGGGGACTCAATTCAGCTTCGGCTTGCTCGTCCTTCTTTGAATGATTCGGCGCACCGGCAGACAGCGCATTAAACTCAGCCAGCAGCTTGTTCGCCATCAGAGATGAAATCATGACGCTGCCCTGGGAGACGCTGATAATGGCCTGCACCAACTCCTCCGGCTCCGCCTTCTTAAGCAGGTAGCCCCGGGCGCCGAACTTGATAGCGGCAAAAAGGTCGGACTCGCTATCGGAGACGGTCAGGACGAGTATTTTCACCTGAGGCATCTCCGATTGAAGGGCCTGCGTGGCTTCCAACCCGCTGCAGTTCGGCATATTAAGGTCCATTAGAACGACTTCGGGTACAAGCTCTCTCGTCTTCTTTATCGCCTCGAGTCCGTCAACCGCTTCTCCGACCACCTCCAGGTCAGGCTGGTCGGCTAACGCCGCGGTGATACCGCGGCGAAATAGAGTATGGTCATCAGCTACGAGTACTCTAACCCGGCTCATTTCACAACCTCACTTTATCAAGAGGAAGTCTGACCATCAGGGCGGTCCCCTCTCCGGGCGCCGTGGAAATATCGAGGGTTCCTCCCAGCATCTCGGCCCTTTCTTTGACGATGTTAAGCCCGTGATAACCCGGATGTTTCTCTTCAAGGTCGCCGAGGATGAAGCCCTGGCCGTTATCTTTGACCAGTAGCTCGACAGCCTCTTTATCATTTTCCAGCTTCACTTCGACTTCAGCCGCCTGGGCATGCCTTCGGACATTGGTCAGGGCTTCCTGGGCGATACGCAATAATTGTAGTTCAGCGACCGGTGAAAGCGCGGGGAAATGCCTGGGATAATCGAAGCGCATCTTAAGACCGCTGCTATTACCGAATTCCCTGATATAGTTTGCCAGGGCTGGCACTATGGGAAGATTCCTAATCTCGGTGCTTAACTGGTCGATGGATTCCCGAATATCTTCATATGTATCCATCACTATCTTGCGGATATCGTCGAGCTCGGTGAGCGCCTTGGCGGTATTCTGTGAAGAGACAAAATCACTGACCAGTTTCGTCTTCAAATTCAGGTAGCCGAGCGATTGCGCCACCCCATCATGCAACTCCCGGGCAATTCTGCGGCGCTCTTCGATAGTAGCCTCCATCTCGATACGGCGGCGGATATTCAGGTTAATACGATAAGGCACTGAAGCGCTGACAAAACAGAAAAGAGCGTAGATAATGAGCAAGGTCAGATTAAGGTCCTGCGTAATCGGGGCAAAGCGCCCGGTGAGGCTGGGGGCCAGATGGGTGAGGGAGAGCAATAAAGTGGCAAGTGACGCCAAAGTCAGAGCGGTCCTTTCCTCAAAAAAGAGGGCGGCGCTCATAATAGGGGTGAGCGAATAGAGCAGGAAGGCGCTATTCAAACCACCTGTGTAAACAACCAGCAGCATAGCCAGCGAAAAGTCAACGGCAAGAGTCAAGTAGGTCATCACGCTCTTCTCACGCCAGCGGAGGGGTGAGAAAACCTTGAGCACCGTATATATACCCAGCGCAATCAGGATAATAATGATTTGCGGTTCGGATATTCTCGGGGCAAGCAGTGGTGACTGGCCGACCTGGGTGAACATCACCGCCAGGGCATAGGACAGGAAGCGGTAAACTGCCAAGAACTGGTAGGCTTCTTTTTCGTATCTGGCAAACATATTTTTTATTCTATGGCACTAAATTAAGCTATCCAGGTGTAACTGTCAAGCCGAATGACAAGAGACAATAACCAAACCCTAAGCACTAAACTCTAAATCCTAAACAAGTTCAAATTTCAAAGCTCAAAGGCCAAATAAAGCCCAAATAACAAATTAAGGCCAGTAGATTTTGGATTTTGGCAATTGATTTGATATTTGCCTGCCCGCCGCTCTTCCTGAGCTATGGCAGGCGGGGATTTTTACATTTCGATTTGTTTAGAGTTTTGACTGCTACCGCCAGTACCATTGCCAAATGGACTGTCCCCAAAGCAGGGTGACCAGAGCCGAGACGGCCAGGAAAGTGCCGAAAGGTAACAGGTCTTTACGCCCTTTGAGCCGCAGGGTCAGAAGTACGGCCGCTACCAGCCCCCCGCCTATCCAGGAGAGCAATAGGGCGACGATTACCAGAGGAAAGCCCGTCATCAGCCCTACCAGGGCCGCCATTTTGACATCACCCCACCCCATTCCTCCCCGCGAAACGATAACGATTAGAGCAAGTACCACCAGACCGAGAGCGCCCCCGAGCAGGGCGCTTTCGATGCCCAGCCCGGGCCAGAAGACGGAGAATGTCCTGATTCCGGGGCGGAAAAAAGAAAGGATAAAGGCGACTATCATACCGGGATAGCTAATCTTATCCAGCACCAGCTGGTGCTCCAGGTCGATAACAAAGATGACAACAAGAAAGCTAACATAAACGAAAAATGCAGCTAGCTCTAAACCCAACCCGAGCTTAGAATAGAGGAGGGCAAAGAGAAAGGCGGTTACCCCCTCTACCAGAGGCAGCCTGAACGGTATGGGAGCGCGGCAGGAGCGGCAGCGCCCGCGCAGCCATAGGTAGCTCAAGACAGGAATTAGGTCGAGAACGCCCAGCTTACGATTGCAGACGGGACAATGAGACGGCGGAGAAATGATAGATTGTCCCCTTGGCAGCCTATCGATGCAGACGTTAAGAAAGCTGCCCACGAACAGGCCGAGCAAGGCAAAAAGCAATATCAGAAGTAAGTCCATTCTTTTTCTTGGATTGTATGATACCCTAGAAGAGTGAAGTAAGCAATGCTATTAACCTCAGCCTCTTAATCGCTTTGGTTTTCAGGATGGCATGTAAACTGGTGGCACAGGCGTCCCCGCCTGTGCGTCCCTCTCAACTTTCTTATTGCCATCTTGATTGAAAATTGGAATTAGTCACCCCCAGAGTGAACCCCTCCGCAAGTGGACTTTGCCCTAAATGCCATTCTTCAGTCGCTTCACTCATCCTTCATTTGAGACAAGACGATAACCCTTTGGTTTGTCATCGGCTGACCACACGTGGTAGAATGAAAATATCAATCTTCCCCCCTCAAAGCCAAGAAAAGCCTGATGTCTTCGGAGGGTAGCATAACTTACACGTAAGAACTGGCGAGGATAAAGAAATCGAATCCACCGGTATCTATTATCTAGAGAGGAGAGCAAATGGGTCTGTTAGATGCGCTGAAGAAGAAAGAAGTTGCCCCGGTCAAAACAGAAGTCGATACTAAAACTGAGGCTAAGGTTGTTCCGCAGGCGAGGAGCGGCAAGCCCCATACCCTCGGTGAACTGAAGGCCTCGGGTTACCGCACTGTATCGCTGAGAGAGGAAATGAGGCGTAACCTGCTGGATATGATACGGAAGAAAAAGCCCGTTTTTCCGGGCATCGTAGGCTTCGATGATACCGTAATTCCCCAGATTCTGAACGCGATTATCTCCGGCCAGGATATCATCTTCCTGGGTGAGCGCGGTCAGGCCAAGTCCAGAATCATGCGAATGCTGATTAACCTGCTCGATGAAGAGATGCCTGCCATCCGGGGTTGTGAAATCAATGATGACCCCTATGCGCCGATATGCAAGCATTGCCGGGAAATGATAGCGAAAGAGGGAGACGCCACCGAAATCGTCTGGATACCCCGCCAGGAACGGTATGGCGAGAAACTGGCTACCCCGGATATCTCTATAGCCGATTTGATTGGCGATGTCGACCCGATTAAAGTGGCCGAAGGCAGATACCTCTCCGATGAGCTGACCATACACTACGGACTGGTACCCAGGACGAACCGGGGCATCTTCTGCATCAACGAGTTGCCTGATTTGACTGAAAAGCTTCAGGTCGGACTCTTCAACCTGATGGAGGAAAGGGATGTCCAGATTCGCGGCTACCGCATCAGGCTGCCCCTCGATATCTTGCTTGTTGCCAGCGCTAACCCGGAAGACTACACCAACCGGGGCCGGATAATCACGCCTCTCAAAGACAGATATGGCGCTCAGATAAAAACGCACTATCCGGCTACTATCGAAGAGGAAATATCGATAGTCGAGGCGGAACGTAGGCAGTTTGCGCGTGATGAAGTGGAAAGCTACATACCCCAGTATATGAAGGAGATTATCGCCAAGATAACCCATCTGGCCAGAAAGAGCCCGGATATCAACCAGCGCTCCGGCGTGAGTGTCAGGGCGTCCATCGCTAACTTTGAGACTGTGACCAGCAATGCCATCAGGCGGGCAGTAACTCTGGGGGAGAAACTGGCCGTGCCCCGCATCACCGACCTGCCTTATATCCGCTCATCTATCGGCGGCAAAATAGAGCTCGAGAGCTTCGAAGAGACTAAAGAGGAAAAGGTCATCGATGACCTGACAAAGAAAGCCGTGCTGGAAACCTTCAATAAGTACTTCCAGGTAGCCGACCTTGAGGAGCTGGTTACGCAGTTCAATGGTGGTTTCAGCTTTACCGTTTCGGATATGATGCCGGCCAAATCGTATATTGGCAATGTCAAAGAGATGATGGGTGTGCCCAAAGTCCTCAAGACGGTGACTCAGTCCGACAGACCTGAAGAAGTGGCAGCCGCCGTGGAGTTTATTCTCGAAGGGCTGCATCTGAATAAAAGATTGAACAAGTCCCGGTTAGAAGGCGGCAAGACAACCTACCGGCGCTAAAATGAGCGTATTTCGTTATTCGGAGTGGGACGGCAGGCAGGAACTATTCGACCTGAATGCTGACGAGCTTATGAATCAGCTCGGGGAGAACCTGATGTCTCACTGGGACGTTGCCGATGCCTTGCGCCGGATGCAGACCGG
>JACPPR010000054.1 GCA_016190895.1 Chloroflexota bacterium | reverse complement strand
GTCCGTCGAGCCGCCGACCGCAGCCGAGCCATGCCTCGGTCCGGCCTGTCCGAAAATAGCCAGGTCGGAGGCGATAGCTATATCGCACGCGCCGCCGATTTCCTGTCCGCCGGCAACGCTCATACCGTTAATCCGGCGAATGACGGGCTTCTGGCACATCAGAATGGTATCCACCATGCCGTTGAACAGGTCCATATACTGTCCGTATTCTTGAGGCTTGGTGGAATAATACTCGGCGTATTCCTTGGTATTGCCGCCCGTGCAGAAAGCCCGAGTGCCGACTCCGGTAAAGACGACAGCGACAACCTTCCGGTTCATCTCAGCCCTGTGAAAACCGGCGATGACACCCTTGACCATTTCAGTGGTGTAGGAGTTCAACTGGTCGGGATTATTGAGGATAATCCAGGCGCTGAACAGGCCATCGACAGGCTTGCCGCTCGGGTCGATTATCGGCCTTTCTTCATATATTGTGCAGGGGGCCTCGGTGCCATAGTGTTCCTTGCCCATCAGGTTATGGTCTTTGATTCCGCCTTCCCGGGGTATCCACGCTAGAGACATGCTCACACCTCCGCTTTATAATACTTCTTCTCTCTCCCTTGCGGGAGAGATGTAAGTGAGGGGAAATGTTGGATTCACCCTCACCCCATTCGCTACGCTCAGGGCAGGCTTTAATCCTCTCCCCTCAAAGGAGAGGAAAAATCCCCTAACCAGGCGCTAGAAATCCGGGGTTAAGATTATCCTCTTGGTCAAGCCGCCTTTGTGAGCTTCCTCGAATGATTCCTTGATTGTGCTCATCGGCCTGGTTTCAACGAAAGGCGCTACCTTTATTTTGCCGTCCAGTATCATGTTAAGAACATCGGGATAATATTTGGGCAGGCAGCCCCAGGAGCCGTAAACGTCGGCATCGAAGGCCATCAAACGGGATAGCTGGTATTCATTCTTCTGCATGCCATAGCCGCATATCACCAGTTTGTAGGTGTATGACAGCAGTTCGAGGGCGATTTTTTGCCCGGCAGCAGCGCCCGACCACTCGAATATCTTCCAGCCGTAGTTGCTGGGTATATTCTTTGAGGCGCAATAGGCGCGGAACTCATCTTTGATAGCTCTGGGGTCTTTGTCCGAGGTGCTCTGAATGGTAGTGGTGGCGCCGAACTCAAGCGACCTCTTCAGTTTGACCGGGTCGCGGGCGATGGCGATTACCTCTTTAGCGCCCATACCGGCTAAGACCTGGACAGCGTATGTCCCCAGACCCCCGGTAGCCCCGATGACAATGGTCAAATCCCCCGGTTGGACATCGGCCCTCTTGGCGGCCTGGTAGGGTGAGGTGCCGGCGTCAGCGACGACGGCCAGGTGAGCAAGTTCTAATCCCTTTTTGTCTTTGGGAACCGGACACAAATCCATAGCCGGGACGACGATATGGCTGGAGAATCCGCCGTATATGCCCATGCTATTTCCGGGCATTTTTTGCGCGAGGCAGCGGTTGTTTCTACCGGCAGCACAGATGGGGCAGGTATTGTCCGGCATTACCGCGGGAACGATTACCTCTTTGCCGACCCACTTGGCGTCTCCGGCTACCACAGTCCCAGCGATTTCGTGACCCAGGGTCAGGGGTGGTTTGTTCACTGTAGGCACGCCATCATAGAAATAGCCCAGGTCGGTATGGCAGATGCCGCAGCCGGCAATTTGAATCAGGGCTTCGCCTGGCTTCAATTCGGGCATCGGCAGGCTGACTCTAGCTAACTTCCCGGGTTCGGTCATTTGCCAGGTTTCGATTTTACTCGGTATGTTTGCCATGTTCTCCTCCTGATAAAAAATTTAGAACCTCGGGACCGCTCACCTGCGAGATTGGCGGTAGGGGATACCTGAGTGAGGTGCGCAGCCTCAGAATTCTATCAATTTTATATGTCAAATGTCAATAGGTTGTCGCACCCATCATTATGTGTTATAATACTCAAGTAATTTTTTCGAAAATAGAATTACTCTATAAGCGTTTCGCGGCACGTAAATCTGTAAACAAAATTGAATTAGAGGTGATGGTGCAGGAGAATGGTGACGGAGAACATTTTAACTAAGAAAGCGGATAAGCTCTGTAATTATGAAATGGTGGTGATTATCGGCCCGCAGGTCATCGATGAGCAGTTAGAAACAGCTATCAACAACATCACCGGTTTTATCACCGGCAGGGGCGGGGCTGTTTCGGAAATGGACCGCTGGGGTAAAAGGCCTCTGGCTTACCCGATAAAGCATTCTGTCAGCGGCACTTACGTTTTATTGAGATTCGCCTTAAAACCAGTCGCCTGTAAGGAACTGGAGAACAATCTGAAGATTTCGGACCAGGTGCTGAGACATCTATTGATAAAGCTGGATGGCAAAGAGAGCAAAAAACCTATTGCGAGACCCATGGTAAGAGCCCCAGCCGCACCAGTGGCGAAACCTCCGGCACCGGCCGCGAGCAATAGCAACAATGTGGTAGCGGGCTAAGGGAGTCAGGTCGATGGCAAGCGTCAACAGGATAATAATTATCGGTAATCTCGGCGGCGAGCCGGAGATGCGTTTTACGCCCGCCGGACAGCCAGTGACCTCGTTCAATGTGGCCACCAACTACCGGTACAGCACTGCCCAAGGCGAGCGCAAAGAAGAAACCGAGTGGTTTACCGTGGTTACCTGGCGTAAGTTGGCGGAATTATGCAATCAGTATCTGAGCAAGGGTCGGATGGTCTATGTCGAGGGCAGGCTTCACAGCCATAGCTGGGACGGCCAGGATGGACAGAAGCATTTCAGGAACGAAATAATTGCTGATAGAGTCAGCTTTCTGGATAGACAGGGAGCGGCACCTCTGCCGGGGGCTAAGAGTGGCGGCGAAGAACCCGGCGGCGAGGAACTGGGTCCTGATGACATTCCTTTTTAGTCTGTAAATAGATGATGGCCTGCCCTGAGCACGTTCCCCTTCACTACGTCCAGGGTCAGTGAAAACTAAGGCGAAGGGTAAAATCGAGGAGAGGGAGTTATAACCAGTGGCAAAGAGAAAAGTCAGGGAAACCAAGACGACGCTGCGGCCGAGGCGACCGAGGTACACACCCAGCCG
>JACPPR010000056.1 GCA_016190895.1 Chloroflexota bacterium | reverse complement strand
TAAGACCAGCCCGGCGGGGGCTTTGGGATAGAAATAGGTGGATTTGGCGGGCATCCTGTCGCCGGCATCGGCGACGGCCTTAATCGTTTCAGGCTTGACCGGACTCAGAAGTATGGCGAGCTGGCAGTCCCCGCTCTTTACCCGGTTCACCGCATCGAGCAGAGACGTGTAGGGTGGGCTGCGTTTCACATACCTACTCTAAACGCAGCCCACCGCCCCGTTGGAACAAAGGTGGGCTGCGCTGCGGCTCAGCACACCCTACTACTGGATTCCGTGTCAAGCACGGAATGGTGAATAACCTTACACCAGCCGGTGTAAGACCAGCCCGGCGGGGGCTTTGGGATAGAAATAGGTGGATTTGGCGGGCATCCTGTCGCCGGCATCGGCGACGGCCTTAATCGTTTCAGGCTTGACAGGACTCAGAAGTATGGCGAGCTGGCAGTCCCCGCTCTTTACCCGGTTCACCGCATCGAGCAGGTCGTGGTTGTAAGCGAGCCCAGGCTTTTCAGGGCGGCTCATTCCGAGCACCCTCTCCAGAATGATATGGTCGACGATGCTGACATCCAACTTCTTGTATAGTTCGGAATGAGAGCCGGGCATCAGGCCGCTGACTGCCGGGTCCTTCAGCTTGAGTTCGAGCAGAGAATCGATATCCGGCCCGAAAACGGCTAACCTCACTCCGTCAGACTCGCCAAGGAAAGCGTTCACCTGCTCCCGCAGACCAGTAACGCTCAACGGGACTTTTACTACTTCGAAGTATTCCGAAAGCTTCCCGGCCAGATTATGCAGGGCTTCGACCGAGATACCGCTTACCAGCCGGTGGGGAGCCAGAATTTTCAGCCCGGTATGAGCAAAGTCTACCAGTTCCATCATCACGAAATTTGCGGCGGCATCTTTTGATTTTGAGGAGTTTTTTCTCTCGGCCTGGTAAGCCAGAGCGCTCTCGTAACGGTGGTGCCCATCGGCGATATAAAGCGTCTGCTCCGCCAAGCTCTTGCTTATTTGATTAACCGCCCCGGCATCGGTAATCGCCCATAAAATGTGGCCCTCCCCATCGACTATCCTGGAGCTGATTAGGGGGAGACGTTGTGCGTGCCGGGCAAGCTGAGCGTAGATTTGCTGCTGCCTGTCTTCAAACATGGTTAGAATGGGGCTGGTATTAGCCTGAAGCGCCCAGAGCAGGCTTAAACGGTCGCTCCTGGTTACGGCCATGGTTGCTTCGTGAGGAAAGATAACCTTTTTATCCCATTCTTCCAGTCTAACCCGGGCGATGATGCTGCGACGCTTGTATTCCTTGCCCTCCAGAGTAAACAAATGGTCGTGGAGATAGATAGCCGGCGCCTTGTCAGTCTCAAGAACGCCCTGCGCGAGCCACTGCGCCAGGGTAAGGGCGGCGCGGGTATACTTGTTGTCCGTAACCGTGTCCCCAGGCAGCTCCTTGCCATATTCCAGACGGACAAAGTTATACTCGCTGCTCTGATAGAGCTTCTCCTGAAGCTGCGGACTAATAATATCATGGGGAGGGCAAATAACGGCCGACCAGTCTCTGACTACCGACCCGCTATAGTGTATACCCCGGAAGGGGCGAACATCAGCCATTTTTACTTCCTTTTCAACTTCGAAGGGCTTGTTTTTAACCTACCTAGTTTACTCTATGCTGAAAGGGGGCGCAACAATGTTTTTCTCTCCCCTTGCGGGAGAGTCCCGATTCACTCCGTTCATATGGGATTCCGTTGAGTGAAACGAATCGGAAATATAAGTGAGGGGTAAAAGAATTGAAAGTCACCCTCACCCCTTCGACAAGCTCAGGGCAGGCTCTAACCCTCTCCCCTCAAAGGAGAGGGGATAGATTAGACAGCGGATGGATGCAAGTAAGTAGTAGTCATTTTATCGCCGTCGCGTTGCTCAATGGATTATAATGTGATGTAGGGCGACCCTTGTGGTCGCCTTGGGCAGGCATGAGGCTTGCCCCCTACAAAGGGGGTTAGGCAATATGAGCGCTCCTGAACATTATGACCTGGCGGTCATCGGCGGTGGTATTGCCGGGCTGTACTGCTGTCTGCACGCGCCTCCGGGGATGAGGCTGGCCCTGTTCGAGGCAAGCGGGCGAATCGGCGGCAAGCTCGAGACAGTCGAAATGGATGGTTTCCAGGCCGAGTACGGCTCGATGAGGTTCGACCCGGACAAACAGCATCTGATGAGAGAACTTATCCGGGAACTCCGGCTGGAGACCGAGCCTTTTCCCGAATACACTTCTCCTCCCGTGACGGAAAGCCAGATACCGTATGGGCTTGCGAAGGATGAAAAGGGTCTGAATGCGCTGGAGCTATTCGCCCTTGGTATCAGGCGGGTACTGAGAAAATCCGAGTCGGAGCTTATGTCTCTTTCAGAAGAGGAACTGGAATACCTGAGACGCAATGGCATGCACGGAGACCAACCCCTCTGGCAGCTCGGGTTGTGGGATGTGCTCGCTGACGTCTTGAGCTATGGCGCGGTCAAGTATATCATGACGGACGGCACATTTTTCCACGGCATTCACGAGAACCCGGGCGTTGTCGGCACGATGATAACCTGGGTGAAAATGCTGCAAATGAGCGAACATCTGAAAGGGGTAAAAGGCGGGATGCAACTCATTACCGACCGCATGCTCCAAAGGGTGAAGGATAAGGGCGTGGCGGTTCATACCGGCCATTCGTTACAGGCTCTTTCCACCCGGGGAAAACAGGTGACGCTCGTCTTTGACACCGGCAGGTTCACCGCCAGGCACGTTATCCTTGCCCTGCCATCCGCTCCGCTCGAAGCGGTTAAAGGGATTCCGGAAAATATCCGCCCTTTGCTGGACTCCGTCATCGAATACCCTCTGCTGAAATGTTTCTTTGTCGTCAGGGAGCCGTGGTGGGATGTGGATGTGCCGCAGAAGGGGGCCCTGGCTTTCCCGACAAGGGAACTGCATTATTACAGGCAAGGCGGCAAAGGCATGATAATGGTCTACGCCGACCGCCCATCAATAAACTTCTGGCGCAAATACGTGGAAGCTAAATACCACGACAGAGCGGAACTAAATAATAGCAAGGAACTACCGGTGGCATTCGCTAAAAGAATGAACATCGGCGCTGGGACTGTCCTGAGTTACGGCATTCGGGACTGGACAAGAGAGCCTTACGGCGCCGGCGTCCATCTCTGGCGAGCCGGCGTGGAACCCTGGAAGGTAAGCGAAAAACTTGAAGCCTTTTCCCTTAACGAGAATTCCCCCCAAAATGTCCACATCTGCGGAGAAGCCTTCTACATTTTCAGGGATTTATGGAAGGGGCCGTGCGCTCGGCTAAAAGCGTGTTGGAGAAAGCGCTGAACTAAAGGCGAGAATGGGGAAAATTTTTGAAATGAGATTCGGTCACTTGCGTAATAATTTGAGAAACTGGTCGCGCGTGAGTCCGGCATCCTTAATCAAGGCCCCCAACAAACCTGGTCCCAATTCCTTATGTCTGGGTACTGACAACCGCTGTCCGTAAGAGTGGAGCAAAATCATGTGACTTCCTTCGGTGTGGTCCCAAACATATCCGATCTTGCGCATAGCGCGTACAAAATCATCTCCTGATATAACAGGAAGCCGACTCACGAGACGGGAACCTCCACCTCTCTTACCTCTGTAGGTTTAGGGATAGGTTCCCCGTGTTTGCGAATGCTAGCGATGTAGCCGCGTATTGCCTCCCTGATGTTGGCAATCGCTTCTTCCCTTGTTCGTCCTTGTGAATGGCATCCGGGTAGTGAAGGACAACTTGCGACAATGAAGCCATCCTCATCCTCTTCAAGAGTGATAGCAAACTTCAGGCTATCTTGTTCCCCCACAGGCGTTACTCGCCTGGAAGCATCGTCTCCGAGACTGTGGACCTCAAATCCTAAGCCCTGCAGGATTCGATAGGCATATTGCGCTGTGAATGCTATCTTCGGAAGACCGGTCGCCAAATGAACGACCTGCTTAATCGGGTAAAGCTGACCATCTATCTCGGCAAAATGCTTGTTGCGGTCGTCAGTAGGGTCTGGATTTATGCCTTTGACAGACTCAATGATGTGCTCCCTAGCTATGCTGTAACGTCGTCCACGAATTGTAAATTCCATTAATCATTCTCCTATTACTTCTATTATTACTTCTATTATTAGTCATAATAGGAGAATCTGTCAATATTCCTTTGGCCATTGATTGATAAATACACGTTTCAGATACTCACAAGAGAGATACGGCTGACAGTAATCTCTATGCTATAATATTGCCGTCACATGGATGATTTAGCCAGGGTAAAAGAAAGAATCGAGCAGCTCAAGGCTCAGATTAACTATCATAACTATCGCTATCATGTGCTCGATAGCCCTGAGATTAGCGATGCTGATTATGATGGGTTAATGAGAGAGCTTAAGCAGCTTGAGGAGAAATATCCCGTCCTCCTCACTCCGGACTCGCCCACCCAGCGGGTGGGCGCTGAGCCTGTAGCCGCCTTCGGAGTCGTAGAACACAGGTTACCCTTATTGTCCCTGGGCAACGTCTTCTCTACAGATGAGCTGTTTGCCTGGTATACCCGCACCTCAAAACTGGTAACTAACGAAACGTTTAAACTCGTCTGCGAACATAAAATCGACGGACTGGCTGTTGCTCTGACCTATGTCGATGGGCAGCTAACTACAGGGGCTACCCGCGGCGATGGCTTCCGCGGTGAAAATATTACTCAGAATCTAAGGACGGTCAGAAGCATTCCCCTGTCTGTGGGCAAGGAGGCACCGCCCCGCTTTGAGGTGCGGGGCGAGGTTTTCTTGCCTAAGGCTGGCTTTCACAAGCTGAATCAAGAGAGGGCGGCTGAAGGCTTGCCCCTTTTTGCTAACCCCAGAAATGCCGCCGCCGGTTCGGTGCGCCAGCTCGACCCGCGCATCACGGCTAGACGCCCGCTGGATATCTATGTTTATGCTCTGGGCTATGCTGAAGGCGGGGCAATCCCGCAAAGCCACTGGGAAAGGATGGAGTACCTTAAATCGCTGGGCTTCAAGATAAATCCGAACAATGTCCGGCTCAGCACTATCGACCAGGCTGAGGATTATTACCGTAACTGGACTGAAAAAAGGGAGAAGCTGCCCTACGAAGCTGACGGTATCGTAGTCAAGATAGATTCTATCTCTGTGCAAGACCTTCTTGGGGATGTCGGTCACGAACCGAGGTGGGCGATAGCCTACAAGTTTCCGGCTACTCAGGCTATCACCCGTCTGAACAAAATAGCAATCAGCGTCGGTAGGACCGGCACCCTTAATCCTTACGCCGTCATGGAACCGGTGTCGGTCGGCGGAGTAACTATCAAGCAGGCAGCTCTGCACAACGAAGACGATATCCGGCGCAAGGATATCCGCGAGGGCGACCTGGTTTACATACAGCGTGCCGGTGAGGTAATACCGGAAGTAATCGGCCCTACTCCCGAAAGCAGGCAGAGCCCCGAGCGGGGTAAAGAATTCAGCCTTTTGGAGAAGTTGCGGGAGATATCTAAGGAAAAGTGGCAGAAGAACCAACCACTGTGTCCCGAGTGCGGCTCAGAGGTGTATAAACCCGAAGGTGAGGTGATGTATTACTGCTCCAACGCTGCCTGTCCGGCTCAGGTGCAGGCGAGATTGGAGCTTTTTACTTCACGCGGGGCAATGGATATCAGGGGTATCGGTGAAGCGATGGCCGCCTTACTTTTTGAAAAGGGGCTGGTCAAAGACGTTGCCGATATCTATTCTCTGAAAAAGGAAGACCTGCTGACTCTGGAGAGAATCGGGGAAAAGAGCGCGGATAATCTTATTCAGGCTATCGAAGGCAGCAAGAACCGGTCGCTGGCGCGGCTTATCTACGCCTTGGGCATCCGTCATATCGGCGAGGAGATGGCCGGAATACTGGCGCAAAACTTCAGCGACCTTGATGACCTGGCTCAGGCTTCGAAAGAGAGACTTATGACTATCCCGGCCATCGGGCCGAAAATTGCTGAGAGCATAGTTACGTTCTTCAAGCAAGAAGAAAACCTCGACATTATCGCCAGACTAAAGAAGGCTGGCGTCTGGCCGAAAGCAGAAGTGGCTAAGCCGGCTGAACTGCCTCTGAGCGGCCAGGAGTTCGTCATCACCGGCACGCTGCAAGCCTTCAGCCGGGAGATAGCTCACGAAAAGGTGAAAGCCCTGGGTGGCACGGCTAAAGATAATGTCACCCGAAACACCAACTACCTGGTGGTGGGGGAGGAGCCGGGCGGCTCGAAGCTAACCCGTGCCCAAGCCCTGGGCACGAAGCAAATCACCGAGGCGGAGTTCATTAAGCTGATTGGCGAGGGTTAAGGAAGATAGGGGATGCAAAATCCCCCTTAATCCCCCTTTCGTAAAAGGGGGATACCTGCAGCAAAACGGGCAAAGTAATAGGCATCTCCCTTTTGTAAAGGGAGATTGAGAGGGATTTACGAAATTAATCGTCGGACTCGGCAATCCTGGCGATGAGTACGCCAAAAGCCTGCACAACATGGGCTTTATGTGCGTTAGCTACTTCGCCCGCAAGAACGGCATCCGCTTCGATAAAAAGCAAGCGAACGCCCGCACCGGCATGGGGCGGGTGGGTGGAGTGGAGGTGCTGGTCGCCCGCCCCCAGACCTATATGAACCGGAGCGGGGAGGCAGTCAAGCGCCTGATGCAGAAGTTCCACGTTAGCATCGAAGACTTGCTGGTCATCTACGATGACCTCGACCTTCCGTTAGGTAAAATCCGCATCCGCGCCGATGGCAGCGCCGGCGGGCATAACGGGATTAAGTCAATTATCCAGGAACTCGGTAGCCAGGATTTCCCCCGGCTCAGGGTGGGCATCGGGCGGCCTGTTACGAATGGTCAGCCCGAAGAAAAGAGGGCTGACGTAATCGACTTTCTTCTCAGCGAGTCCTCGCCGGAGGTGAAGAAAGCCGTAGACGAAGTGCTGCCGAGGGTAAACGAGGCTATCCTGTGCATTATCACCGAGGGCGTCACGGCGGCAATGAATAGGTTCAACTAAAAATCCAAACCAAATGCCAAAGCTCAAAGTTCAAATAAATGACAAATGGCAAATCCCCCTTAATCCCCCTTTGCGAAAGGGGGAAACCAGGACGAGGAATGCTTGCCTTGTGTTAGGCATCTCCCTTTTGTAAAGGGAGAAAGAGAGGGATTTGGAATGGAGGACAAAATGAGTTCCACATCAACACCCGCGACAAAATCTGCTAACGACACTTTCGCCATCCAGACCCACCAGCTAACCCGGCTGTTCGGCAGCCTTGTGGCGGTGGACGGCATCGACCTAAGCATCAAGAAAGGGGAGCTTTTCGCCCTGCTCGGTCCCAACGGCGCCGGCAAGACGACCACCATCAGCATGCTCTGCTGCCTGCTCAAACCCACCGGCGGCAGCGCCACCATTATGGGGCACGATATCTGTAAGCAGGCATTCAAGATAAAGGAAAGCATCGGGGTTTCGCCGCAGGAAACTACTCTCTCCGAGCACCTTAACGCCCGGGAGCACCTCGACCTTATCGGCAGGATACACAAGATAGACCCTGCCGAACTGAAGCTCCGCTCGCAGGAGCTATTGGAGACGATGGGTCTGGCCGAGAGGGCGAAGGACCAAGTCAGGACATTCTCTGGCGGGATGAAGCGGCGACTCAGCATCATTATGGCCCTGATTCATAATCCTGAGATTGTCTTTCTCGATGAGCCCACCCTCGGCCTCGACCCTCAGGCCCGGCGGGCCATCTGGGACTATATCAGCCGCTTCAAGGGTGAAAAAACCATCCTGCTCACCACTCACTATATGGACGAGGCGGATATACTCAGCGACCGGATAGGCATTATCGATAACGGCAAGATTGTCGCTCTCGGCACGGCCAGCGAGCTGAAGACGGGCGCGCTGGACAAACACACTATGATTGTCTACGCCTGGAACCTCACCCGGAAAGCTATTGCTGAAATGAAAAGCAAGTACGCCGAAGTAACGGTGACCGACGGCACGATGCAGATTACCGACAAGCAGCTTGATTTTAGGGAGGTGGTCGATAGGCTGCATGGGGCGGGGGCATTCGTCCGCTCTGCCTATGTCAAAGAGCCGACCCTGGAAGATGTCTTTCTGCGCATCACCGGGAAGGAGCTGAGAGAATGAGACTGCTCAATTTAGCTTCAAGGAATCTCAAGGAGACCTACCGGGACCCGGTGGCTCTGGCTTTCCTGCTCGGTTTTCCCCTGGTCTTTATGGTCCTTTTCGGAGCTATGTTCGGCAGAAATACCGATACGAGCTACCCGGTCGGGGTCATAGATGAAGACAAGACTATCGCGTCAGAAGCCTTCGTTAACCAGGCTCTGGCCGGGGTGCCCTCTCTCAAGCTGGTGACCTACACCGATACTGCCAAAGCTCTAAAGGACCTCAAACTCGGCGACCTCCGGGCTTATCTGGTCATCCCATCAGGTTTCGGCGTCCAGGTATCTCAAAACTGGCAGGGCAAAGAAACGGATATCATCCTGCAGATGACTTATGACGAAAGCAACCCTTCCCTTTCCCAGCAGCTTATCGCCACGATGAATACGGCCACCCGCGCCTTCGCCCGCATCGAGATACCGGTGACCGTTAAGGCTAACCCTATCCACATCGAGACCGAGATAACAGTTATCGATTTTACCGGCCCCGGCATCATCATCTTCGGCCTGATGATTTTGATACCGACCTCAGCCCGGGTGCTGGTGCGTGATAAGGAGAAGGGGTTCCTTGCCCGCCTGCTGACCACGCCCCTCCGGCCCTTCGAGTTTATCGCCAGTTACTCTCTAAGCCTTATAGCCATAGCCATCGCCCAGATAATAATCTTTGTGGCCGTCGCCCACGCCTTCGGTATGGATATTGTCGGTAATCTGGGTCTGGCTTTTCTTATCCTTTTGCTCGCCGGACTGAGCAGCATCGGCATTGGTATGGTGGTCGGCTCGCTCTCGAAATCGGAAAACCAGTCCGAGGCGCTCTGCTGGCTCTTCTCGATGCCGCTTTCGCTGCTCTCCGGAGCCTGGTTTTCTTCAGAGATGCTGCCTCAATATCTTAAAAACGCTGCCAATGCCTTCCCCTACGCCCACGCTATCGCCGCCTCGAGGGCGGTGCTCATCCGGGGGGTGGGGCTGGAGGCGACCGGCAAGGATGTTTTGTTCCTGGTCGGCTGGACGGTGGTCATTTTCGGCCTCGGCATAATTCTCTTCAGAAGGAGTATGAGGAGATGAAATCAAGTGACAAGTTATGAGTTATGAGTGTAGTTTCCTCTCTTTTGAGGGACGTGTGATGTATATTAGGAAAGGAAATCGCCGGATTGTCATTGCGAGACCATTCCGCCCGCAGGCGGAAGGCGAAGCAATCTGGGTGTGGGGCTTCCCTCACCTCCCTGAGATGCTTCGTCCCGATAAAATCGGGACTCCAGCATGACAGCCTCAACTCTCGTTTGCTAAATTCACACCACACGTCCTCAAGGGAGAGGGAACTGTGTAGAAGTGCGCATTGAGGAGCTAAGATGTCAGTACAACCAATAGAGTGGCTGGGCAACAAAGTCAGAATCCTGGACCAGACCAAACTACCCCAGAAGGAAGTCTATATAGAGACGGCTGATTACAGTGTGCTTGCCTCAGCGATAAGGAAGCTGCAGGTCAGGGGTGCGCCGGCTATCGGCGTGGCCGGGGCCTATGGCATTGCCCTCGGCGCCCTGGCAATTGAAGCTGAATCAAAGGAAGAATTTCTCAAGAAGTTCCAAAGGGTGAGCCGCGCCATCGCCGGCACCCGCCCCACCGCCCGCAACCTCTTTTACGCCGTGGAAAGGATGGATAAGGTCGCCCAGGGTGGTAAGAATGTCGCTGAGATTAAAGCGAAGCTGGTCAAGGAAGCTATCAAGATAAACAAGTTAGAAGCGGAAGCCACCGTCAAAATGAGCAAATTCGGGGCCACACTCATTAAGGACGGCTTTACCATTCTGACACACTGTAACGCCGGGCCGCTTGCGACTACAGGCTACGGCACCGCCCTGGGCGTGATTATTCGGGCGGCGGAGCAGGGCAAGAAGGTGAAGGTCTACGCTGATGAGACCCGTCCCCTCCTCCAGGGTGCCCGCCTCACCGTCTGGGAGCTTCAAAAAGAGGGCATTCCCGTGACGCTGATTACGGATAATATGGCAGGTTATTTCCTCAGCCAGGGTAAGATTGATTGTGTCATTGTCGGCGCGGATAGGATTGCCGCCAATGGCGATACCGCCAACAAAATCGGCACCTACAGCGTGGCCGTGCTTGCCAAAGAGAACGGCGTTCCCTTTTACGTGGCCGCCCCCACCACCACCATCGACCCCTCCCTGAAAACCGGCAAAGAAATCCCCATCGAGCAACGCAAGAGCGAGGAAGTAACCCACCTCCGAGGTGTTTGCATCGTCCCCGATTGCGAGGTCGCCAACCCCGCCTTCGATGTCACCCCCCACAAGTACATCTCCGCCCTCATCACCGAGCGTGGTATAATACGGAAGCCGCTGGGGGTGGGGATAAACAAGATTATAGGACGCTAGAGTGATAGGAAAAGAATTACAGGGATTAAAGCCAATGGATAGCATTATTCATTATTACGCAAAAGGCGGGAGGCCATTTCAAAGTATCACTAGTCTTTCCGGGCGAGAGGCAAACCGCATTGCAGATGAATTGAAAAAGACGGGATTGCCCATTTTCAAAAGATTTGAATGGAGCGAATATCTTGATGTGAGGCGCAAAACAGAATCTTGGTTAAAATCCGAATTCCGAAAAGTCGGTGGCAAGCCCAAAGTAGATTGTCCGTATTATTTCACACTTGGCGAATCAGCTTATCTTGAGAGTCGATACGATGTTTATGCTGCCACGATTAGTATTCCTTTGGATTCAATAGCCAATGAGGATATAAGCTTCACATTTCCAGATAGCATGGCGTCAAGACTTTTTAAGCAAGACAAGCAATATAGATATTTTAACCCCGAATATCACGGCATTGTCTTTTCGAAAATGGGAATAAAAAGGATTATTGATAAATTCGGCATTCCGCAATGGAACAACGCTCAAAACCGTGATGAAGCTCACGACTATTTTATCGAAGCCCAACTCTGGAATGATGAATACATTTCTAAGTTCCTCCCCTCTCCTCTTGAAAGGGGAGGAGGTCAGGGTGAGGGATTTTGAAAAATCGGCTATAATACTCATACAGACAGAGGAGGCGGAAGATGGTACTAAAACTGGATAAAGAAACTTTAAAGCAACTTCAGGTGTTGATAGACGAACGGGTTGACCAAAGACTGGAAGAGATTTTAGGTGACCCCGACGAAGGATTGGAAGTCCGCGAAGAAGTAATTGCAGAGCTGAAAGCTCAACGGAAACACAGGAAAAAGCTAATCCCAGGCGAAGAGATAATGAAGCAGTATGGCTTGGGGTCAAAGTGAGCTATCGCCACAAGTGGCGTCCGGAAGCAAAACAGGCTTTGGAACGGCTAGACACCTCAATTATTCAGGCCATCCTCAAACGGGTTGACTGGCTCTGTTCCAATTTCGAAAATATTCGGCCCAAGAAACTGACGGCGCGTCTCAAGGGCGATTTCACGCTGAGAGCCGGAGACTACCGGGTAATCTACTCTGTCAACCACCATGATAAAGTCTTGGTAATCCGCAAGGTGGGCCACCGCAGCATCGTTTACAAAGACAAATAGTTCCTATAAGGAGTAACCATGCCACAACCGAAAGCGAAAATAGGGGTTATCGGGGGGAGTGGGCTGTATGACATCGAGGGGATGACGGGTATCAAGGAAGTCGAGATAGACACCCCCTTCGGCAAGCCGAGCGATGCTATCACGGTGGGCAAGCTGGGCGGGGTGGGCATCGCCTTCCTGCCCCGGCACGGCAAGGGGCACCGCATCCTGCCTGCCGAAGTGCCCTCGCGAGCGAATATCTACGCCCTGAAATCGCTGGGAGTCGAGCGCATCATCGCCGTCTGTTCGGCAGGCAGTTTCAAGAAGGAAATCGAGCCGGGGCACCTGCTGATTCCCGACCAGCTTATCGACCGTACCCGCAACCGCCCCAGCACCTTCTTCGGCGAGGGCATCGTCGCCCACGTCGGCTTTGCCGACCCCTTCTGCCCCGAGTTGAGCGAGGTGCTCTATGACTCTGCCACGGCCGTCGGCGCCACCGTCCATCCCAAAGGCACCTTTGTGGTGATGGAGGGTCCTGCTTTTTCCACCCGCGCTGAATCAAAGCTCTACCGCTCCTGGGGGGCCGACCTTATCGGGATGACTGCGCTGCCTGAAGCCAAGCTGGCGAGGGAGGCCGAGATTTGCTACGCCATCATCGGCTGCGTGACGGATTACGATAGCTGGTGGGAGCCGGGCAAGCCTGTGACCGTGGATATGATTCTGCATACGATGCACCATAATGTCGATATGGCCAAGAGCATCATCAAGCTGGCCGTCAGCCGCATATCTGAAGAGCGTGATTGCCCCTGCGCTACGGCGCTGGAAACAGCGATTGTCACCGCCGCCGACAGGATTCCGCCGGAACAGAAAAAGAAGCTTGAACTGCTGATTGGGAAGTACGTGAGACCCTAAATCCCCCTTAGTCCCCATTTGACAAAGGGGGATACCTGAAGCGAAAGCGCTTCCAGTATAGGCATCTCCCTTTAGCAAAGGGAGAGTGAGAGGGATTTTCCCGCGCAGTTGAACACAAGCCCCTCCTCCCCTATAATGTAATTCGCCCTCTCGTGTGAGAAACGGGCGCTCCCCTTCCTTTCGTAAAGAGCTTGCCCTGAGCGAAGCCGAAGGGAAGGGGCAAGGGGGATGGATTTTAACTCAACTATGCTAGATACTAAATTCGGCTGCTTGCCCACGATGATTGGCAGTATGCCCCATACTGACCCGGCTGAGGCGTGCGCGCTGGTTGCCCACTATCTGAAGGACATACCAGCCTGGCCGCAACTGCCCCGCCGCTCCTTCCACGAAAATATGTATGTTCAGTATAGCCAGGGCTTCCCCGGTGTGGCGCTCGAAGGGGACAAAATCTATGTCGACCGCTCCCGGGACTTGAGCGCGCAGTTGGAGGAACTCTACACTGCCTATCTGGCTAACGATTTCAATAAATATCCGGTCAGTCAGGATTATGCCGCCGGATTGCACGCTTTTCTCGGGCTGGATAACCTGACGCCCCGGGCGGTCAAGGGGCAGGTCACCGGGCCGTTTAGCTGGGGACTGACGGTCACTGATAAAGACAAAAAGCCCATCCTCTATGACGAGGTGCTGGGCGATGCCGTACCCAAGCTGCTAAAGCTCAAGGCAGGCTGGATGGAGCGGACTCTGAGGCAAATCTCCAGGAGAACAATTATTTTCCTTGACGAGCCGTATATGACCTCCTTTGGCTCGGCGTTCGTCTCGGTATCAAGGGAGCGGGTCATCGGGATGCTGAACGAGGTCTTCGGCGGTATCACCGGGCTTAAGGGTGTGCACTGCTGCGGCAATACTGATTGGTCGGTGCTGCTCGCCACCAACGTCAATATCCTGAACTTCGATGCCTACAACTACGCGCAGTCGTTGAGCCTGTATCCCGCCGAGGTCAAGAAGTTCTTCGACCGGGGCGGGGCCATCGCCTGGGGAATCGTCCCCACCGAGGCTGAAGCGCTCGCCGGAGAAACGGTGGCCAGCCTGAAAGACCGCCTCGAAGAGGCGATGGCTCCTTTTACCAGGCATGGCGTGCCCTTCAAGCAATTGATTGAGCAGGGGCTGCTCACTCCCGGTTGCGGATTGGCTACTCTGCAAAAAGAGGACGCCGCCGCTACAGCCCTGGAACTGCTGGCAGGTGTGTCGGAATCAATCAGAAAACGATATGTTTAAGAGAGGTATAGAATGAATAAGAGAAAGAAAGTCGCAGACCGCAAACACCGCATCAAGAAGAAAAAGCTGGCCGACAAGGGGAAAACGGGCAAAGCGTAGCCCCAAGCTGCAGGAATTACCGTCGTTAGAAGTCCCTCTCCCTTGAGGGGAGAGGGTAGGGTGAGGGTGCTACAACCCTATCCCTGAGACTGGAGGGGTCCTTATGCCTGAGTTGCCGAAACTCGTTCAGGCGCTCCTCGACCCGAAGATTTATCCCGATGGTTCGTCAGGGGTTACTCTGATACAGACCGGGATATCCCTGGTTTTCCTGACCGGTGATTACGTTTATAAAGTGAAGAAGCCGGTGAATGTGGGCTACCTGGACTACTCTACCCTGGAGAAGCGACGCTTCTACTGCCAGCGTGAGGTCGAGCTGAACAGACGGCTTTGCCCGTCTGCCTATCTGGGCGTTGTCCCGATAACCGGAAGCAATGGGCGGATTGAGATAGCCGGCAGCGGAGAAGTTATCGAGTATGCCGTGAAGATGCGTTACCTGCCCCAGGAAAGAACGCTGAAGGTCCTGCTGGCAGGCAAGCGGGCGACCGCTGACATGCTCACTCGCGTAGCTCAGAAGATGGCTGATTTCCATAAAAAGGCTGATACCAGCCCGGCCATCAGCAGCTACGGCAGTGCGGACATGATAACTGCCAACGCCGAGGAAAACTTCAGCGAGGCGGCAAAGTACATCGGCAAGACTATCTCCCAAGAAAGCTACCGCAAGATAAAGAGATATACCCATGCCTTTATCGAGACTAATGCTGCCCTGCTCCGTAAGCGGGTCGCCGAGGGCAGAATCAGGGACTGCCATGGCGACCTCCACGCCGCCCATATCTGCTTTACCGATAGCATATGCATCTATGACTGCATCGAGTTCAACGACCGTTTCCGGTATTGTGATGTCGCCTCGGAGATTGCCTTCCTGGCGATGGATTTAGATAACTACGGGCGTTTAGACTTGTCAAAAAGCTTCATCGATGATTACGTTTCTTTCAGCGGTGATGAAGAGCTTCTAAAGCTGCTCGATTTCTACAAGTGCTACCGGGCTTACGTGCGGGGAAAGGTAGACAGCTTCGACTCCGACGACCCGCTCATCACGGCGGAAGAAAGGGAGAAAGCCCTAGCCGCTGCCAGAAAATATTTCGAGCTGGCGGAATCGTATATACGATGAACACTTTTCAAATCAGACCAGTAAACAAAGAAGACCGTGCGTGGGTAGCTTCGCTTCTTGCCGAGCACTGGGGTTCGGCAAGAATGATTACGCGTGGCAATGTCTACCAAGGCGATGAGCTTCCCGGATTTGTTGCGGTAAAAGATGGCAAGCTGGTGGGACTAATAACGTATCGCATGGATGGCAACGAGTGGGAGATTGGTTCAATGAATAGTTTGATGGAGGGCATAGGGATAGGGAGTGCCCTGGTGGAAGCGACCAAACACGTGGCGGTATCGGCTAAGTGCCGCCGCTTATGGCTAATAACTACAAATGAAAACTTGAAAGCTCTTCGTTTTTGGCAGAAAAGGGGATTTGCGCTGGCGGCGGTTTATCCGAAGGCTGTTGAGGCATCGCGTAAACTGAAACCTGAGATTCCTTTGATTGGCAATGATGGGATACCAATCCGGGATGAGATTGAACTGGAAATGCTGCTGTGAAAACCCCCTTTCTGAAATTCATCGAGACTGAACTGGGCGAGAACTTCGTCCTCGTCGCCTGCGGCTTGCCATCGACAGGTAAGACCGTGGTAACCCGGGAGATTGCCCGGGTCAAGGGCCATCCCGTGCTCAGGAGCGACCTTATCCGGTTGGAGGTACTGAAAGGCGAGGACATCTTCGATGAGAAGGTCGCCTCGGACATGGCAAAGAGAAACGCCGTCTACGACGAGATGTTCCGGCGGGCAGATGAGACCCTTAAAAAGAGCACCGGCATAATCCTCGATGCCACCTTCGCTAGCCAGTCATCAAGGCGGCAGGCGGCTGAAATCGCCGCCAAACACAAGCTGCCTTTTGTCATCGTGGAGACGGTTTGCCCCAGAGAGGTGGCCATCGAGCGTATTCTGGCCCGGAGTAGAGAGGACTACCAGTCCAATGCCCTGACCGAGCAGGCTTACCTCAATGTGAAAAAGGCTTTCGAGAAAGTAGATTTGTCCGACCTGAAAAGGCTCTACCCTGAGCTACCGGTTACTCATATCGTGGTGGATACAAGCAGAGACAATGACTGGTATGTCACCAGCGTGAAGAAGAGATAACTTGCCTACTGTCATTGCGAGACCATCCCGACTTGTCGGGAGGCGAAGCAATCCGTCTCAGCATGACGAAGTAATGACGCCGGGGCTTGACATCCAATCGTTACTTGATATACCATACAAACAAGAAACGTAGATTAACAGTAGAATAATATTAATCTATCGAGAGATGTGGCGAGGGAGTTGGCCCAAAGACCCACACGACAACCTTTAAGACCTTCTTAAAGGTGCCAAAGCCAATCCGTAAGGATGCGATAGGCGTCCCGATTGAATCGGGATGAAAACGAAGGTAGCAACCTCCTTCGGGGGGTTTTTTGTTAGCCACCTCGATAGATTAGCACGAAAGGAGGTGGCTTTTTTGTTACCCTCTCCCTTGAGGGGAGAAGGGTAGAGCCTGCCCTGAGCGAAGCGTGAGGGATGAGGGTGAATTGAGACTACCCCCTCACCTTAATCTTCCGATTCGTTTCACTCATACGGAATCCCGTATGAATCCCGATAAAATCGGGATGAATCGGGACTCTCCCGCAAGGGGAGAGGAAAATGGTTCGTGATTCTGCAAGGAAGCATAACTCTGTTGAATTAAGTGCCGCATTTCAGTAAAATGGCAAAGAATCAACTGCTGCGTAGTCCAAAGTGAAAGAAGTAAGGAGTGCCAATGCCTTCAAAAAAGAACAGCGATATCAAAGACCCCTCTCTAGCCGCAGCGGGCAAGCAGAGAATCGAATGGGCGGCCCGGGAGATGCCGGTAATCAAACTAATCCGGGACAGGTTTGCTAAAGAGAAGCCCTTCAAAGGCATCCGTATTGTCGGCTGTGCCCATATCACCACTGAAACAGCTAACCTGGCATTAGCATTACAGGCAGGCGGGGCTGAAGCTGTCCTCTGCGCCTCTAATCCGCTGAGTACCCAGGATGACGCGGCTGCTGCCCTGGTGAGCTACGGTATCCCTACGTACGCCATAAAAGGGGAGGACCAGGCAACCTACTACAAACACATCAACGCTGCTCTGGACATTAAGCCTCATTTGACGATAGACGATGGTGCTGACCTGGGAACAACTATACACACCAAGCGGACTGAGTTAATAAAAGATGTTATCGGTTGCAACGAGGAGACTACTACCGGTGTTATCAGGTATCGCAGTCTGGAGATGGAGGGCAAGCTCCGGTATCCCATCATCGCCGTAAATGATGCCGAGACCAAGCACTTCTTCGATAACCGCTACGGCACCGGCCAGAGCACTATCGATGGCATCACCCGCGCCACCAACGTGCTCTGGGCGGGTAAGACGGTAGTTGTCGCCGGCTACGGGTGGTGTGGTAAAGGCATCTCGATGAGAGCTAAAGGTCTTGGCTCGCAGGTGATTGTTACTGAAGTTGAGCCGGTGCGCGCCCTCGAGGCAGCCATGGATGGTTTCAGGGTGATGCCTATGATCGAGGCAGCCCCGCAGGGCGATATTTTCATCACTGCTACCGGAGATAAGGGTGTAATAGATAAATCCCATTTGAAGGTGATGAAGGACGGGGCTATCCTCGCCAACAGCGGCCACTTTGACGTTGAGATAAATATCTCGGAAATGGAAAAGATGTCGACGAAGAGGCGGACAATCCGGACGTTCGTTGAAGAGTTCACCGTAGCGGACGGCAAACGCCATCTTTACTTGCTGGGCGAGGGGCGACTGATTAACCTGGCCGCCGCCGAGGGGCACCCGGCCAGCGTGATGGATATGAGCTTTGCCAACCAGGCCCTCTGCCTGGAATATCTGGTAAAGAAGCGGGGTAAGCTGGAAAATAAGGTCTACCCTGTGCCGCCCGACATCGATGCGCAAGTGGCCCGCCTGAAACTAAGCGCGATGGGCATAAAAATCGATACTCTGACTGCCGCGCAGGCAAAATACCTGACTAGCTGGCAGGAGGGGACGTAGAGCACAAAATCCCCCTTAATCCCCCTTTTTCAAAGGGGGATACCGAGGAAAGAGGGCAGACGACAAAGGCATCTCCCTTTATTAAAGGGAGATGGAGAGGGATTTGGGCCTACAAAAGGGCTGACCAAGAATCAAAAAGAAAAGTAAAAGGAGTGGAAAATGACCAATAGTTTTATGGATTCGGCTAATTATGTTTTTACCTCTGAATCGGTGACCGAAGGGCATCCGGACAAGCTTTGCGACCAGGTCTCGGACGCTATTCTGGATGCCATCATGGCCCAGGACCCGTATGGACGGGTTGCCTGTGAGGTGGCGACGACCACCGGCCTGGTAATGGTCCTCGGAGAGATAACCACTAAATGTTACGTGGATATCCCCAAGGTAGTCCGCAGCGTGGTTGAGGATGTCGGTTATACCAAGCCCGAATACGGCTTCGATTACCGGTCCTGCGGCATTCTGAACGGCATCAAGGAACAATCTGTCGATATCGATATGGGCGTCAGCAAGTCACTCGAGGCTAAGGAGAGTACCGCAGTCAGCCACCTTGAGGAAGTCGGCGCCGGCGACCAAGGCATGATGTTCGGTTATGCCTGCAATGAGACTTCGGAGCTGATGCCGATGCCTATTTCGTTAGCTCACAAGTTAGCCCAGCGTTTGGCAAAGGTAAGAAAAGATGGCACCCTGAAATATCTCCGCCCTGACGGTAAGACGCAGGTAAGTATCGAGTACGTCAAGGGGATGCCCAAGCGTGTTACTCACGTGGTTATCGCCGCTCAACACGACCCCGATGTCGAGCACGACCAAATGGAGAAGGACCTCATCAAACATGTCGTCAAAGAAGTAATCCCCGCCTCGCTGCTCGATAAGAGCACCAAGTATTACGTTAATGCCACGGGGCGGTTCGTCATCGGCGGGCCGGTCGGGGACACCGGTTTCACGGGCCGGAAACTGCTGGTGGATACCTACGGCGGCTTCGCCCGGCACGGCGGGGGCGCTTTCTCGGGCAAAGACCCGACCAAGGTGGACCGCTCGGCGTCTTACGCCGCCCGCTATATCTGTAAGAATATCGTGGCGGCGGGGCTGGCTGATAGGGCGGAGCTTCAGGTGGCCTATGTCATCGGCGTGGCCCACCCGCTCTCCGTCTCCATCGAGACCTTCGGCACGGGCAAAGTCGATAACGATGTCCTGATGAAATTGATTAACAAACATTTCGACCTCAGACCGGCGGCTATTATCCAGACCTTCGACCTGCGCCGCCCCATCTTCAGACAGGTAACGAACTACGGCCATTTCGGTCGGGCCGACCTCGACCTGCCCTGGGAAAAGACCGACAAAGCCAAGATTTTAAGAAAAGAGGGGCTGGGGAAGTAATTCATAAGTAATGGCTACAGCAAATATGCTAAGTTTTTGGGGTTCTATTTTAGGAGGAGCAGTTGCAGCTCTGCTAGGTTTTGCCGCGACGTTAATGGTCGAGAAAGAACGCCACAAACGACAGAAAACTAACATTACTAAAGCTCTACAGCGGGAGATTGAATATAATAATTCGGTAATCCAAGACATGGTTAATAAAGAATTGAAAGACGCAGGCGTTTTTGAGTCGCATCTTACTCGGTTGCAAACTAACTCTTATGCTAGAGCACTTAACTCTGGAGTGCTTGCTGAATATCCAGCATCTCGTTATGGGGAAGTATCAAATGTATACCAAACAATCCTCGAAATTAGAAGGCTTATAGATAGTGGTTTTAGGGTTGCTGGGCGGGTTAGCCTACGAGATCCAAACGGTGAAGTGTTTTATGCTAAAGGGATTGATGCCAGAGGTTCTGGTCATGATATTATTGGTATAGTGCAATTGCCTGAGAGGCTTTCCAAATTAGAAGCGAATTTTCGATAAATTTCTTATCTATTATCGTGGGACAACAAGGGTTTAAGAGGGGCTAAGCCCCTCTTAAAGAAAAATCTTCCCCTTCCCCTTATGAAGGGGAAGGGGAAAAAGGGATAGGATCGGAAAAGAAACTCTCAAGAAAAGGTTCGATGAACTTGCCAGATAAAGCGCCAACAATTGAACAATGGATAGCTTTCAAAGAGAAACAGGATAAGCAACGGCAACGCATGTCTTTCTACAAGAAATTACTTGTTTTAAGTCAAATGATGGAGAGGCAAAATAAGAAGTGAATTTTCCATCATTTATTCGGCTTTTAAGTTTTGACTTTTGAGCTTGCTTGTTACTTGGAACTTGGAACTTGCTAATTGTTACTTAAACTAAGAAGGTAAACTATGAATAGCCTCATTAAATTCGGCACCGACGGCTGGCGGGCGGTTATCGCCGAGGATTTTACCTTCGATAACGTCCGTGTCTGCGCCCAGGCCGTGGCCGATTACCTGAAACAGGCGAAGCTGGCCGACCGGGGTCTGATTATCGGCTATGACACCCGCTTTGCCTCGGAGGATTTTGCGGCCGCCTGCGCCGAGGTGGTTGCCGCTAACGGCATCAAGGTCTGGCTCGCCTCGAAAGCCGTGCCCACCCCTGTCATCAGCTACGGCGTGACGGCGCAAAAGGCGGGCGGGGCCATCATCATTACCGCCAGCCATAACCCCGCCCCCTACAACGGCTTCAAGTATAAAACCCAGGACGGCGCCGGCGCGCCCGATGAAGTGACCGCCGCCATCGAAAAGAACATCGCCCGTATCCTGAACAATCGGAAGATTGAGCGCTTGCCGCTGGCTCAAGCCCTGAAACAAGGCTCCGTTGAGTACCTCGATTTAGACCCGGTCTATAACAAACAAATAGCCAAATTAGTTGACCTGCCCTCCCTGCGAACGGCAAAACTGAAGGTCGTCATCGACTCTATGCACGGCGCCGGGGCAGGCTATTTTAAGGCGTTCCTGGGTGGCGGCAATATCGAGCTAATCGAGATAAACGGCGAGCGCAATCCCCTCTTCCCCGGCATTCGTCCCGAACCCATCACCGCTAATCTGAACAAGCTCTCAGCTACTATCCGCGAGCAGAAAGCGGCTGTCGGTATAGCCACTGATGGCGATGCCGACCGGGTCGGCATTATGGATGAAAAGGGCACCTTCGTGACTCAGCTTCAGGTGCTGTCTCTGCTCTCTCTCTACCTGCTGGAGGTGCGGGGGGAGCGGGGCATCATCGTCAAAACAATCACCGCCAGCAGCATGCTCTACCGCCTGGGGGAGATATTCAACGTTCCTGTGCGGGAGACGCCCGTCGGCTTCAAGTACATCGCGCCGATAATGATGAATGAAAATGCTCTCATCGGCGGGGAGGAGAGCGGCGGCTTCGGCTTCCGTGGGCATGCCCCGGAGCGGGACGGCATCCTGGCCGGGCTTTACTTCCTCGACCTGATGGTCAAGACTGGCAAGACCCCTTCCCAGCTTATCGACTATCTTTATAGCAAGGTCGGCCCGCATCACTATGAGCGGGTTGACATTGAGTTCCCCGCTTCGGAACGCCAGGCGATAGTCGACAGGGTCAAAGGAAAACGCTCCGGCGAAATTGCCGGCATCAAGATAGACAGAGTCGATACGGGCGATGGCTTTCGTTTTATGCTGGCGGATAATAGCTGGTTGTTGGTCAGGTTCTCCGGCACCGAGCCACTGCTCCGCATCTACGCCGAAACCAGTACTCCGGCTGGGGTAATAACGCTGCTTGAGGCAGGCAAAGCCCTGGCGGGGGTGTAGCAGGGTGATGAAAAAGAGGTTCAGCGATCTTCTTCTCCCTTTCGCAAAGGGAGATTGAGAGGGATTTGAGCTTGGAAATCCCCCTTGCGTCCCCCTTTTTCAAAGGGGGAAAGGACGCAGGAAGGGTTTTCAGCATCGGGCTAGAGAAATAAGCATGGAAAAGAACCTGCCTCGCAAAACCGAAAAACCCTGGGGCTATGAGCTTTTATTCGCTCATACTGACAAGTATGCCGGCAAGGTCATGTTTGTCAAGAAAGGGCGCCGTGCCAGCCTCCAGTATCATAACCAGAAAGACGAGACGATGTATGTCTTCCAGGGGAAACTTCTTATGGAAATTGAGAGGGCCGGGCAGATGGTGAAATCCGAAGTTTCGACTGGCGCCTCTTTTCACGTCTCCCCGCTCACCAAACACCGCATGACCGCTATCGAAGATACGTTCCTCTTCGAGGTGTCCACCCCCGAACTGGATGATGTGGTCAGAATTGCCGATGACTACGGGCGGGCATAATCAGTTACGTGTTCCATACCGACGAAAGTCGGTATCCAGAATTCCAACCTTCTTCCGAGTATGGTTTTCTCCCCGATGGAATCGGGGCGTGTCAAGCACGGAATGGAGTCTGCAGAGTTTGACACAACGCACTACTCTTGCTAGACTTAAATGGCACCGGAACGGCCCCGTGGTGTAGCGGTCTAACATGCATCCCTGTCACGGATGAGATCGGCGGTTCAAATCCGCCCGGGGTCGCCACTACAAATCAAGAGCGAGTAATATCATTCTTCCATTCCGTTCCCGTATCAAGTGCGGGACAGGGCTTGACACGGAATCCAGAAAACATCGCTCTCAGTGATTTCTTATTCCAATTTGCAATCAAGATGGCAATAAGAAAGTTGAGAGGGACGCACAGGCGGGGACGCCTGTGCCACCAGTTTACATGCCATCCTGAAAACCAAAGCGAATTAATACCAGCCGTACTTCTTCGCCGTGTCCACCATTGCCTTGATGTTAGCCGGCTTGGCGTAATCGATGTTGCTGCCGGCGGTCATCACGAAGCCGCCGCCCTTCCCCACTATTTTGATGAGCTTCTTGCAATGCTCCTCTACATCCTGGGTCGAGCCGGCCTGCAGCAGGGTGGGAGGAACCCCGCCCTGGAT
Organism: Chloroflexota bacterium; assembly: GCA_016190895.1. GTDB lineage: Bacteria > Chloroflexota > Dehalococcoidia > Dehalococcoidales > UBA2162 > JACPPR01. The sequence goes on along the minus strand of JACPPR010000056.1, from coordinate 1,497 downwards.
GCACATATGGTCTTTCAGCACCTCTTTCGCCTTGAAGACATCCGTCTTTTCGCAGTGGAAGACCACCTTGCCCTTGGGGAAATCTAGCAGGTATTCCAGGCGGTCGTCCCAGATACCCTCCCAGAACGGCGTCACGATGTAGCCCAGGTCGATTTTTATTTGAATGACCTTTTTCAGGGTGGGCCAGTAGAACTTTTCGAAGTCTTTAATAGACATAAAGCCATCGGAGCCGCGATGCAGAGGCATGCCGGACTTGGGCGGGTACCCCCTGGCATCGAGCTTGGCCGGCGTGACCGCAGCCATTTCCCATTCCAGGAGTTTCTGACAGGCGGTCAGCAGTTTCTCGGGAAGGCGGTACATATCGAGCATCGTGCCGCGCATACCGCGCAGGCGGTCGGAGATAGTATCGAAGGGCGCAAAGCTGGCGCCGCTGCCGCTGCCGCCAGCCGGCGCCCCGCCACCCCCTCCGCCCGGAAAACCGAGCCGGCCCATTTCGGCGCCGAAAGCGCCTGATTCTCTGCCCACCTTCTGCGCTTCCTGAGATGCCTTATCTATCTTCTCCAGCACTCCTTTGAACTCCGGCTTATCGAGCTTGGTGAGAACGGCGACCAGCACTCTAAACTCAGGTCTGAAGAGCATCCCGATGACGGCGCTCAGGTCTTTTTCCGTGAGCAGGTGGCTGAACTCGGGCAGATTGACCAGCGGTTCGAGCGCCCCGTAGGTGCGGGGCAGATAATAACGGAAAATAAAATCAGCCGGGTCGGCGAGGAAAAGGTCGTATTCCTCTGCCTTCATATATTCGCCCTCGACGAACTGGTAGGTGCTGTCCGCCGGCAGAGTCCCCCCCGGCCATTTGTACTGTTTCGTGCCCAGAATTTCCATAGCCAGCCCGGAAGTGCCGCCCATACTGCCGTTATCCGGCTCGATGTCAAGCAGCATCTTCTTGCAGGCTGCCCGGTAGGCGGCGTGGTCGTAATACAGCGCCGAAGCGGGCAAGCCGGCATAGTGGGCGGCGAAAACGCCCGTCTGCACCGTCACAGGTACCCTGTCCGGCACTCTCAGCTCGATGGCATCCTCAACCCTCTTTTCTCTCTCTTCGCGGAGTTGAGCCACTGTCTTGCAGTGCTTTTTCTCGATTTCGGCGATTAGCTTCTTTTCTTTTTCCTCGGCTAACTGTTCTTTTGATTGAGTGGTTGCCATCTTGCTGCCTCCCGATATTCACTTTAGATAAGTTTATCACGAATTAATGTGAAGGCTCTACTCTAGTACTTAGTTGCATAATTGAATATACGTTTTTCCTCTCCCCTTGCGGGAGAGTCCCGATTCATCCCGATTTTATTGGGATTCATACGGGATTCCGTATGAGTGAAACGAATCGGAAGATTAAGGTGAGGGGTAATCTCAAAATCACCCTCATCCCTCTCGCTTCGCTCAGGGCAGGCTCTTTCCTTCTCCCCTCAAGGGAGATGGGATTGCTATGGTACTAGGCATTTCCGC
>JACPPR010000005.1 GCA_016190895.1 Chloroflexota bacterium | reverse complement strand
CCGGTGTTTACACAGTCTCGCCGCTATTCTTGCCTTCGGTATCCCCTCACTGTGGAGCTCCCAGGCCAGGGTAATTAATGTGCTATTCTGCATGTCCATGATTTTACATGGACTGTCGGATTTCTACGGAAACATACCGTAATGGGTAGATAGAAGTTTTAGTAACAGTTGTCCGTAATGACATCGAAAGGTGCGTGTTGTGACAACCGTAGGGGCACGGCATGCCGTGCCCCTACGACGGAATGCGAAGCAATGACGGTGTTGGTTATTAAATAATCTCGGCATATAATATACAGGCGGGCTTGGAGATAAATCTCCAAGCCCGCCTGATGTCCTTGTCGGTAGCGCACAGACTGGGACGCCCCGTATCAAGCATGCCCTGGAAAGGGTGCGCAGTCCAGGGTACGGGGCCCGACTCTGTGCCACCCAACACAGGCGTTTCCTTACATGATTTCCTACCGCCAGGCGTCGATGCTGTAAGCAGCGCCGTGACCGCCTGTGAACCTGTCGGAGGCTGTCTCCTCGCCGTCGCAGACAATTATGCAGTAATCTTCGAAGGGGTCGTCCCCTCCGGCCGGCACCATGTAGTCATCCGGCAGCTCTTTCCAGTGCTTCCCGGAAGTCTTTTCTATCGCCATCCAGCCATTGGTCCTGTAGTCTGGCCGGCCGCGCCTGCGGTATTGCTTGACCGGCTCGAAGCTCTTCTTCCAGATGTACTCGTAGGCGGCGCTTTTGGACTTGAAGCCAAAGTCACACATATCTTTAGCCATATCGGGAGTCAGTACCAGGGTAAAACCTCCCTCATAAGCTGTCCAGATGCCATCGGTAATGAAGTCCAGATAGTTGTGCGGTCCGGGTATGCCTTTAACACCCAGGTTCCTGGCGATAGCGCCATGGCCGCTTTTCTGAAATGCCCGATACACTCCCGGCATGTGTTCCTGTCCAAGTCCCCATACGCCCGGCCTGATAGGCATAATAATGCTCTCGTCTTTTTTGAAGCCCAACTCTTCGTTCAAGCCTTTCCAGCCTTTCGGCAATCCCTCGGTATACTCGGCGAAGATGAAGCCACCCCTGGTAATCGGGTTGCCATACGTCATTATGGTGCTGACCCGTTCCTTGTAGCCGCCCAGATTGCGCCAGAGGAGACTGCCGACACGACCGAGAGCCATATTGGCGGGGTTACAGATACTGAACCGGCCGTAGCTGACGTTCATCCCTATCTCTTTGTAGATGGGACCGCTAAGGAGGAAGGCTCCCCCGCCACCCCGGCCATCACCGGTGCCACCATCTGATTCCGCAATGGCCAGTACCACAGGGAAATACTCCGGTTTACACCCGGCCATGACGGCATTTACTGCCAACTGTTCCACAGTGGCCGTCCTGAACATGGGCATAAACCTGACTACGTCCCCCTTCTTCTTGACCACTCCCGGATGTACCGAGTCAGGCGCTCCCATCTGTATGTCGCTCTGGATGGTTATCACTTCATCCGGTCTGTGGCTGGTACCGGCCAGCATCTCCTGTACCTTTTCCTCGGTAGGGATTATTATCGGCAGACCGTCTGTATACCTGGAGAATGGCGCATTAAGTATGCCGGGAATGTTCTCTGTCTGCTGGTAAAAAGCCTGAGCTTCATCAAGGGTGCCCTCGAAGAGTATCCTCGGCTCCTCAAGGGGAGCCCATTTGCCGCTTTTCTTTTCCTTCGCAGTCAGGGGTCGGGTCAAACCCTCGATGACGGAGCCGATGATGTTATCGACATCTTCCGGCCCGGGCAATCTCCGCGAAGCCGAGACAAATCTTAGCTCGGGGACGCCCCATAACGGGGCATCATGCTTCACTTTTTCGTTTTCTTCCGCTAAATCTATGAGCACTGTCGGGATACCGGATATCTCAAGGTCTGTGATGTAAGGCAACTGCCTGTTTACAGCGCCATGTCACCAGCAAACCCCCAGGATGACGCCATCGGTGGTTTTCCTCTCTTCTTCCGACAGTTTGACTGGATAAGTACCGTAGCTTTTCTTCACCGTCCAGTTGATATTAGGGTAATCACCCTTCAACCGCTTCTCCAAAGGGATGGTGATATCCGGCTCGCCGCAGATACTCAGGTGGATGGTCTTCCCATCAAGAGTTTTGAGGCGCGGCGCCAGGGGATAGGTATCCACCGGCTCCTGGGTGCCGACAGGGTTGAGACATTTGTAAACCTTCTCTGCCATTTGTTGCGCTCCTAACTTTATTTTTTTATTTTATTGCTAGTTTGGAAGATGACTGGTTTGAAGAGGTAACACCGGCAGCGTCTTCGCTGGAGTTTGATTTGTTTTTATGCCTTCAGTATAGTCCGGCTGTCTTCAAAAAACAATCGGGGAGTCACCGAAACAGGACTTCCGATTTGTCTTAGCGTTCTATAGGGAACGTATGAGGATACGCTAAATGCGCACAAACTTAAGAGATGGGTTGGTATATTCCCTTGTACTCAATTTGCCCTGATACCTTACCGCAGTTCTACGTGAAGGGTAATTACGCGGCGACCTCGCCCAACACCATCAAAATCGTATTCCACAGGTATCTCGTAAGCGCCGGGGGGCAGGTCCGGAGCCATCGCAATTGTCAACGTCGATTCATATGACCTCCGCGGATAGGCGATGAACTCCGCCGGCTGCAGGCTCACTTCCAGGCCGTTGGGGATACCGGACTTGTCTATCGCCATAGTAACCCTGGCCGGGCCATGATTGCCGCTTTCAAAAGTGACATCGATGTCCAGCGTTGTTCCGGCGGGGTACCTGAGGACATCGGCAGGGAGCCGTCTATCACCGCTGTAGGTGGCTATGAGTTGCGGCGAATCGACCAGTTTGATGATATTGCCGACCACAGTATTCAGGTCTAGCCCGGCAAAGTTTAGCCCAAGCGGCGCCTGGTAGCCGCCCCCGCCAACGATGACGTGGTTCATAGAATAAACCTTGTCATTCCAAATCAGGTAACGCCCCCAGGGACCGAAATAGCTGTACTGTCCCTGAGATAATTCCCTCAAAAATAGCAGGTAGCGTTCTCCGGGGAGGAATAGCGGGTTGTCGCTCGAATCCGAGCCGCGCACGTCCGGCGAACCCATCTGGGTGATGAGAAGCTCACCAAGTTGCGAGCCTTTCACGGTCTTCTCCACTCGCAGAGACCATCTGGTACTGTAAAACATTCCGTCTTGTTTCACTTCGACAGGCCTATCGACGACCGCGATTGCGATGGCGTCCGAATATGCGGTGAGGTCCGACAAATTATCGAAACCAAACGCGTAGCTTGACTGACCGCTGCCTCCGGTTTTGGGGGGAGGTCGTTGTTGACCTGATAGCGGTGCAACAGCCTCGACTTGTGGCTTTTCTTGAGCCGGTGACGGTGTGGGTGACGCGGGAGCGGTAGTGGTGGCGGGGGTTGTAGGAGTCGTAGGCGTTGTGGGAGTAGTCGGCGCCACTGGCGAGGTGGCCGCAGGAGATTGAGAGAACATGCTCTTGTAGCTAAGGAAACCCAACACTGCTATGACAATCACTGTCACCGTGGCGGCGATGCTCAGCCACCGTGTGCTGTGACCAAAGCGCCACCATTTGTTGGCCCCGCGAGCTCGTTCCTCACGCTTGACCAGTTCGTTGAGGAGTTTTTTCTCCAGTTCTGATTTGAAGTCCGGAGCAGGCGGAGAGTTAAGCTCTATCAGCGTGCGGGCAAAGTCAACAGCCTCTTTAAGCTCATCACTGGCTTCGCTGCCGGTGGACACGTCCTCGCCATTGAGGAGCCTATCGAGGCGTTCTGTAAATTGTCTCTCTGTGTTGTTATCCTTGGCCATTTTGCCACTTCCTGAAGCATTCTCTCAGCTTGCGGACCGCACGATACAGTGTCACACCTACGTTCGACTCGGACAAACTGAGCAGGCCGGCTATACTGCGATTCGTGACTCCGGCCCCGAATTTGAACGAAATAATTTCCTGTTCCTGTTGCGAAAGTCCGGAGAGGCATAGGCGCAGTCTTTGGAGTTCCTCCTTATGAGTGGCTTCCTCGTCCGGGAGAGGGTCATCCGCCGCAATGTCATTGGCCGCTTCCAGGGGCATGTGCTTTCTCTTGCCTTGCACGCGGAAGTAGTCTATCAAGGTGTTACGGGCGATGGACATCAGCCAGGTAGGAAACGAAGCCTGCTCCGACCGGTAGCGGTGGAAGCTGTACAGGGCTTTCTCGAACACGGTGGACGTCAGGTCTTCAGCCGTCGGCACGTCTCCCACCCGGTACAGCACGTATTGGTAGACTCCGGGCATATGCTTCTCGTAGAGGGCGGCGAAGGCCGCCCTCATACTACTCGTGCTCTCCGTGGCGCTATGCACGCCCCGTGTTTCGTTCACTCTATTCCCCTGATATTTCCACCCGGTCCTCACGTTTATACAGACTTCGCCGGGAATTTGCCACCCCGCACCGCTTTCGCTAGCAGAGTTTACCATAATCGGTAACATAATGCCTTACCGGCGATACCTTGGTTCGGGCATCCGGATGCCGCTCAGTTCCCTCAGAATATCCGATTCCTGGTCCAGAGTCTCATCATTGAGAGCCTCCATCTCTCCCCTGAAGTAGCTGAGGAACTCTCCGAATAGCCTTGGATAAGGCCCCGAGACCCTGAGCGGCATCGACTGGCGTTCCCATTGCCCGAGCGTCGGCGGCACGATAATGCCTTTCCTGTAATAGTCAACCCTGGGTTCCCAATACGTGCTTACACGAACATGCTCCCGTTCGTCTATCATCCAGTTTTTCAAAAGGTCGGCATAGCGGGCCAGCAGTACGCCTTTTCTTATGCCGTCATTCTGGAAGTATTCGGTGTCATTTTCCCGTATTCTGACAATTGACTCGCTGCTATCCTGGTTCCCGTTGCGGTCTTCGTAGCTTGCCGTGAGCCGCAGGCTTCCGTTCGGGCCGGTCTTTCTCAGTTTCAGCAGGATTATCCCGCCTTTGGTCTCGCCCCCCTGCTTCTCAGAGGGGAAAAGCGTATTGACTTTCATCAGGCGTCCGGTTGCCTGGTCGGCTTCAGGGCTGCCGTAGACCTTTTCGATTTGCCAGCCGACGGCTTTGAGGCTTAGCTCGAGATCGAACACGAGCGGGGTGACCATAAAGTCGAACTCATCATACATCCGTGACCTGAACTCACGCGGTGAATGGACGGAATAGTAGTTAGCTCCTTTTATCTTCGTAATGTAGTCGACAAGCTCGGTATTGAAATCGACGCCTATGCCGATGAAGGTAGTATAAATACGGTTGGCGGCATTTCTCTTGACCATGCCCAGCAAGCCCCGTTCACTAGTATCTCCTTGATTGGGCATAGCGTCGGTCAGGAAGATTATCCGGTTCTCATACTGCGAGGGGTTGGCGCGACCCAGTTCATCGTATAAATCAGTCGCCATCTGTATCCCCGCATCCAGGTTCGTGCTCCCGTCCGCGAAAAGTTCGAGTATGTGGTACTTGATTGTGTCCATATCCGACCTACCCACCAGGCTCAATGGTTTGACTAGGCGAGCCGAGCCGTTGAAAACGACCATGCCGAAGCGGTCGTCATCACTAAGGTGGCCCAGAAGAGCGACCACGGATTCAGTCGCAACCTGTATTTTGCTCTTCCCGAAGTCTTCGCCGGATGGGTTCGCCCGTTTGCCGAACTGGTCGTAGTAATAGCTATCGAAAGAAGAACTCATCGAGCCTGAGATGTCCAGCACAATAACCATGTTGAGCTTCTTCCTCTGGAAATCCCTTTCTTTCATACCGGAATTTAGCCCTACGGACAGATAGTAGTCGGTCTCTCCTGAAAAGGGGTCTGCGGTTATGGCGTAGCTGTACGATGGGCTGAAGAGCTTATCGGTTTCCTCAGGCCGCCCCGTTTCAAAGAAATAATCATAAAACAGACCTTCATAGGTCACATCCGTAGGCAGGGGCAGATAGCCTTTCTTGATGTTCTCCCGAAAGTTATTGATATCCTTGGCCCCGCCGGCCGCCAGACCGATGGTGCCACCACCTTGCACCGAAGGCGATGCCGGTGTGGTGGGCGCTGTGGGTATGGTTGGGCGGACCGCTTCTCGCTGGGGTCTTTCCATGGCCGGCGCCGATGGTACCGGTGGAGGGGCAGTGGGGGTGGCTGGGTTAGTCGGCGTGGTTGGAACGCTCTGCCCCGCTGACGGCGCGCGCCAGTCGTCAGTCTTAGCCTGTTTGCTCCCGGGGGCGCAACTGGAGCTGAGTATCAGGAGCAGGACTGCGGCCACTGACAGGATAAGGCGGATAATTCGGCTCTTTCTTGTTGGTTCTTTCATCGCTAACCTCCTTACTCACTATTTCCCTTTGTCTTCATATACGATGAAAGAACCAAAGTATTACTGACACTCTTGTGAAGGCTATCAGGTTGGGCGAGACACATAGAGAGAAAACATTGAACAATTGTCAGAAATGTTCAATTCGGCCGATAGCTGGTATAATGTGACCAGACGGACGAAGAAGGTGTGGGAATGGAAGAACGCTACGAATTTGACGAAGCAACCCTTCTTTCTGCTCTTGCTATAGGTGCGCCCGGAAAGCGGACATTCTTTCTCATCATAGGTCAAAAAGAAAAGTGGCTGCGGGCCTGGCTAGAAAAGAACCTGCTCGAGAGTCTGGCTCTGGCAATCGACCAATTTCTATTCACTCTGTCTCGAGAATTTCCCAGTTTTAGCCGTAGAGCCGCGGGGACGCCTTCAGCCGAGAATCTCCCGTCAGGATTGCCTGCCGCCGAACTCGAGACTGAGGAAATTACCCTGGGCTTCGACCGGGAAAAAGCAACGCTAAACCTTTCAGCCCACGCATCAGGTCCACAAAGAGAGCGCCGGGTCGAAGTGTATTGCCGGGTAACTCTATCTCAGCTGGAAAAGCTGGGTGACCAGGCCAAGAGCGTATGTGCTGCCGGCCGGCCTCGCTGCGTATTATGCGGCGGCCCTATCGACCCGTCGGGACACATTTGCCCCAAGAGTAACTAACCTTTCTAGTGTGGTGTATCGCAAATAACGTTAGCTCTGTATTCTCCCGTTCCGGCGGAAGCCGGAATCCAGGCTATAAGTGGATTCCTCTGGATACCGACTTTCGTCGGTATGGGCAGCTTTATTAAAATGGTTTTCCATTCCGTGCTTGACACGGAATCCAGGTGGGGTGGGAGGCACTGGATACCGACCCCGTATCGGGTACGGGCCAGGCATTTCGTCGGTATGGTTACGCGGGTGAGCTAACGAAGTGTTAGATACACCACACTAGCTGTTATCCTGACATCACCGCAAACGGAGGAGCAAGTAAAATGGCGCGAATTGAGATTAGCCTCCCCAGTAAGTTTATCTTCTCAACAGATATCCCCATCCGTATCAGCGACATTAATCGCGGAGGGCATCTCAGTTGGGATTCTATGTTTCGTCTTTTAGACGAAGCTAGCGTCCAATTCTGGAGCAGTTTAGACTCCCCAGGGAGCGAAGACGAGAGAATTTCACACATCACGGTCGATGCGGGCATCAATTACAAACGACAGGCCTTTCACGGGCAGACGCTTAGAGTGGAAATTGCTGCCGATGAATTTACTAATAAAGGTTTCGACCTGGTTTTTAGAGTTACTGAGGTGGTTAGTGGCTCTGAAATAGCCAGAGCAAAGGCTGGCATTCTCTGCTATGATTACGAGAAACAGAAAGTGATATCTATTCCGGAAGAGTTAAGGAGCAAACTCTCAAGGTAGAGCGTATTGTTTTGTTTCCCCCATCCGACACAGCACAACGTCTTGTCCTGAGCGGAGTCGAAGGGATTCCCTGCCGTTTGAGAGTTCCAGGCAAACATTTATAAACAGGAGCCGAACGTGAAGGTAAACAGGATAGACCACATCTCTATTGCCGTAAAGAATCTGAAAGAAGCCCGGGGAAATTGGGAACCCATTCTGGGCAAGTCTGAGCCTGACGACCTTTATATCGATGAGCCAGAGAAAATACGTGTGGCAAGGTACTGGCTGGGTGGCGTAAGCCTTGAATTGATGGAATCGACCAGCCCGGATGGGGAAGTGTCCAAGTTCGTGGCAAGACACGGCGAGGGGATTATGCTAATCAGCTTGAATGTTGACAATGCCCGGTCAGCCATGGATGAATTACAGGCTAAAGGCTATCCGTTTATCGGCGGCGCCAGGCCCTTCCGCGATGGTGAATATGCCTTTGTCCATCCCAGGACGGTAAACGGAGTTCTCCTGGAACTAATCGACGATAAAGGCAAAGAGCGCACTAAATAGCGGGAAACCCCTTCTTTCACACTTTTGCACCATTGAATCACTCGTGCGAGGAGTGAAAATGGATAATTGGGATTTGATAGCGGAGTCCGCTACAAGAAACACCTACATAGATACGGTCGTCAACGGCATCCGCACAGTATTCATCAGGACGACATCAGGCGCTTTCTTCACACTGGCTGTCAGTCAAGATAATCTGTCTGAAATCTGCTCGGATAGAGCAGCAAACCTTTTGATGAAAGAAACTAATATTGCCGGCCGTGTTATTATCGGCCGGCTTGTCCTGAACAACACAGGTCCTCCCAGCGATTGCCTGCCAACCGCAGATGATGAAAGCCTCAGGCAACATATCCGGCAAGCCACAGCGCACTTTGCCAATCTTGTGGAACATTTCGGGCGCTGGGCTTCATTAAACGAGTTTATGAAAGCGGAAATCGACTATGACGCCAGCGAGATGCCTCTGGAGGTACAGCCGCCGTTTGAATACTGGTGGCTGGTCGGCAAGACAGAGGCAGACAAACCGGTGCATCAAACCCCACTTTATCGGGATGCCGGCGTCTTCATAAAGCCCGGCGATGGCAATCTGCCGCTCTTTACCTCCAGTTTATATGCCGATATGGCAAGTCGGCATTATTCCAGGGACTGTGGCACCCGGCTGATACCTGTAAAAGTGCGGTGTCCGGTCTGCTATTTGAACGGATTGGGTGGATTCATCGGCAGCGAGGTGTTCAAAGGAGCGCTGCTGGATGAGCGCTGGCAAATCCGGCTTTTCACCTGCCAGGAACAGAATTATTCGGCTCCGGGCCATTTCTACATTTCGGACTTCGATGGCGAGGAGTACGCGCTAGCCGGCTGTCCCGATAGGGGCATCAGACCTCACTGGGTAATCAGGAGGTGGGGTCATGATGAAAGGTGGTTTCCCAAGAAATGCAATCGTCTGCCCTGGAGCAACGGAAAGAACTAGGAGGGATGCGTGATTTGTCCTAGCAGGGTGCTGAAAAACTGGTGTTGATACTCCGTTTATCAGTTCTGCCGTTCTTGTTTTTGCGTTTTCTACCTTTTTCCGACCGTGTCCGGCTTGATTACGGGGCTACTTCGGCTCCCAACCAGGCTTCAGACGCT
>JACPPR010000052.1 GCA_016190895.1 Chloroflexota bacterium | reverse complement strand
GTGGGGATGGTGAAAGCGGTAGAGACACGGCATGCCGTGTCTCTACTAGCAGGTTGATGAAGAGCGTAGGATTTCAGAATCAAAAATCCCCCTTAGTCCCCCTTTTTCAAAGGGGGATACCTGGAGCAAAAGGGGACAATAAGCAGGCATCTCCCTTTGACAAAGGGAGATTGAGAGGGATTTACACGGAAGAAGGTTTTTCAACACCCTAGAGGAGGTAACTTATGGAACTGGGAATGGTCGGTTTGGGGCGGATGGGGGGCAATATGGCGCAGCGGCTGATGGAGGGCGGCCACAGGGTGGTCGCTTATGACCCGGCACCGCATGCGATGGAAGCGACGGCGCAAAGGGGAGCCGTCCGGGCGTCCTCTCTTGCCGACCTGGTAGGGAAGCTCGCCAAGCCCCGCGCCGTCTGGCTGATGGTGCCATCCGGCGCCCCGACCGAAAGCGCCATCGACAGTCTGGCAACCGAACTGGCTCAAGGCGATATTGTCATCGACGGGGGCAACTCCAACTACAAGGACAGCATGCGGCGGGCAAACGCTTTGTCAGAGAAAGGGGTTGCTTTTCTGGATGTCGGCACCAGCGGCGGGATATGGGGACTCAAAGAGGGCTATTGCCTGATGGTGGGGGGTGACAAGCGCATCTTCAGTCATCTGGAACCAATCTTTAAGACGCTGGCGCCGTCAGCCGAGCACGGGTATGGCTACGTAGGACCGAGCGGGGCCGGGCACTTCGTCAAGATGGTGCACAACGGCATCGAATACGGGCTAATGCAAGCCTACGCCGAGGGCTTCGAGCTGATGCGGGCAAAAACTGAATTCAATCTCGACCTGCACCAGATAGCTGAAACCTGGCGTTACGGCAGCGTCGTCCGCTCCTGGCTGCTCGACCTGACGGCGTCAGCCCTGAAAGAGGACCCAACACTGGAGGGCATCCGGGCATTCGTCGAGGATTCCGGAGAAGGACGCTGGACGGTCGAGGAATCGATAGCTCTTGGCATACCCCTGCCGGTCATCACTCAGGCGCTCCAGGTGCGGTTCAGGTCGCGGCAGGAGCAGCCCTTCGGGGCTAAATTACTGGCGGCTCTCAGGCAGCAGTTCGGAGGACACGCGGTCAGGGAAAAGGAGTGACCCTTTTCGTTACCATTGCAGCCGATATCCAAAATACGCAAACTCATAGTAGAGGTGAGTCTTCTGGATTCCGTGTCAAGCACGGAATGGCAAAGTATATTATTGAAGAGTATGTTAATGGAGAAAGGGGTGAGATGATATGTATGCAGTAGGCATGATACGCGGCAAGCCGGGGGTGCATGGTTTTAGAATTCCTAAACCGGAAATAAGAGAGCCGGATGAGGTGCTGGTGAAGGTTAAGGAGGTCGGCTTGGACGGAACGGATTTTGGCATCGTTAAGCAGGGAACTCCGGACATAGCCGAGGGCCGGGACAGGATAGTTCTGGGACACGAGATGGTCGGGGTAGTCGAGGAGGTAGGCAATGAGGTAAAATCACTGGCTCCCGGCGATGCCGTCGTTCTGACTGTACGCCGGGGCTGCGGCATCTGCCGGCCTTGTCTGTATCATCAGAGCGATATGTGTATGACCGGCCTTTTTAAGGAGCGGGGTATTCATAAGCTCGATGGCTCCCTGACGCAATACGTTGTCGACGAGGAACGGTATATGGTGAAGGTGCCGCGCGAACTGGTAAAACTGGCCGTTTTCACCGAGCCCTTGAGTATAGTGGAAAAGGGAATACAGCAAATAAAGATAATCCAGTCTCGTCTCCCCTGGGACTGTCCTCATCCGGAGCACAGTTTTCAATCCAAACAATGGGGAGGTTGTAAAACGGCCCTGGTGGTCGGCGCCGGGCCCCTGGGCCTGCTGGCCTCAGCGCTCCTCAGGCTGGCAAGAGCCCGTACCTTTGTTACGGATATCGTGCCTGAGAACACTATCAAAGCCCGGTTGGTTGAAAACATCGGCGCTCACTACATCGATGCTCGAACCCTGACGCCGCAGGAAATAGTGGATATCTGCTGCCGGCCCACGGGGAACCTGCACGTGATGTTTGAAGCTGCCGGCGCTGCGGAAACAGCCGTGCGTCTTATCCCCTTTTTGTCGCGCAGCAGCATAGCTGTCGGGACAGGAATACCAAGGGGAGATTTGCGAATTCAAGTGGACGCGGCTGAGCTGGTGCGCCAGATAGTGCGCTATAACCAGGTGATAGTCGGCAGCGTAAACTCTAACCGCAAGCATTTTGAGATGGCGCTCCAGGACATCGGAGATGTGGATTCACGTTTCGATGGTATGTTGTCCAAAATGACAACCCATCGCTTCAAACTGAGCGATTATCAGCAGGCTTTTGCGCTGAGCGACACCGAGCGCATCAAGACCGTAATCGAGGTAGACCCCTGGGACTGACAATTTCTTCCGATTGAGATGGGAGAGTTTGAGAGGACTAACGCCCTCTCAAAAGAAACTACTTCCCCCCTCTCCGCTTGCGGAGAGGGGGGGGTCACAGGGGATGAGGTAAATAGCCCCTATTCGGCAATGGCGATGGATTCGATTTCCACGAGGGCATTCATAGGCAAATTCGCCACCTGGAAAGTAGAACGCGCCGGAGCATCCTGAGAAAAGAACTCTTTGTAGATGCCATTCATTTTCGGAAAATGCTGGATATCTTTCAGAAAGACGGTCGTCTTCACAACGTCTGATAGAGATAGACCCTCAGCCGCCAGGATAGACTTTATGTTAAGTATCACCTGCCTCGTTTGAGCCTCGATGTCGTCTCCAACAATAGTCCCCGATTTCGGGTCCAAGGGTAGCTGGCCGGAAAGGAAAAGAAAGCTGCCCGCCCGGATTGCCTGCGAATACGGTCCAACTGCCGGCGGGGCTGCATTTGTTGAAATGATTTTCTTGACTGGCATTATCGTCCGCTCCTATACATACGAGGAAATTCAGTTGGCTCATTATCTCCAATAATCCACAGTGTGTCAATCGGCCATTGAGATTGCTTATTGAACCGCCATTGTCATTGCTTCGCCCTCGCAATGACAGACCATTGTTAAACAACCTCGAATACCAGTTTGAAAAATTTGCCCATTTATGAGATATTAGAGCAGCAAACAGATGGAATTCTTGACCATTTCCCTCATCGCTCTTGGTCTGGCTGCCGACTGTTTTGTAGTCGCTCTCGGCTGTAGCATCTGCAGAAAAACGCTTTCCTTCCCCCAGGTCGGTCGTGTCTCTCTATCATTCGGCGTTTTTCAGGCTGTGATGCCGGTCTTAGGCTGGTTAGCCGGGCTGACTGTGGTCAACCTGGTAGCCGACTACGACCACTGGGTGGCGCTGGCTTTACTGGGGTTTGTCGGCGGCAAAATGATATGGGGAGCGTTTCGTTCCGAAGATGACCGCAATGAAAATGCCGATATCACCAAGGGCTGGCTGCTGCTGACTTTATCGGTAGCTACCAGTATCGATGCTCTGGCAGTCGGCCTGACTTTTGCTTTCATCAAAGTGAACATCCTGGCAGCAAGTCTGACTATCGGCATCGCCTCCTTTCTGATAACAATGCTCGGCTTCCAACTGGGCAAGAGAGCCAACCGCTTGATGGGCAAGCGGGCAGAGGTAATCGGCGGCCTGATTCTCATTGGCATCGGCGTCAAGATAGTTCTGGAGCACACTCTGTGATGGTCTGGTCGTTTCAATGTCATTTCTTTGACTTGCCTGGTGAGCACTGTTAATATTTAGCTAGAGGTAAATATTGTGACGGAGCAGATTAGCAAACTTCCCCTGTTTCCGGTAAACACCGGAGTAGACAACCGGGGACACCTTGTGATCGGCGGCTGTGATACCATGGCGTTGGCGGCTGAGTTCGGCACGCCGCTGTATCTTTTCGATGAATCCGGCCTGCGCAGCCAGTGCGCCGCATTCAAGACAGAATTCGGCAAGCGCTACGCTGATACCAATGTTATCTACGCCTGCAAAGCCTTCATCAACAAAGCTATGATACGCCTGGTTATGGAGGAGGGGCTGGGGCTGGATGTCGTCTCGGGCGGGGAAGTCGGCATCGTTCAAGCGGCCGGTTTCCCGATGAACAAGGTCTATTTCCCGGGCAATAACAAATCAGCCGAAGAGTTAGCTCTGGCTCTGGAAGTCGGAGTCGGCCACATCGTGGTAGATAACTTTCACGAGCTTAAGATGCTCGGTGAAATAGCTAAGAAGAAGAACCGCAAGCCTGAAATATTGCTGCGCATTACTCCGGGAGTCGACCCGCACACCCACCACTATATTACCACGGGCAATATCGATAGCAAGTTCGGCATCCCGATGGTCTTCGCTGAGAAAGCAGTGGCAACGGCGATATCGATGAACGAAGTGAAGCCGGTGGGCTTGCACTTTCACATCGGCTCCCAGATTACCGAGACCGAGCCTTACCAGCAGTCTCTGGACTTTATTCTCAATTTCGCCGCCGAGATGAAAAAGAAATACCAGTTCGAGCTTAAAGAATTGAGCGTCGGCGGCGGCTTTGCCGTCCAGTACACCCTCGATGCCCCGGCGCCGCCCATTTCTCATTATGCCGAGGCGATAACCTCGAAGCTGCTAAGCAAGTGTAAGGAACTGAAGCTGCCGCCACCCAAGCTGATTATCGAGCCGGGCCGTGCCATAGTAGCCCGGTCCGGAGTCGCCCTGTATACCGCCGGGGTAGTCAAAGACATTCCGGGCGTCAGATGCTACGTCTCGGTAGATGGCGGTATGGCGGATAATATCCGCCCTGCCCTTTATCAGGCCAAGCAGGATGCGGTAATCGCCAACAAAATGAATGAAAAGGTGAGCGAAAAGGTCACTATTGCCGGGAAGTTTTGTGAATCAGGGGATATTCTCATCAGTGACATCGCTTTGCCGCCGGTGGCAGCTGGCGATATTATCGCCGTGGCTGGCTGCGGTGCGTATTGCATCCCGGAGGCGATGAACTATAACGCCTCATTCAGGCCGGCCATCGTGATGGTCAAAGATGGCAAAGCCCGCCTCATCCGTCGCCGGGAAACCTTGGAAGACCTGATGAGATGTGATGTCGGTTAGACAAGTATTTTTGCGATAGGTCAGTTATATAAGGGAACAGACTAATTTGACTGATTACGACTACAGTAATTTTGAATCTGATTATATATGCCCGCATTGTGGGGGGCTCGTATATCTAGATACCGCCACTCCACGAAATGATGTGTGCATTAACCAGACCTGTCAACGATGGCCGCAGGACATTCATTCAATAATAAACGCCACCGACACAGAAGAGCCTAGAATTTATAAGGAGATTCAAAGAGAAGAACAGCTATTAGTAGACCAGATTCAAAGATGGAAATCAGGAAGACTAGCTCGATACTCCTATGAGGGCAGAAGAGCATTAATTACCTTATTGTTTACAAATGGAATAATGCCACTCATTGACCATTTCATTGCCTTAGGTGAGTTATTATTGATGACCAATAAATATCCGTCAGAAGGTACGACGGATGATATGAGAGAGTTCAGAATTCTGCTAGCAGGTGTTCGAAAATGGAGTCGAAACCAACGAAACTTAGAAGATGTGCGGACCGGAAGGCTAATTTTTGGCAGAACAGAATCGGGTTTGAATCCGTTATACATCAAGTATACCAAAGCTTTTGTAGAGGCTCAGAAAGAACTTGGTCTCGTAGGCGATAAGGATCTCACTCAAATTGAGCCTCTTTCTCCGTATGAACATTTGATAATATCTGTTACACCGGAGTTAGACTTTACTAAAATCACTGATTACAAGGAAATATTGGAGAGATTTTGGCCAATGAGCCTACAGTTACAACATTGGCTCCAAGAACATTATAGAACGAAGACACAGTATGACTATAGGCCGGACATCCTTGATTTTACTGTTCTGTTTGGGTGGCTTCTAAAGACATGGGGCAAAGAAAAATTGTCTATTATTCTAACCGAAAAACAGGGACAAGAAATAGCGGATATGCAAAGGCATTTCGATGCATTAGCCAAGGAAAAGTATCCAGCGAAGAATTTCTTTAATACGTATGTCGATAGTACAGAACTGGTACCCATAGTCGCAAGAACTCCTGAAGGTATTTTACTGGATCACCACACGTTACTCTTTTTCCTAATTTACCTTCAAGGATGCCCAGATCCAGAAAAACCAGCACTTAAGAAACGAGGGCAAGTTATCCAAGATATGAGAGAGAAAGTCGGTAAGAAGTTTGAGAGTTGGCTCAGAGAAGAGGTTCGAGCACGAGGATACTACGGACCTGAAACTGCCGTGATAGAAAGCTATGAGTACGACATAGTAGCTATTTCTGAAGAGAAAAAGAGCATAATCATAGCTGATGCAAAATACCGAGATATGGCACCATCTTCGTTTACGGGTACCAACTTAATTCCCCAAGAAATACTGGGGGATCATGCGCTACTATATGAGGCCGAACGCCAGCAAAAACGGTTAGACTATTTCAGACAGAACAAAGAAAAATTCGAGAGATACTTAACGCCGAAACAAGGCTGGGAACAGTACGACATTCATAGTTTCCTCATAACAAAACAAATTCCGTTGGCTCATCGTTATAAAGAGGTGAGAATCCTTCGTGCAACTGAATTCCTGCAAAAGGTGATTTAATATACATTTTTTGTAGTGTGGCTACCTTTCAGTGAGGGGCTGGAATTCTAGAATGTGGCAGATAATCGGGCAAAATAAGGCAGTATATTTACTCGAACGAAGCCTGAAAACAGGCTCACTCTCCCACGCCTATCTTTTTGTCGGTCCGGCACACGTGGGCAAGATGACCCTGGCGCTGAACCTGGCTCAGGCGATGAACTGTGAGAGTGTTGAGCCGCCCTGCGGTGAGTGCCCCTCCTGTCAGAAAATAATCTCGCTCAAGCACGCCGATGTCCAGGTCATGGTTATGAATGAGGAGACTTCGGAAGAAAACCGTACCAAGATTAGCGTTAGCCAGATTGAAGACATGCAGCGCTCGGCCAACCTGCCGCCCTTCGAGGGCAAGCGCAAGGTATTTATTGTCGACGGCGCCGAATGGCTCTCCGTCGGAGCGGCCAACCGCCTGCTGAAAACTCTCGAAGAGCCGGTGGGGAATGTGGTCTTTATTTTGCTGACGGCGGACGACAAGTTGCTGCTGCCGACGATTGTTTCCCGCTGCCAGCGTCTGGAGCTATTCCCAGTATCACCGAAAGAAATAGAAGACACCCTGAAGACAAAATGGAGCGTTGAAGCAGAGAAGGCGAAGCTCTTGGCCCGGCTTTCTCACGGCTGCCCGGGCTGGGCGATATCGGCGACACGTGAAGAGAGCCTGCTGCTACAGCATACCGAAGCGCTGGACAAGTGGCTCGATATCGGCAGCGCTGACGCGGAGGAGCGTTTTGCTTATGCCACACAACTGGCAAACCAGTTCAGTCAGAACCGTGGACTCGTTTACCAAAGGCTAAATCTTTGGCTCGATTGGTGGCGCGACCTGCTGCTGGTGAAGGCAGGCTCGGCGGATAGCATCACCAATATCGACCGAATCGACATTCTCAACGACCTGGCGCAAGGCTTGAGCCTGGCCCAGATAAGGGCTTTTATTCAGAGCATTCGGGCTGTCAGCGAGCATCTCAGACAGAACGCCAGCCCACGGTTGGCGCTGGAAGTATTGATGCTCGACATTCCAGAAGTAGGAAAATACAGCGAGGTCGCCGGTGTTTGATAATTGTCTTGTCATCACGAGACTCCTGATTTGTCGGGAGTGGCAATCATCCTCTTGTCATTGCGAGACCATTCCGCCGCAGGCGGAAGGCGAAGCAATCCATATAAATCTTAGAGATTGCCACGTCGTCCCGATTTCATCGGGATTCCTCGCAATCTATCATGCTGGACAACCAGCGCCACAAAGGATGAAATACCCCTCACCTCAATCCTCTCCCGCAAGGGGAGAGGAGGTATTTCGTAGCAATGACAAAGGAAGATAAGAGGTAAAATATGGCTGAAATAGTGGGAGTACGATTCAAAAGAGCCGGCAAAGTTTATTACTTCGACCCGGCGGGTGTTGAACTGAATGTTAATGACCAGGTGGTAGTCGAGACGGCGCGGGGGCTGGAGATAGGGCAGGTGAGCATCGCGCCCAAGCAGGCGCCAGACAGCGAAGTAACCGAGCCGCTGAAGCCAGTGGTGCGCAAGGCAACGCCGGAAGATATGCAGCGTTGCCAGGAACTCGAAGCGAAAGAAAAAGAAGCCATATCGGAATGCAGCAAGCTAATCGAAAAACTGAATTTGCCAATGAAGCTATTGGGGGCTGATTACAACCTCGACGGCAACCATCTTACTTTTTATTTTAGCTCTGTGGAGAGAGTCGATTTTCGCGAGCTGGTGCGGGAGTTGGCCCGGCGCTTGAAGGTACGGGTAGAGATGCGCCAGACGGGACCCCGGGATGAAGCCAGACTGGTCGGTGGTTGCGGCCGGTGCGGGCGCCCGCTGTGCTGCGCCAGCTTCCTGAGTGAGTTTGCCCCGGTAGCGATGAAAATGGCCAAAGAACAAGGCTTGCCCCTTAATCCGATGAAAATATCCGGCGTTTGCGGGCGATTGATGTGCTGTCTGGGCTACGAGAATGACCAATACAGGGCGATGAGGGGGACATTACCCAAGAATGGGCAGTGGGTAACTACCGCATCGGGATTAGCTAAAGTCATCGGCAGTAATCCCTTGAAGCAAACCGTGCAGGTTATACTGGAAACTGACGCCACCGTAGAGTTGCCTATCAGTGAAATTACCGTGGTGGACAAGCCGGTGGAAAAACAGCAAAAAGCCGGCAAAGCCCAAACGCCAAAAGACGAAATAATCAAAGACCAAGATACAAACACCAAACCGGAATAACCAAAGACCAAAATACAAGCGCCGAAACCTTCATTGTAATTTGGAAATTGGAACTTGTGATTTTGGTTAGAAGGGGATAAGGTCATTGGCAAGTCACTGGAGACCATCTTTCGCTGAAGAAAAAGGCCTTGCTAAACAGGGCTACCGGCTTATCGCCGGTATCGATGAGGTCGGGCGGGGCGCCCTGGCCGGCCCCGTAGCCGCTGCCGCCGTTATTCTCCCCCTTCGTATCAAGGCACCCTGGCTAAAACAGGTCAGGGACAGCAAACTATTAAGCCCTGAAAAACGGGAAGTCTTATCTCAAAATATCCGCGGAATAGCTATATCCGTGGGTGTCGGGACAGTCTCTCACGAAATAATCGATAGGCGGGGCATTGTCAAAGCGACCTATCTGGCCATGATACTGGCGATAAAGCAGCTTTCACCGCCCGCCGAGACTCTGCTCATCGATTACTTTCGCCTGCCGGGAACCGAGCTACCTCAAAAAGGGGTACGAGATGGCGATACCCTCTGTTTTTCCATAGCCTGCGCCTCGATTGTAGCTAAAGTAGCCAGGGACCGCCTGATGACGGAGCTTGATAGCGCCTATCCCGGCTACGGATTGGCTAACCATAAGGGCTACGGTACCGAGGAGCACCTGGCTTGTCTGCAAAGATTCGGACCCTGCCCCATCCACCGCCGCTCCTTCTCGCCGGTGAGGGAGATGGTAGAGGGATGAAGCGAAGAAATACCGGCGACCTGGGTGAGAAATTTGCCCGTGATTTTCTTAAAAAGCGGGGCTATCGTATCGTGGAAACTAATTACCGCTGTCCACGGGGTGAAATTGACATTATTGCCAGGCATAAGGAAAGCCTTGTCTTCATTGAAGTCAGAAGCAAAGCCAGCCTCCGGTTCGGCAGCCCGGAAGAGTCCATCACATTTGCTAAGAGGAGCCATCTCAGGGCAGCCGCCCAATATTATCTGCAAGACAAAGGCGGCGAGCTTCCCGAATGGCGTATCGATGTCGTCGCCATAGAGCTAGACGGGAACGGCAAGGCCTCCCGTATCGAGCTTATTGAGAACGCGGTAGGGGAAGAATAAGCATCTCGGGGAGGTGGGGCACTCCTTCCACGCCACCCGGATTGCTTCGCCTTCCGCTGCGGCGGAATGGTCTCGCAATGACGAGTTCGGTTGCTTTACCATAAAGCAAGGCTGTGCTAAAATTAACCGCCAAAACATTACAGGCAACAGGCAAGGAATAACAGGCAATGACTTCACCACAACCTTCCAGCCGGATTTTACGGATTATCGATGCTAGTTTTAACCGGATTAGCGAAGGGCTGCGGTTCCTCGAGGAGATAGCCCGCTTTGTCCTTGATGATGCAGAGCTAACTGAACGGCTAAAGAGCCTGCGGCACGATGTAATCAGGAGTGACGCCTCTTTTCAAGCGCAGCTTCTCCAGTCCAGGGACTCGGCGGTTGATGTCGGTATCGATATCGAGGTTGCCGGGGAAGAGAAGGGAAAGGAGCTACCCATCTTGCTGGTGGCTAATGCCCGGCGGGTTCAGGAATCGCTGAGAACGCTCGAAGAGCTATCGAAGCTGCCGGATATTCCCGCCCGATTCGATTCTCAGAAATTTATGCACGCCCGCTTCGCTCTCTACACTATCGAGAAAGAACTGATGTCCCTGTTGCTCAGTCAAGGGGAAAAAGGCGGTAAGTAAAAATGAGTGACTTGACCGATAGACTGGATTCCATTGCCGAAGAAATCAGATTGAGCCTGTCAGCTAAGGATGCTGCCCGGGAGCAGGTGTTGCCCCTGTGCCGTGAAGTCATCCGCTACTCGAGCCAGGCTATCCGTGCCGTGCATCGGCAGGAGTTCGACAGCGCCAAGGAATTGCTGAAGACAGTCCATGACCTCCTGAGTCAGGCCGAGCAGGCATTAAGCGGCGCTCCTGAAATCAGCAATATCGGCTTCCTGAGAGACGCTCAAAAGGAGTTTGCCGAAGGCAGTATTCTCGTCTCTCTGGTCACCGGCTCGCCGCTCCCCGACCCCGCCGAACTGCGTGTCGACCCGGCTGCCTACCTGAACGGGTTAGCTGAGGCGGCCAGCGAACTAAGACGCTATCTTCTCGATGGCATCAGAAAGGGAGACCTCTCCCGCGGGGAAGAACTGCTGACGGCAATGGATGATATTTACAATGTCCTGGTAACTATGGACTTCCCCGATGCCATTACCGGCGGCCTGCGCCGTACTACCGATATGCTGCGGGGAGTGCTGGAAAGGACACGTAGTGACCTGACCCTCGTCATCCGGCAGCAAGAGCTGGAGAAAAAGCTGGGGAAATTCGAGGGAAATATCATGTAGGTTTTGCGGCAATCTCGACAAATCTTATGGATTGCCACAGGACTCAGCCTAAAGGCGGAGTTTACACTGAGCGAAGCGAACGTGCCCTCGCAATCTATCATGCTGGACAACAGCGCCACAAAAGATGAAATACCCCTCACCTCAATCTTCCGATTCGTTTCACTCATACGGAATCCCGTATGAAACAGAGTGAATCGGGACTCTCCCGCAAGGGGAGAGGATGTATTTCGTAGCAATGACAAACGAGTTTCTAAAAACCTCAAGAAAAAACTTGATTTTACCACCCCACTTGTGTAGAATAAAAAAGTTTGTCAATGTCGTCCTTCCGGAATGGAAGGATAGAAGGAGTTGTGAATGAAAATATCTCTGTTCCAGGGCTTCACCGACCCGAGTGTGACGAGCTTTGAAAGAATCGCTCTCCTCATCGTGGTCGGCGTAGCCATCATCGGCCTGCTTTACGCCGTTTTCCTGACAAAGCAGGTTACGAACCAACCCGAGGGAACCGACAAGATGAAGCACCTCTCGGAAGCTATCAAAAAGGGCGGCCGGGCGTATCTGAGGCGGCAATTCCGCACCATCCTGTTGCTGGTCTTCATCCTGGCCGTGTTCATCTTCTTCACCGGCTATTTCGCGGGAGCCACCTCTGCCTACAATAATCCTGTTTGGCTCATCGGCCTGGGCCGCGCGGGCGGTTTCTTAATCGGGGCACTTTTCTCCGCAACCGTCGGCTACATAGGCATGAACATGGCCCTCCGGGCCAACGTCCGTGTGGCTGAGGCAGCCCGGCACAGCTTCACCCAAGCTCTCAGCATCGGTTACCGCGCCGGCACCATCACCGGCATGCTCACGGACGGTCTCGGACTGCTCGGCGGCACCATCATCTTCATTATCTTCTTCAAAGATGCTCCGCTGGTCCTGCTTGGCTTTGGCTTCGGCGGCACGCTGCTGGCGCTGTTCATGCGCGTCGGCGGCGGCATTTACACCAAGGCGGCCGATGTCGGCGCCGACCTGGTGGGCAAGGTGGAAATGGGTATTCCCGAGGACGACCCGCGCAATGCGGCAGTCATCGCCGACCAGGTGGGCGATAACGTCGGCGATTGCGCCGGTATGGCGGCGGATATCTTCGAGTCCTATGAAGTCACCATCGTTTCGGCGATGATTCTCGGCTTGCTGCTCACCGCAGCCACGGGCCACCTCTACTGGATTATCTTCCCCTTGCTGGTGCGCGCGGCCGGCGTTTTATCTTCCATCATCAGCACCTACTCGGTTAGGACAAAGGAAGGCGAGAACGCCATGAAGGCCATACACCGAGGTTATTGGCTGGCGGCATTTATTTCCGTTGCTTCCTTCTTCCTGTTCGCCCAGTTCTATGTTAAAGACCTGCGCTTCTTCCTGGCGACTTCGGTCGGCGTCCTGCTCGCCATCGCCATCCAGTACATCACCGATTACTATACTTCGACCGAATATAAGCCCGTAAAAGAGATTGCCCAGGCAACCCAGACCGGGCCGGCGACCACCATCCTGGGCGGTCTGGCTACCGGTTATGAGAGCACGGTGTTGTCTGTAATCGTTATCGCGCTGTCTATCGTCGCCTCTGCACTCATCTGGCAGGGTGGAGATGGCAGCGGCGGCAGCACGATTCTCTATATTTTCTACGGTGTGGCTCTCTGCGGCATTGGCCAGCTTACACTGACCGGCAACAACATCGCCATGGACAGCTTCGGCCCTATCGTCGATAACGCTAACGGCATCGGCGAAATGGCCGGCCTGGAACCCGGTGCTCGCAAGATTCTAGCCGACCTGGATGCTGTCGGCAACACGGCCAAAGCAGTCACCAAGGGTATCGCCATCGCTTCAGCAGTGCTGGCGGCAGTGGCCCTATTCGCCGCCTTTTATGAGGATTATTCACTTACGTCCATCGACCTCATTAAGTGGCAGGTCTTCGTCGCCTTTCTCATCGGCGGCTCTGTCCCCTTCCTCTTCAGCTCGCTCGCCATCAGGGCGGTCGGACGGGCGGCTTACTTTATTATTAACGAGGTGCGCTACCAGTTCGCCAATGTCAAAGGAGTTAAGGAAGGCACTGTCGACCCGGACTACGGCAAGGTAGTCGATATCTGCACCACGGCAGCCCAGAAAGAGCTGCTCACCCCGGCGCTGCTGGCCATTATCTCGCCGCTGGTTATCGGCTTTCTCCTCGGCCTGGAGGCGCTGGCCGGGTTCTTGGCAGGCGTAATCCTCGTCGGGCAGTTGCTGGCTGTCTTTATGGCTAATGCCGGCGGCGCCTGGGATAACGCCAAAAAGACTATCGAAGATGGTCTCTACGGGGGCAAAGGCTCGGAAGCTCATAAGGCAAGCGTGGTAGGCGATACAGTGGGTGACCCGCTCAAGGATACGGCTGGCCCGGCTTTGAACCCGCTCATCAAAGTCATCAACCTCATTTCGATCATCTCAGCCTCGGTAATGGTGGTGGCTTTGAAGAACGGACCGACGCCGATAACTGTCGGCGTATCCGTGGTCGGCATAATCGTTATCGCGGTCTCCGTCATAATGTCCTTGAAGCAAGCTTCATACGGACGTGAGGATGTAAAGGCCTAGCCCTGGAAGTTATCAGAAAAGAGATTAGAGAGGGGGCGAAAAGCCCCCTCTCTCGTTTAGGGAGGATTTGAAAAATGGTGAACAAAGTTGAACTGACCGATGGGTTTATTCTGCTCCGTCCATATCAGCTGAGCGACGTAGAGCGTCTTTATGAGGCAGCGAGTGAGTCTATCCCCGAAGTTTCGGTGTGGATGGAATGGTGCCATCCTGGCTATGTCATAGAGGAGAGCCACGAATTTGTGGCGAAGCAGGATAGTGCCTGGGGGCAAGGCACGGACTACAACTTCACGATTGTTGACCCTTCAGATGACAGCTACTTGGGAGGTTGTGGCATAAACCAGCTAAGTAAAAACCGGTCCGCGAATCTTGGTTACTGGGTAAGGACAAGCCGGACAAAGCAAGGCGTCGCTACGGCAGCAACAAGGCTATTGGCGCTCTTCGGCTTTGAGGAACTGGGATTGCAACGTATCGAGCTTACTGTGGCAATCGCCAATAGAGCCAGCCAGCGTGTGGCCGAGAAAGCTGGCGCGACTCGGGAGGGGATACTGAGAAACAGGCTTTTTTACTACGATAGACCGCATGACGTCGTGATGTTTTCGCTGATACCGCAGGACTTGCTGTAGCCTCGTTGCAGTAATATCTGAACATCAAGATTCACCCTCACCCTCTCCCGTCAAGGACGTTTGATGTATATTTATTAAGGCTGATTAAACAGACCAACCAACCTCTCCCTTTTGTAAAGGGAGATTGAGAGGGATTTAACCCCCGTACTCCATGTCTGCAAACTGGGAGATTCAAAGCTAATCAATTCACATCAAACGTCCGTCAAGGGAGAGGGAACTGAGACGCACAGGCGAGGACGCCTGTGCCACTTTTGGCAAGAGCCTATCCCCGCAAGAAAGGGTTGTTCTCCCGCTCGGCGCCGATGGTCGTCTCCGGGCCGTGGCCAGGCAGAACCAGGGTATCATCCGGCAGGGTCATCAGCTTGGTCATAATAGCGTCTATTAGCTGCTGGCCGTTGCCGCCGGGCATATCTGAGCGGCCGACGCTGCCATTGAAAAGCGTATCTCCACTGAGGAGTATCCCATCCAGCAACAGGCAAATGCCGCCCTGAGTGTGGCCGGGGGTGTGGATGACTTTTAAGCGCACGCTGCCGACCTTGATGGTATCGTCATCTTTGAGGAGGCGGTCGGGGGTGGGGAGGGGCTGGCCGCCGAACGACGGGGAAAGGCTGGGCGGACGGTCACCACGAGGCCGAGGAGCGTCATCGGCGTGGATAGCCAGTTCAGCCCCGGTAGCATCTTTCAACTCTTTGACCGCGCCGATGTGGTCGGGGTGGCGGTGGGTCAGGACGATGAGCTTTACTTTGAGTCCCTGCTCTGCCAGCCACTTGAGAATCTCGCTGGCCCCCGCGCCGGGGTCGATTATCATCGCCTCCTGATTAGCCTCATCCCAGACTACGTAGCAGTTGGCAACGTACGCCCCTAAGAAAAGCCTTTCAAGTTTCATCTTACCTGCCTGTTATGCTTTTTGTCCGGGTCATTCTCCCAGACAGGTCATTTTACCATTAAACAGAGGGATAGCACGATAGCTTCAAGAGGAAACTAAGTTGAAAACGGGAAATATCATGGGGGGGCAAGCCGGAATCAGCGTCCTTGTTACAATTGCTTGGAGGCTAAACTGGCTGGGGATCCAGGATTCGAACCTGGCCATGCAGATCCAGAGTCTGCTGTCCTACCGCTAGACGAATCCCCAGCGCAGAAAAATTATAGCACGGCTGCCACATTTCTAACAACAAATTATTTGGCAAAGAAGCCAAAATCTGCTAGACTGGACAAATAATTCCCCGATTAAATTCTGAGGCAGGAGGATACAATGACTGGGGTAATAACTCAGGCTAAGAGCGAAGGCAGAAAAGCATTAACAGAAGTAGAGGCCAAAACCCTGCTCAAGCAGGCCGGCGTAAACGTGGTCGAGACCAAGCTGGCCGGTTCCAGAGAGGAAGCGCTCTCGATAAGCAAAGAGCTTGGCTACCCGGTAGCCTTGAAGATAGCCTCAGCGGACGTGGTGCATAAGAGCGATGCCGGCGGGGTCAAACTAGACTTAAAAACGGCGGCACAGGTAGGCAAAGCCTATGATGACATTTTGAAGTCGATTAAGAAGCAGTACCCCGAGGCGAAAATTCAGGGTGTCTCGGTTCAGAAGATGGCCCGCCCCGGGATAGAGATAATCATCGGCGTTTCCAAGGACGTCCAGTTCGGCCCGGTGCTGATGTTCGGTCTGGGTGGAATTCTGGTCGAAATCTTGAAAGATGTTTCCTTCAGAATCGTGCCTCTTGAGAAAAGGGATGCCCGGGAAATGGTCCGGGAGATAAAAGGTTATCCTGTGTTAACCGGCTACCGGGGACAAGAGCCGGTCGACCTGGCTAATCTCGAGAACATGATACTGAAAGTTTCCCAATTTGTGGAGCAGCACCCCGAGGTGGAGCAACTTGATTTGAACCCCGTTTTTGCCTATAGCGATGGCGCGGTGGCTGTAGACGCCATGATAATTCTGGGAGAGGGCTAGATGTGGGAGAGGGCTACGATGACCCTGAAACTGATGCTGGAAAAAGTGGCGGGCCGGTACGGGGGGAAGACAGGTATCGTTTCAGGCGATTTAAGATTATCTTACGCCGAGCTGGATAAAGCCTCTAACAAGATTGCCCACGCCCTGACAGGCATGGGGATAAAAAAGGGCGACAGGGTAGCCATGCTACTATCCAATAGCCCTGATTTCGTCATCACTTTCTTCGGCATAATCAAAACCGGCGCTACCGCGGTGCCTCTCGACCCTCAGTACAAGCTCGATGAGTTGACCGTTTTATTCGGTGATTGCCAGCCGGCGCTTCTGGTATCGGAAAGTCCGGTTCTGGAACCGCTAATTCCTTTTCTGCCAGGATTCAAATCTATCAAGCATATTATCGATATAAACTCGGGGTGCGGCGGAGAATTCTCCAGCTATCAGGAGATAATGGCGGCGAATCCAATGGAGAAGCTCGATATCGAACCTCAGCCTGAGGATATCGCCCTGATTCTATATACCTCGGGACCAGCCTTTTCGCCCAGAGGAGTGATGTTATCCCACGGGGGACTGGTGCACGAGGCGGCGATAATGGGCGATGTCTTCCGTCAGACTGAGAAAGATGTCGTTATGCTGTATGCCTTGCCGATGTACCATGTCTTCGGTCTGGTGGCTGTCTTGCTGTCGGCGATTGCCAGGGGCAGCACCGTAGTAATGGTACCCGGAACCGGGCTGTCCATCAGCAGTTTTATGGCCGCCATCGAGCGTGAGAAGGGCACCATGTTTTTCGGCGTGCCCTATATTTTTGCCCTCGCCGTCGATATGGCGGAGAAAGAGGGCATCAAGAGCGACCTAAGCTCGCTCCGGCTGTGCTCCAGTTCGGCTGATTTTATGCCGGTGAGCTTAATCGAGCGTTTCAAGAAGCTCTACGGACACAAGATTCTGGATTGCTTCGCCTTGACCGAGGCCGTCTGCCACGTTACCTGCCCATCCCCTAATGGCAGCGGCAAACTCGGCTCGGTGGGCAAGGCCCTGCCCGGCTGGGAGGCGAAGATAGTGGCTGACGACGGCCGGGAAGTTCCCCGCAACCGGCCCGGCGAAATAGCGCTGAAAGGCCCCTTCATGAACGGGTACTACAATAATCCCCAGGCTACCTCAGAAACGATAGTGAACGGCTGGCTCCATACCGGCGATATCGGCAAGATGGACGAGGCGGGCAATGTATATATCACGGGCAGGAAAAAGGACATTATCATCGTCAAGGGGCAGAATATCCATCCCGGAGACGTCGAGGCGGTATTATACCGGCACCCCGCCGTGGCTGAGGCTGCGGTAATCGGCATCCCGGACGAGATGCGGGGGGAGGTGGTCGGGGCGGCAATCAGCCTGAAAAAAGGCGCGACCGCTACCGAGGCGGACATTAAGAAATTATGCCTGGAACGCCTGGCCAGCTATAAAGTGCCCAAGCAAATTCTCTTTTTTGATTCTTTGCCCCGCACCGCCACCGGTCAAATCGATAAAGAAAGCCTCCGGCGCAAACTATCGATACCGTCCCCTTCCTTGAGAATTGTGGCTTCCCCGGAGTGAACAGCAACTAATCGCGACAATACTCCCTTCTCTCTCCCCTTGCGGGAGAGTCCCGATTCACTCCGTTCATACGGGATTCCGAATGAGTGAAACGAATCGGAAATGTAAGTGAGGGGTAAATAAATCTTGTGTCACCCTCATCCTTCGACAAGCTCAGGACAGGCTCTTAATCCTCTCCCCCCCTATCAAAGCCTTGTGCGGCGGGCAGGCGCAAGGGGAGAGGAGATTGGAAAATGACAGAGGTCAGCGATTCCATGAGCGATGGGGTTCGCCCGCCCTTTCGTCCGAACTCGTAGAGACACGGCATGCCGTGTCTCTACAGAACGACACCTCGCGTTACCTGGTGGGCACAGCATGCTGTGCCCCTACCGTCTAATTCCAATTTGCAATCAAGATGGCAATAAGAAAGTTGAGAGGGACGCACAGGCGGGGACGCCTGTGCCACCAGTTTACATGCCATCCTGAAAACCAAAGCGAATAAAAGCGCCCGTTTTCAAACTATTTTCCTCAGGTATCTACCCAAATGGGGAAAAACGTTCTATAATTAAATGTTATGGAGAGTTCTCGGCTTGCTGCCGATGTGGAACGATTGGCCGAGAGCCTGGGGCAACTTCCTGAGGCAGCGGCCAGACCCGTCTTTATCGTCATCAGCGGGTTGCCAGGGACAGGAAAATCCTACTTCTCCAGCAAGTTGGCCGAGAGATTGCCATTAGTCATTCTGGAGAGTGACGCCTTGCGTAAAGTCCTGTTTCCGGCGCCGGATTACAGCCCGGAGGAAAGCCAGCGCCTTTTTCAGGCGGTGCACCTGCTTATCGAGAAGCTATTGAAAAAAGGCATCTCGCTGATTCTGGATGCTACCAATCTGACGGAGCAGCATCGCGAATATCTTTACAATATCGCCGACCGTCTAAGGGTCAAGCTAATTCTGGTGCGGGTTGAAGCGCCTCCCGGATTGGTCCGCCGGAGATTGAATAGCCGTTTCAGAGATTCGTGGGCTAAATCCGATGCCGATTGGGCAATATACCGGCAAATGAAAACATCGGTCGAGAAGATAAGACGGAAACACTACGTTGTGAACACATCGAGAGACATCACACCCATCCTGGATAAGATTGTCCTCGATGTGAAGCGCATGGAGAGTGCCGTGTCGACGGCATCTACTCAATAATAGACCCGGGAGGTTTCAGTGGAAATTAAAGTCGTTACCGGAGATATCGCCAAGACTAAAGTCGATGCCGTAATCGTGAATCATTTCGATGGTCTGGAACGCCCGGACGGGGATGCCGCCGTTCTGGACAAGGCGCTGGGCGGCACCATCGCTCAGCTTATCCGCACGGGTGAGATTAAAGGCAAACTTAACGAGCTTACGATTATCCACACCCAGGGTAAGCTCCCGGCCGACCGGGTGATAGTGGCCGGCCTGGGCAAAAAGTCTGAATTATCCCTCGATAAGCTCAGGGGTTCGATGGCTAACGCCGGCCGGCTCTTGCGGCGGAAATATGTCACCACTGTCGCCACTGTTATGCATGGCGCCGGTATTGCCGGAATAACCGCCGAAGATTCGGCTCAGGCGCTAACGGAGGGAGCTTTGCTCGGGCTATACGCCTTCCGCCACCACATTACCAAGGAGCCTGAGTTTGGTGAAATCAAATCACTCACTATGGTCAGCCCGGATAGAGGTAAGGTAGCCAGTTTAAGGCGGGCGAGCAACAAAGGCAAGATAGTAGCGGAGGCAACCAACCTGGCCCGTGATATGGTCAATGAACCTTCTAACCATATGACGCCTACGGATATGGCTGAGATGGCTGCCTGGTTAGCTAAGAACTATGGGTTCGACATCACCGTTCTTGAGCGGGAAGAGGTTGAGAAGCTGGGGATGGGAGCTTTCCTGGGTGTGGCTAAAGCCAGCGAGCAGCCACCCAAATTTATCGTTCTTACTTATAAAGGGAGGCAATCCAGGGACATCGATATTGCGCTGGTTGGTAAGGGGATAACCTTCGATTCCGGAGGCATTTCCCTCAAACCGGCCGAAGGTATGGAAGAAATGAAGGGAGACATGGCCGGAGGCGCCTCGGTTATAGCGGCGACCAGCGCCATTGCCCAGCTTAAGCCCAGGATTAATGTTATGGCTGTCGTCGCGGCTACTGAAAACCTGCCCGGAGGCAATGCCATCAAACCGGGTGATGTCTTGAAGGCAATGAGCGGCAAAACTATCGAAATAATCTCTACCGATGCCGAGGGCAGACTGACTCTGGCCGATGCCCTGGCCTATGCCAAGCAGAAGAAAGCCAAACAAATAATCGATGTTGCCACTCTCACCGGCGCTTGCCGAACGGCTCTTGGCGATGTGGCCAGCGGCGGCTTCACCAACAATCAGGAGCTGTTCGATAAGGTGATTGCGGCGGGGAAAGAAGCCGGAGAGAAAATCTGGCCGATGCCGATGTACGAAGAATACAAGGAACAGAACAAGAGCGAGGTCGCCGATATCAAGAATACCGGCGGCAGGTTGGCCGGGGCGAGTACGGCCGCCCAGTTCCTCGCCGAGTTTGCCGGGGATACTCCCTGGGTGCACCTGGATATCGCCGGCACCAGCATACTCGATAAAGAGCGGAACTATGCGGTTAAGGGCGCTACCGGGGTGCCGGTACGCACCCTGGTCAATCTGGTGCTGGCTCTGGCTAAAAAGTAAGGCTGAGACAAGAAAACGAATCCCCCCTCGCCCCCCTTAATAAGGGGGTTGGGGGGATTGAAAGGACGAGTTATGAAAATCAAATGGTTTGGACAGTCCGCCTTTTTGATAACTGCGGCTAACGGGACCAGAATAATCACCGACCCGTACACGCCCAGTGAGCGCATACCTTATAAGGAGATAAAGGAGCCGGCGGACATCGTGACCGTCAGCCACGGACACGGCGACCACAGTAATGTGGCGGCGGTCAGCGGCAATCCGACCGTGGTCAAGAGCACGTCAGAAGTCAAAGGTATCAAAATAACCAGCATTGCAGCTTTTCATGATGCGAGTGGCGGAAGCCAGAGGGGCGATATGACCATATTCTGTTTCGATATCGATGGCATCCGGGTCTGTCACGTCGGTGACCTGGGTCATTCCCTTAGCGACAAGCAGGTTGCCGAGATTGGCAAGGTAGATATCCTGCTGGTACCCGTCGGGGGGAACTTTACCATCGATGCCAATGTCGCCACCGAGGTCTACGCCAAACTGGACGCCAAGGTAGTAATCCCGATGCACTACCGCAATGAGAGATGCCCCAACTTCCCGGTGGCCGGCGTAGACGAATTCATTAAAGGAAAAACTCGCGTCACCAAGCTGGAAGTTAGCGAAGTTGAGTTTAAGTCCGGGTTTCTTCCTGAAACGGCTCAGATAGTCGTCTTAACCCCGGCACGGTAGCCACCTCTATTAGAACTGCGGAGTAGTTAGACTTGATACTTGAGTCTGCGGAGTTTGTTTTCAAACCACCGCCGGTGATAGCCCGGGCGAGGCGGATTTTAATTAAACCGAGCGCCGGTTACCCGGCGCCGTACCCGGTGACCACCAGCCGGGAGATTCTCGCGACGATAATCAGAGGCATCAGACAGGTCAGCGATGCCGATATTTTGCTGCTCGAGGGCACCCTTGGCGGAGGCTCGATATACCCGATATACCAGACGCTCGGTTATGACTTTCCCAGGGTATTGCTGCTGGATGTGAAGGATTGTATCTGGGTCGAGGTGGATAACCCCCTACCCAAGCCGCTGGTAATGCCCACCTTCTGGGTGCCCAATGTTATCCTTTCCAGTGATTATCTGATATCCGTAACCCCACTCAAGATTGCCAATGGCCGGGGCAGCCTCAGTATTATGAACATGCTCAGCTTGCTGCCCTACGCCAAATACAGCGCCGAAGCGCCGGGGGGCTGGGAGGCTCTGTATAGCCTGGGCATAGAGAAATTAATAACTGACCTGTATTTCACGCTGCCCTTCGATATGGGTATTATCGAAGCCAGGCAAAAATTCACAGTCCGGGACAACCAGCTTAAAGGTGAAATCGAGGAGTGCGGCAAGGTATTCGTCGGTGAACCGTACGAGGTGGATAGCGAAGCCTCGGCGCTGCTGGGGCTGAAGACGGACTATCTGCCGCTGATTAAAGAAGCCAGAGCCAACCTCGAAAGTTCTTAGCTCAAAGAATCAACGCCGAATGGTTAATAAACTGGCCATAAATACGCTCGGGGATGAGCTTGAGGCGGCTGCAGCGTTCTGCCGTGAGCAAGGCATCGGCATCGAGGTGACCGATTTCGCATTTCCAGGTAATCTCGATGGCGACATGGCGGAGCGAATCAAACGCCACACGGTTGCCATTACGGGAATCTCACCGGTAATCTCCCACGGTCCGTTTCTCGATTTGATTGCACATAGTCAGGACCCGGCGATTGTGGACGTAACCAGACAGCGGCACACAGCTTCGCTTCGTGCCGCCCGGGAAATCGGCGCAACGCTGTACATAGCGCACACAAACTACAACCCGCTAATCCGGAATGCGGCGTACGTGAAGAATTTCACGCAGCGAATGCGCGAATTCTGGCTGCCTTTTGCGGATGAAGCGGCGAAGAGCCAGACGGTGATATGCCTGGAGAATCTCTGGGAAGCTGGTCCTGAGATACAGGACGAACTGATTTCAGCAGCAGGACATCCAAGTTTGAAGGCATCGTTCGACAATGGTCACGCCCTCGTCTTTTCAGCGGAACCAGCGAAATACTGGATAGAGACTCTCGGTGAGAATCTGGCTCATTGCCATCTCCATGACAACTCAGGAGAAGCCGACGAGCACAAATCCGTGGGTGAAGGAAAAGAAAATTGGGCAGAATTGATCGAGGCAGCGAGGACGTTCTCGCCGCAGGCAGTTCTTGTGACAGAGAGCGACTATCTGGAAAGAAACAAGATAAGCCTGGAAAAATTGAGGAGTTTCTACACAGACGGGCGGATTGTGAAATCGGGGTAGTTCCCCGAATATTCCGACCAGGCGACATCCATTTTTTCCACCCTGGCAAGGGGCGAGCCTGTCCTTAGACGGGCGACCAGCTTTTCCAGCTTGTCTCTGTCGCCCTCGGCTTCTATTTCAACCGATTCGCCGGGCAGGTTGCGGGCGTAGCCAGTCAGTCCGAGCGCTCTTGCCTGCGCCCTGGCAAAGGCGCGGAAGCCAATGCCCGTGACCCGGCCGTGGACGGTCACTTTAACCGATGCTAAACCCGCCATCTGCTGAAGCCTATCCGGCCTAGTCTTCTTCCCTGGGTTCCTTCTTGCCTTTGACCTTGATAACTTCTACAACCGGTGGCGGCGGCGCCAGAATAGAGCTTAACGCAGTTTTCCTGATGTCTTTCTTCGGCTTCCTGGTTTCTCTTTGTTTTTTATCTCGACTTCCCATAATGTCACCTCTAATTGTGAACTCGCTTGATACTGATTCTAAGCTAAAGTTTAGCAAAGATAGGCTAGCCTGTAAAGCCTTTTGAAATCCTGTCGAGCGCGGAGCGGGCAGCTTCGTTTTCGGCGGCCTTCTTGCTTTTCCCCGAACCCCTGCCCAGCACGACCGTACCTAATTTTACCTCGACTGTGAAAGTCTTGCTGTGCTCCGGGCCGGTGGCTTCGATTAGCCGGTAATCAGGCTGCCCCTGTTCCCGGGACTGAGTCAGGTGCTGGAGTTCCGATTTGTAATCTGTGGTTACTCCCGGCTCAACAGTTTTCTTCAGCTCGGCGTCAAAAAGCCGCAGGATACAATCTGTGGCCGCAGGCAACCCCCGGTCGAGAAAGACGGCGGCGATGACCGCCTCGAGAGCCGCCGCCAGGTTAGCCGGCTTGTTTCGCCCGCCACCGGACTCTTCGCCTTTGCCCAGAAAGAGATAGTCACCCAGTCTGATATCAGTGGCGACGCGCGCCAGAGTTTCCTTGCGGACCAGGGCAGCCCTGATTTGGGTCATTTCACCTTCGTCAAAGTCGGGATAGTCCCGATATAGCTTCTCAGCCACAACCAGACCCAAAACGGCGTCACCAAGAAACTCCAATCTCTCGTTAGAGTTAAGAGCCAGCCCCGGGTTCTCGTTAAGATAGGAGCTGTGCACAATCGCTTGCTCAAGCAGAGGCACGTTTTTGAAATAGACTCCAATGGTTTGTTGCAAAGTAGATAAATCAGCCAAAACTAGCTTCCTTTTTATTTATCCGACCCATTCGACAAGCTCAGGGTGAACCTTTTGAACTCAAGGCGAAGAACCTGTCCGGCGCTCTGAGTCACCTTTGCCCGGTCATCGAGCCGAAAGCCGACCACCCAGAGGACGTGCTGAGGTGAGCAGACAAGGGGAATCCCCTGGCGCCAGGCGCGCGGTATTTTAGCATCAATCATAAATTCAGCCAGCCCTTTGGGCTGGCTCATCCCGAGCGGCTGGAATCTATCGCCCGGTTGCCGGGAGCGCACGGTCAATCTGTCACCAACCTTAGCAAAACAGAGATGGGCAGTACAATCATCAGTTTCATTCCCCATACGGTCCCTATCGATAACACTGGCTGAGACACGCCAGCCGGAGAACATAGTTTCGCCGGGTATTTTCAGCGAAATTTCGCCCTCGATGGCCGGGAACGGAGAGAGAACCGCCGATTCCGGAGCCAGCAAAAAACGCTCATATTCTACGGTAAAGATAAGGCCCCCGGGCAGACTTATTCTTCTCCCGGCGGGCTTGCCGGTCACGGCGATTATCTCCTCGATATGGCAGGCTTCGATATCTTTCAGACTGCCCAATAGCTCTTCGATTACTTCTCTGAGCAAATGACGTTTCAGACTGACAGGCAAAGCAAGAAAGCCGGCTTTATCCAGGCCAATTACCCCATCCTGCCTCTGAACCAGACCGGCCAACAAATGAGCGCCCGCTTGATTCAAATAGGCAATGTCGTCTCCGGCCAGGCGGGCCGTCCGCAACAAGGACTCTTTGACGCTGGGATTGTAATTTTCCAGCAGGGGCAGCAACTGATGACGGATTCTGTTTCGTAGCGGTGATAGCGATAGATTAGAACTATCGAGCCTGGGGTCAAGCTGGCAGATGCGGCAGTAATCCGAAGTTTCCTGCCGGCTTACCGTTAGCAAGGGCCTGACGATGGTAAGATTATGCCCCGGGGACCGCCAGCGGCTCACCGGCTGCAGACCGCGCAGTCCTGTGGTGCCGGTGCCCCGGATAAGGTGCAGCAGTACCGTCTCAACATTGTCGTCGGCAGTGTGCCCAACGGCAACACAGCCGACGCCCAGAGATTCGGCGACCTCGGCCAGAAAGTCATACCGCGCCTCGCGGGCGGCTTCTTCAGGGGAGAGACGACGGAGAGCTTGATATGCTTTCACATCGCAAGCGCCAATAGTGGCTGGCAAACCAAGCTGGCAAGCCAGCTCCGCAACATAGTCGGCGTCGGCTTCAGATTCGGCGCCCCGCAAGCGGTGGTCGAGATGGGCAATATGCAGCTTTATGTCAAGTTCTTTTTGAAGTTTAGTGAGAATGTGGAGCAAACAGACTGAATCCGGTCCGCCGGACACAGCTACCAGAAGCTGCTTCTGCCCTGCAATCAGGCGATTTTCCTTGATGAATCGCAGCACTCTTTTTTCCAGCGACTCTTGATAGGTCTTTTTCACCGTCTCTCCAAAGCTTGCCAAGTGTCTCTCATTATATTTGATACGCAGGGCTTCTGCCAGTCCTGAGAATGACACCTCAGTGTGCACTTTGCAAAGCGCCTCCGGGTGTCATTTGCTGGAACGCACCCGCCTCAAGTAGAGACACGGCATGCCGTGTCTCTACAGAAACCGGACGAAAGGTGCAGGACGAGGGTGACAAGGTTGCTAATTCTTGCCGAAGGCCATAACGAGGATTTACACTCGAAAATCTCCCTTTGGTCCCACTCTTGTCCAAATTAGGTTTTTCGGAGTTCGTTTTTGGTAACGGAATTTGGACAGCAAAAAGAGACCCTCACCCCGGCCCTCTCCCGCTGCGGCGGGCGAGGGGAGGTCTCTGAGGGG